>CAZTNH010000112.1:0-4938 GCA_964615395.1 uncultured Sulfurimonas sp.
CTGATGGAGAAAAAAGTAATTTATCATCTGCTTTAATGGATAGACTTTTCTTAGATGAGTCTCGCATAGATGCTATGGCAGTCGCTATAGAAGAGATAGCTGGACTTAAAGAGCCTGTTGGTCGAGTTTTAGATGGATGGGTAACAGAGGATGGACTTAAGATAGAAAAAGTAAGTATTCCTATCGGTGTAATAGGTATCATCTACGAGTCTCGCCCAAATGTAACATCAGATACAGCAGCATTATGTTTTAAAAGTGCTAATGTATGTGTTCTTAAAGGTGGAAAAGAGGCTGAAAATTCTAACAGAGCTATAGCAAAAGTACTTCAAGATGTTTTAGAAAAAAATGATTTACCAAGAGCACTTATCTCACTTATTCCTGACTCTTCTCGTGAGGGTGTAAACAAGCTTATCAAGATGGATAAGTATGTAGATCTAATTATTCCTCGTGGTGGTGCTGGGCTTATTAAACATGTAAGTCAAAATGCAACTGTAAGTGTAGTAAAACACGATAAGGGTCAATGTCACACTTACATAGACAAAGATGCTAAACTTGACAATGCCGTAGCCATCGCTATAAACGCTAAAGTGCAACGCCCTGGTGTTTGTAACTCTATGGAGACACTTCTTGTTGATAGTGCTATCGCTAAAGAGGCTCTTCCTAAGTTAAAGCTGGCGTTTGATGAGGCACATACAGAACTTAAAGGGTGTAAAAATACACAGAGTATCATTGATGTTGCTGATGTAAGTGAAGAGGATTTTGACACAGAGTATCTTGCTAACATACTAAACATTAAAGTTGTTGAGGGTGTAGATGGGGCTATTGAGCATATTGTCAAATTTGGTTCAGGTCACTCTGAGGCTATTATTACAGAAAATATTACAACTGCTGAGAGCTTTTTAAATGCCATTGATGCCGCAGCTGTTTATGTAAACGCTAGTACTCGATTTACTGATGGTGGAGCTTTTGGTTTTGGAGCAGAAGTGGGAATAAGTACAAATAAACTTCATGCTCGTGGACCAATGGGGATAGAGGGCTTAACTACTTATAAATTTAAAATCTATGGTAGTGGACAGACTCGCTAATGCAGATTTTTCAAGAGCTAAAAGAGATCAAGTTTTTTGAAAATCTTGATGAGAAAGAGTTAAAATACCTCTCCTCAATCTCTCGTAAACGCCAGTTTAAAAAGGGAGAGATTCTTTTTTATGAAAAAGAGACACCTCAATACCTTACATTACTCTGTAGTGGTGTTTTAAAAGTTTATAAAACGGATGCAAAAAATAATGAAATAGTTATACATCGTTTTATGCCTACCTCTTTAGTTGCTGAAATGGCCGTTTTAGAAGGTATGAACTATCCTGCATCTGCGATGTTTGATAGTGATGGAAGTGTAGTAGAGATAGATTTTAAAAAATTTAAAAATAACTTCTTAACAAATCCTGATGTAGCGTTTAACTTTTTTAAATCATTGGCTCAAAAAATACAGTACCTAGAGAATGTTATATCTTTAAATATAGTCCTAGATTCAACTTCAAGAGTAGCAAAATATATCACTCAAAATACAGAGGCTCTTGTTATGAAAAACAATCAACTATCACAGCACCTTCATATGACACCTGAGACACTCTCTCGTATCTTCAAAAAATTTACAAAACTAGGTTTTATTGAAAAACTTAATGGTGAATATAGAATAATTAATAGAGAAGGATTAACTATTCTTTACGAATAATCCTTTTCTTGATATAAATCAATTTCAATTTTAATAATCTTTATTATAATGCAAAAGAATTTAATAATAAGGATTTGTAATATGTCAAATATTCCAAGTGATGCAGTAAAAACAGAAGTTAACGGTGCTACGGTAGATTTTTTTAAGTTAGAAAAAGATGGAGAGAGTACATACTACTTTGATACTTCAGCAGAGGGACCTCCACATCCAATGGTTAACGCTATGTGTGGTTTAAAAATGATTAAAGGTACAAATGGTACTGTTGTAATGATAAATCACAAAGCTCCTGGTGGACTTTTTGATAAACTTGATGCAGATGTAAAATATGTAGTTGAAGATATTGAAGGTGGACTTGTTAAGGTTGTTTTTACTTATAACAATGATTCAGATGTAGAGTCAGACCTTACACAGACTTCTTGTCAAGGATAATCTAATATATGAGTAGCATTTCTCAAGATTTTGCACCACCATTTAAGCTTATTGCTCCATACTTTATACTAGGGGGATTATTTTATATAATCTCTGCTTTTTATGTTTTTAGTTTTTCAAGTAGTGATCTTTATTTCTCAAATCCGAGTGTGATTAGTTTTACACATCTTTTTTTACTTGGATTTATTATGATGACTATTTTTGGAGCGATGGCACAGTTAGTTCCAGTTGTTTTGGAAGTAGGGCATTTTGGTGTGGAACTTTTTTATGCTATTTGGCCACTTCTATTGATAGGGACACTTCTTATGGTTTTTGGGTTTTTATACTCACCTGCCTTACTTCCCTATGGTGGGGTTGTTGTTCTTATCTCTATGATGATTTTTGTGATGGAAATATTTATGACCATTGCAAAGGTAAAAAAACTCAACCTTGTTATGAGTAGTGTTCTTATCTCAAATACATTTCTTTTCTTTGGAATTATCTTTGGTTTAGTGATGGCACTTACTTATGCAGGGACACTACATTTTGATATTTCAGCACTCCTAAAAGCTCATATTTACTTAGTAATAGGTGGTTATATAAGTATAACTATTATGGGTTTATCTATAGTGCTTGTACCTATGTTTACACTTGCTCATAGTTTTTCTATGCGACCTCTTGAGATATCTATATCTCTTATGAGTGTAGGTGTTTTAAGTGTTGTCTTCTCTTCTCTTTTTAATGTAGAATTTTTATCATATGTTGGGTATGTACTCTCATCTATCTCTTTTATATTTTACTTTTACATTATTTATGTCATCTATAAAAGCCGTCCAAGAAAAGAGAACGATGTCTATGCACTCTCTTTGATGTTCTCTTATGTCTCACTTATTGTGGCACTTATTCTTGGTGGAGTCTATTTTGTAGTAGGAAAAGAGGAGATTTTATTAGCAACTGTATGGTTACTCTTTTTTGGTTTTTTTGGTTTTTTGATAACAGGACATATCTATAAAATCATTCCATTTTTAGTATGGTTTGAAAGATTTTCGCCTTTAGTTGGAAAAGAGAGAGTACCAATGCTTGCAGATATGGTACCTTTTAAAAGTTCACAAGCTCAGATGGTCTTTAGTGCAGTTGGAGTGATTTTAGTAACTGTAGCAATATTAACTAAAAATGATGTTCTTATCAATGCAGGTGCATCTTTTTTAGTAGTGGGAGCATTTGCATTTTTTCGTAGCATGCTCTTTATGATAAACTTTAAATAATAAGGAAAATAGTATGGCAATGTATACAAAAGAGGAAATTTTTTTAGCAGTTTCGACAGTTATTGATCCTGAGGTTGGATTTAACCTTGTTGAGATGGGACTTATTTATGACGCTGAGTCTGATGATGAGGGAAATGTAAAAGTTACTATGACTCTTTCAACAAAGGCTTGTCCTCTTCATCAGATGATTATCCAGTGGGTAAAAGAGGCTGTAGAAAAAATGGCAAACATCAATGAAGTAGATGTTGAGGTGGTATGGGAACCAGCATGGAACATTACTATGGCTGATGACAATGTTAAAAAAGCTTTAGGTGCTTAGATTTCAAAGACTCTAGTGTTACTTTAGAGTCTTTGAAAAATTATCTCTCTTTATTTATAATTTTTAACATCTTTAATAAGATTTTCTAAATGAATTTTATACTGATCTATTAAAGTTAGATAACTTTTCTCTTGAGTATCTGAGAGTGCAACTTTTATCTCATGTGCAATTTCATTAAGAGGATCTGCTCCAATATTTGCAGTAATTCCAATGATATCAAGAAGAACTTTATCAGCCTCTTTAAGCTGTCCATTTTGAAGTAAATCTCCGAGTTCTTGAGTTGAATCGCTGTAAGTAGAAATAAACTCATTTAAAATTTCTTTATAAAATTTCTCATCCCCTCCACATATCTCTAAACCTTTATCACCATTAAGGTCTTTTGTCATAAAAACTTCGATATATTCAGAACTATTTTGCTCTTTTTTCTCTCCACTGTAAGCATAAAATATATCATATAATTCAGCCATTCTAAGAGGTTTTTCTAGCTGTTCTGCCATTCCTGCATTTTTCATTTTTGCGATGTCATCTGCAGCCGTATCTCCACTCAAGGCAACTACTAAAATGTGGTCATAGTCTGGATTTTTACGAATGATACGAGTAGCTTCAAAACCATCTACTCGTGGCATATGTGCATCCATTAGTATCATTAAAAAGTCACTATCTTCTTCTAAAATATCGAGTGCCTCTTGACCATCATTTGCTATAACAACATCAATACCACTTCCTGCTAGAAGACCTGTAAGAACTTTTTGGTTTATAAGGTTGTCTTCGGCTACTAATATTCTTGTACCATTAAACTCTGTAAAGTTTTGTTTGGTGATTTTTCCATGATTTGGTATGGCTCGTTTTTGAATAGTTTTATTGAGTTTTTCTTTTTCCTCTTCTACTTGAGTCTCTTCTTCACCAAAATCTCCCTCTTCTGAACCACTTAAAACGGTATCGTATTCATCTTCTACGATTTCACTGCTCTCATTTTGAATATCTTTAAAATCTGTTTCTACAAGTGATGGTTTTGAATTTGCTAAAAGATCTTCTTGCTTTTTAGATGTTTCAGCTGTTTTGCTCTTGATAATAAAGAAAATTGCCAATACAATTAGTAATGATACACCCCCTATTATTTCGTATAAATAGTTATCTAACATTTATTCTCTCTTTTTTTTTGTCAATCATACCCTATATAAATTTAAATATAAATTATTTGTTATGTAAGTTAATGT
>CAZTNH010000113.1:0-4770 GCA_964615395.1 uncultured Sulfurimonas sp.
AGAAATACCCACCAGGGGATTTCGCTATATGGATAATAATTTATGTTGAGTTAGTGACTTTCGGACTCCTCTTTTTAGGATATGCTTTTTCTCGTCGTGCAGATGTAGCTCTTTTCAACGAGTCACAACTGATGTTAAACCAAACATCAGGATTTATAAACACTCTTATACTTGTAACAAGTAGTTACTTTGTTATAAAAGCAGTGAAGAGTATTACCTCTATGAGTGAAGAGAGTGTGAAAGAGGCGAATGCTAAAGCATCAAAATGGCTACTCTTAGCTATAGGGTGTGGAGTGGCATTTGGTTTTGTAAAAGGGGCTGAGTTTTACCATATTTTTGGTCAAGGGATTAACCTTAGTACAAACAAGTTTTTTATGTTTTACATTATGCTTACGGCGTTTCACTTTATGCATGTGATGTTGGGTTCTTTTGTTCTATTTGTTATCTATAAGAAAACAAAAACAGAGGGTTATACCTTTGGGGATTACAGAGGTATAGAGACAGGTGCATCGTACTGGCATATGGTCGATTTGTTGTGGATAGTTCTTTTTCCACTTGTTTATATCATTCGTTAAAGGGAGTGAAGATGAAAAAATATTTAGAGTATATCTGGGCTACCTTAGCATTTCTGACACTGTTCGCTTACTTATTAGGGTACCTTAAAATTATAAGCACTTTTTTCGTGGCTGTTTTACTAGGGACTACTTTTATAAAAGGGACTCTTGTGATAGAGTACTTTATGGGACTTCACAATGTGAGTTGGAAATATAGAATGATTCCAACTCTCTGGTTAAGTATTATTATTATTTTAATTGGGACGGCATATTATACACCTGTTTGTCCCAACTAACCATTCCCCATTTTTCTAAATCAGACTGGAGAGTTTTCATATCTCTATCTTTTTTATGACAAGCAAAACAAGCATTAGTCTCTTTTGGCATATTATACATAAGAGTCTCTCTTGGTGTCACAAAACCAAAGGAGTGTGTTCTTACCGTAAGAGGTGATTTTCCCGTATGTTTTCCAACTTTTGGCATATGACACTCAACACATAGAGAGCCTTTTGAATCAGCCTTGTGGTGAGTATGTTGCTCTAAAGATTTTTGGTGTGGACCTATAGGTGAGCCAAAAGAGTGACACTTCATACACAGAGCATTTCCTGTGTTGTGTTGTGCCGTTGGTTCAAGTGTGTGTGGATTGTGACAGTTGATACAAGTGATACCATGTTTTCCCATCATAGAGTGAACATACTCATTTCCTTGTGTACGGTTCTTTTTTCCCATACCATTGGCATAAAACTCTTTTGTCTCAACACCCTTAAATGGTGCAGGAAGTTTATACTTACTAAGAGCATCTCCTGCTTCATATCCAAAAGGATAATCTTTGGCAATTCCATAAAGGCTACTTATATTTTGGTCTTTAAGACGCATATCACGGTTACGCATATGGCACTGAAGACAGACTTCATTTTGTCTTACTGGGTCGCTTAATGATGCTAAATAAACTTTAGACTTTGGCTCTTTTACATGTTGTGATGCTGGTCCATGACACGCTTCACACGATATACCCTCATTAACTCTCTGCTCTTTTGCCATAAAACCTGTAAAGTGACAACCATCACAAGCATTTGACGTTGGAAGATCTTCGTTGTTGTGTGGATAGTCATTTTTATACCAGTATTTCCATGGTTTAAAGTGTTGCCATTTTTGTGTTTGAACATTCCATTGGTAGTTTCCTAAAACATAATCCTCTTTACCATCTCTATCTTTTCGCATCATATAACGCTGTTTAAACTTCCCACCTACTGAATAGACAGCATCTTTGAGTTTGAAGTTTGCATCTGCTGGTAGTTTTGAAAAGTCGGCCACTACAGCTGAGGGGTCTTTTAGTAAATCTTGAATCATCTTTGGATGACGAGAGTGACTCCACTCTATATGTTGGTCTTTATGACACTCTAAACATTTTGCTTCACCTACATAGTGTGCTTTTTGCTGTTGTGGTGTCTGTAAATCAACCTCTGTACCTACATGATCTTGTGTGAGTTGAGTGTAAAATGGAAGTATTTTAGCTGTCTGTTTGTAAGCAACAAATGCTATCACTAAGAGTAATATGCTCAAAAGGGCAAAGAGGATTTTTTTCATGTAACTACCTTAAATATATCTTTATGATATTGTAGCCAAATAAGTTTAAGTTATTTTAAATTGCTAATACTATCAACAACTGCTGAGATATCTACCTTTGCTTCATTAAGTGTCTTCTGTGTTCTCTCTGCAAGTTTTCTAACTTCATCGGCAACAACTGCAAACCCACGACCATGCTCACCAGCACGAGCAGCTTCTATGGCAGCATTAAGAGCTAAAAGATTTGTTTGGTCAGCTATGTCTGAGATAGTATCTAAAACTTTAAAAATATCCTGAGATTGGTTCTGAAGATTTGATATGTTTTCATTAAACTCTTCTTTATCAGCCTCTAAAACATCTGCTTTTTGAAGCTGAGTATGTAGTTCTTCTATACTGTTTTGGAGTGTTTGAATCTCTTCGCTATGACTCTTTTGAAGAGAAGATAGAGTAGAAAGAGTCTCTTGAAGTTTCTTATCTAACTCTTTATTTTTAAGATTGAGTGTTTCGTTTGTGCTAAATAAGTTTTTATTTTTACTGAGTAGTTCATCACGAATCTTCTCTTGTTTTGTAAAATCTTCTTTTGGAGAGAGTTTAGAAATCTCTTGAAGTAGTGAACTGTTTTGCTCTTTTAAATCATCAATGATAGGAAGATCGTGGGAACTTTCATCTTTGTTTCTATAAATAAACAGAGCAACTAAAAAACCAACAATAAGTGAGATAACAATAGCTATAATAAGAGTTATAAGAGATGTTTTTTTGACTATTTTATCTCTATAGATAAATTTATCTTTATAAACTGTTTTTAATTTTGGTGATTGAACAGTACTCTTGGAAAGAGTCATATCTGTGTAGAGTTTACGGATATTTTCAATTTCATCAACAGTGAGTCTGTTGTTTTTCTCATGTAAGCTAGAGATAACTCTTAAAGTATAGTTTTTTGTTTTATCTATATCTTGATGAGATAAAATCTTATCATGTGTAGTAAGTGTAAGGTAATAAAGAGATACTTTATCCTCAACACTTAGTTTAGAAGAGAGCTTATCTATAGTGCTATTGAGTGCTGTATAGTTCTGCTGTAGAGTATTTGAAAAGAGAGTTAATGTTAAGAGTAAAAGTGTTAAAAATATTTTCATACTTTATCTCTAGCATTTTTTATACCATGTAGTTTTATTGAAGAGTAAATCAACCATATTGAATAAATATAAAACTACCCTTAAATATAAAATTAATACTTGATATAAATCAATTTATTATGTAAGTTTATATAATAAAATATGAGCAAGAGTAAAATCTAATAAAAGTTTATGGTTTTGTCTTGGGGTATATACTACAATATGCTTATATCTTTTAGATGTTAAGAGCTTATTGTCTGTATTTAATGGGGAGTTTTATGTATGTAAATAAGTTAATTTACTGCTAAAGCTTTATTTGTCGTTGCTAATTGGATTGTTTAATATCCTTTTACGGTTTATTATATCTGGCGATAGTATATTTAAATTATTTACAGATATTGTGTCAATTTTTTTGATTGACTTAATCAAGGTTTGTTAACCTTAAATATTTTTCATAAAGAAAAAGTATTTAGAAAACGAAAATTATTAAAAAGGGTATAGAATGAAACTCAATAAATTACTTTCATCAGTTGCAGCTTTTGCTGTAGTTAGTTCAAGTTTGTTTGCTGGTACATCAAATATGAATGTTGAAAAAATGTTCGAGAAAGAGTGTCAAGGGTGTCACGGACCAAACCATGAAGGTGGAGTTGGTGCAGATTTACGTCCTGAAAAAATTGCTAAGTTAAATGCTTATACATTATCTGAAGTGATTTTAAATGGTCGTCCAGGTACAGCAATGCCTCCATTCTCAGAAAAAATGAACCAAGCTGATGCTCAAAAAATGGTTGATTATCTTCAACATTTTAAAGGCAAAAAGATGGAAGTTCTTAGCCTTGAAAATGTAACAGCAGGATGGAAGAAGCTTAACGATAGAACAGCTCTTCTTAAAAAATACCCACATGCTGTAGATGTAAAACATGTAACTGACATCTGTTTCGTAACAGAACGTGATGCTGAACGTGTTACATTTGTTGATGGTACAAGTGGTAAAATACTTTCACGTCACCCAGCTGGATTTGCAGTACATGTAACTGTTACAAACAAACGCCAACCACGTTATGCTTACTCTATCTCTCGTTCAGGTTTAGTAACTATGTTTGACCTTGCATCAAAAGGACAACAAAAAATTGCTGAAGTACAAGTTGGTTCAGACTCTCGTGGTCTAGCAGTATCTCCAGATGGTAAATACCTAATGGCAGGAAACTATGTACCAGGTGGAGCTATCCTTATGGATGCTATGACATTAGAGCCACTGAAAGTTTACCCTACATCAAGTGTAATTGATATGGATGGAAATATTGGTTCTTCTCGTGTAGCTGGTGTTTATGATACTCCTTATGGTCCATATATCGCATTTGCACTTAAAGATGCAGGACATGTATATATCGTAGATTACTCTAAACCAAATTTCCCAATCGTAGGAGATATTCCAAATATTGGTAAAATTCTTCATGATGGTTTTGAAAATGAAGGTAAAGAGATGGGTCGTTACTTAATGCAAGCATCACAAGGTTCTGATGTTATGGGTGTAGTTGACT
>CAZTNH010000114.1:0-4644 GCA_964615395.1 uncultured Sulfurimonas sp.
GCATCTAAAAACTTCTCTTCATCTATCTCAACTTGAGTGTTCTTTATCCCTAAAAACTCAGCACTCTTTTTGGCATTTGCTCTCTCATCATACTTTGAAAACTCCTTGTAACCAAGAGTATATGTGGGTATGTTTAGCCCCTGTTTTTTTGCATAGTAGTTGATAGTTGCACTATCTATGCCTCCAGAGAGTAGGGCAGCCATCGGGACATCTGCATTGAGGCGAAGCTCCATGGACTCCTCTAAAACTGACTCTAGTTGAGAGAGTGCTACATCTTCACTTGTGATAAGAGAGGATGGTATATCCAACATCTCATAGTAGCGTTTGACTTGCACTTTTGTATCTTTGAGTGTGAGATACTCCCCAGCTGCTAACTTTTTGATGTTTTTAAAAAAAGTAAAGGGTGGAGTGGGTGTTAAAAATGATAGATAGGAGAGAAGAGCATCTTCATCCATCTCAGTTTTTTTCAAAAATGGCAGAAGTGCTTTTATCTCAGAGGCGAAGATAAAAGAGTCCCCATCAAGATAAAAAAGTGGCTTTTTCCCGAGTCTATCACGAAAAAGGTAGAGAGTCTCACCATCTAAAAGTGCGATAGCAAACATCCCACGAAGATGCTGCACAAAGTCAACTCCCCACTCTAAGTAGGCAGCGATAAGTACTTCACTATCGGATTCAGTCTTAAATTCAAACGCCAACTGGCGTTTAAGCTCTTTGAAATTGTAAATCTCACCATTGAAAGAGAGAAGTATATCTCTATGTTTAAGGGGTTGATGTGAACGTTTATCTAGGTCTAAAATGCTTAAACGCTGGTGTGCAAAAAAGAGACCTCGTTTCTGAACAAGACCACAGTAGTCAGGTCCACGATGTGAGAGTTTTGCTAGGGCTGATAGGGCTTTTTTCTCGTTATATTCGCCTATGATTCCAAATATTGCACACATAAAGGAGTTCTCTTAGATGTGGCTTTGTAGTTTGACGTATTCTATTTTTGGTAAATTTACAATGAAATCTTTATTGATAATTTCAACACTTGTTATATCATTATTATCGCTACTGTTTCGTAAGTATTTTAATACAAGCTTTCCTAAAGCATACACTTCATGTTTAATGATATCACCGCTGAGATTAAAAGTTATATTTTCACCATGAAGCTTGCCATTAGCATAAAGTTTAGTACTTTTGACACTACTGTTCGCTTTGGAGACTAAATACTTTGTTTCTAGTCCATCTCTTTTGTCATCTATATAGTGATCTATTTTTGATAAAACACCTTCTCGTGTATAGTGTTTAATCTCTTGAATGCCATCTTTTAAATAAATCAATTCTCTTGCATAGGCATCTTTTGCATCATAAAAATGTTTTGTAATGAGTGTGTCACCCTCTTGAGAAGTTTCTACTTTTTTATTTCCACTTGGATATTTAGTTATTTTACTATTTTCTTTCATGATACTCCTTATGGCTGGAATTGTAGCACATTCTACTTGAAAAACTTAACAGTGATATCCTCGTCTAAATAACCATCTTTTAAAATAATATTTTTAACTTTTAGGGATGTGGCTATTTTTTGTATGTTGGCGTTTGAGAGGTAGTTATATGTTTCACTAGATTTCTCTCCATGAAGAGCATTGAAGATAAATGCTATTTTAGAAGAGCTGTAGCAATTTCGTATGAACTGATGTGTTTCAAAGGGTGTTAAGACATTGAGTGCGCCACTACAGATGTAGTAGTCGGCGTTTGGGAGTGAGTCTTTGCATATGTCAGCAATCATTATCTCTTGGGCTGTGTTTTGTGATGCTATGGAGTACATATCTAGGAGACTATCTATGCCGATGTACTGTTTTGGAAGTCGTTTTTTCTTTTTGAGGTAGTTATAAAAATCTCCAAAACCACACCCTGCATCAACTAAAGTAAAATTACTTAAATCATCAGGAAGCAGTTTTAAGATGGCTGCAAAACGTAAAAATTGATTCTCTTTACTTGCCCAGTTTACACCCTTAGCACTTACCCCAAACTTCTCTATGGCTGAGGTATAGAACTTTTCACTATCTATTTTAGGCATCTGTTAACGAAAAACTTTGTCTATATCTTTGTTAATTGCACCAGGGACTGTAGCAATAGTCATAAATTGACCCATTTTAAGCATAGGATACATAACTGAGATGTAGTACTTAGGGTCAAGGATTTTAGCTTCACCATCTTCTATAAGAACAGGGTATGGAAGAAGACCTGCATTTTCATAACCTGTTTTTTTGATAAATCTACTGGTTCTTTTTGAGAGTTTAACACCTATAAGTGTTGCACCATTTGAAAGTTTCTGTTCATAAACAATCTTTTTAGATTTTCTTGCTTTTTGAAGAAGGGCAGAAGATGAAAGTTTTTTAACAATTTGCATATCTACATACTTTGGCATACCAGCCATAAACTGGTACTCTTTAAGCATTCTAAATTTTGACTCTTCTTTAGAGTTTTTAAGGTTTTTAAAGGCATCTCTTAGAGAAGCTAAAGTTGCTTCTGCTACTTTTTTATCATACTTGTCTTGCATAAATGCAGCCATATAGAAGAGAGGGTTTGTAATGCTTATAAGAGAATCTTTTTTGTCAATAGTCACATGAAGATTAGCAGCAAAACCATGCCCTTTTTGTGAAGCCATTTTGATGATAGCATCATTTGTAAAGATGACAGAATTAACAATACCTTTTTTATCTACTTTAAAAATTTTGACTACTTTAAAACCAGCACCCTCTAAAATAGATTGTACTTTAGTCGGTGTTAGAAGTGGTGCATGTAAGTATGCTGGAACCATACCATTTTTTATATCACCCACTTGTATGATTTTTTTTGCATCATCTTTTTTCTCTATATGAACAGGTGCTACATGATTACTAAAGTGAATAACTCTTTCTTGTGTCACTTCTTTGAGAATTTCATCATTTGTTTTGTGCTGACCTGCAGTTGTAACATTGAGTTCAACAGCTTTGGGAACTTTGGCTGTTACCTTTGGTACTGCTGGTATAACTATGTTAATAGTTTCAGCGTTTAAAAGTAAAGGAGTAGAGAGAAGTAGTGAAAATTTAAAAAAAGTTTTATGCATATATGCCCCTTTGAAGTAATCAAGTATAAAATATTTTATTTGTATTAATGCTTAATTCTATCATCTAAAGTTATATTTAGGATACTTTACAAGGACAATGTGTAATAATGGCTCAAAAATAAGGAATTGTTATGAAACAAGAGAGAATTGTTCTTGGTGGTGGGTGCTTTTGGTGTACTGAAGCTGTCTATAAAAATGTAAAAGGAGTGCATAGTGTAGTGAGTGGATATGCGGGTGGAAATAGACCAAATCCAAACTACGAGATGATATGCACAGGGGTAAGTGGCTATGCTGAAGTTATAGATATTACTTATGATAGTGATCTGATTACTCTAAGTGATTTGTTAGATATATTTTTTGTGATTCATGATCCTACTACTTTAAATCAACAAGGTGCAGATAGAGGGACACAGTATCGTTCTGTTATCTACTATAATAATGATTTAGAGAAAGAGATTATTGAGGATGCTATTAAGAGAAATCAAGTGAATTTCTCTGATAAGATAGTAACAGAAGTAAGTGAACTTCCCGAGGTTTATCCTGCTGAGACTCATCATCAAAACTACTACAATCAAAACTCTTCACAAGGGTATTGCCAAGTAGTTATAGCACCTAAACTTCAAAAGTTTATGATGAAATTTCCTGAGAAGTTAGCTTAGATTACAAATCTTTTAAAAGGCAAGGAATATCTTCCTCCCCTCTTATCTTCTCAAAAGAGCTTACTTCATCTTTGATAACTTGTGTGTAGTTCTCTAAAGTCTCTTCGAGATTTCTGTGTGCTTCATTCACAAGTTGTTGCTGTTGCTCTTCTACCTCTTTGAACTGATGCATAAGCTCTACAAAGTATGCTTTATCATCAGTTAGAAGAATAATCTCATTTTTATCAATCCACTTTCTAATTGTTTTTCCATCTCTTACAAGTTCAAATATAACATTGTTAGTATTTTTAGCAGCTATATATTTTTGGCATAAAAAACCAAAAAAATGTGATGAAGGGTTGTTCTCTTGTTTGATTATTACATAATACATGGGGTCATTATATACTAAAATTACTTATTTATGCTAGACTTTACAAAAGCTTATCTATTATAAGGAATTAATATGAGTCATATTCATGAATTAGTTATTGTTGGGGCGGGTCCAGCTGGGATTGCTACTGCTGTTGAGAGTTATATGCAAGGTATACGCGATATCGTTTTACTTGAAAAAGATGTAAATCATAACTCGACAATCCGAAAATACTATAAAGATAATAAACGTGTTGATGTTGATTGGAAAGGGCAAAAAGTAGAACTTGATGGCAATATCTACTTTATAGATGGTACAAAAGAGAGTACATTGGACTTTTTTGATGAGATTTTACAGAATCATTCTGTTGAGTTACAGACTCATGTTGATGTGCAGTCTATAGAGAAAAAAGAGGCTTGTTTTGAAGTTTTTATGGCTGGAAAAAGTGTAAAGGCTAAAAATGTAGTTGTAACTATTGGTAGAATGGGGAAACCAAATAAACCAAGCTATAAAGTTCCTATGGGAATTAGAAAAAAGATAGGATATAC
>CAZTNH010000115.1:0-4573 GCA_964615395.1 uncultured Sulfurimonas sp.
GCTTTTGGAAAAAAGTCTGTTTTTAGTCGTTTTGCATTCCATGCTTCTTTTACAAAAAGGTCTAAAACTATCTCATCTTCAAGTGCTTCTATTGGGGCAAATTTCAGAACATAATCTTTTGTTTTTTTATGAACAAGCCATGTTCTGTCATTCTGTATAAGAGATTTTTTAAGTGTGTATCCATCTATAGTTTCACCCTCTTTAAGGGTTTGAGGGATATTTAATTTTTGCTGTTTTAGAAGTTCAAGTTCATCAGCTTTTAAAATATTTAAAACTACAGCAGTTGTATCATCAGGTAAATTATCATCTACACTTTTACTCGCTTTTTTAACAAGAGAATGAGCACCTAAAGAGATGCCTTTTTCTAATATTTTATCATCTAGTAAAGTATATAGTCCATCACTACAAAGGAGAATCTCATCATTTTTTTGAAGAGTGTTTTCAAAATAAAATGGTTCTACTGTTTTTTCGATTCCTATCGCCTGTGTAAGAACATTTTCATAACCTACTTCATCCATAGCATGGTCATGTGAGAGTTGGGTTAATCTGTTTTCTCTATGGAGATAAACACGACTATCTCCAACATTTGCACCATATAAACGATTTCCTTCTATTACAACAATAGTGAGTGTTGTTACAAGTTCACTTCTCTCATAATTAATTTGAGACTCTTGATAGAGAATTTCATTTATTGATTTAATAAATGAAAGAAGAGATTTCTCAATACTCCATGTTTTTGGACGAATTTTAAGGTTGTTCATAAGGTAGTTTGTAACTCTTTTTGCAGCTTGAGCACCTTCAGTAGCACTTCCAACACCATCACAAACAATAGCTACACTAAGATTTCCAATAGTTTTTACATCATAAAAGTCATCGCCTGTGAGTTCTTGGCATTTAGCTAGAGAGAAACCAGATGTTTTAATTTTACTTGAAGCCATGAATATACCCTTGTGTTAGTAAAAGATATTTTATCAGAAAATGAAAAAGTTGTAGAGTATTTATGAATGTTTTTTAATCACTTAAAAGATACAGAGAAGAATCTGTATCTTTTTCAAGTGATAGAGTGAAATTTGTGTAAAAAGAGGACTAGAATTTATAATCTAGTTGTGCCCATACTACAGCTTTATCATTAGAAGGACTAGTTGTAGCATCACCTTGAATATAATATGCAGCTTTTACAAGACCTTTAAGATTTTTAAAACCTGGAATAGCATTTGCATATACAGCATCAACTTCAGAACCTAAGTCCGTATCATTACCTGTTTCTGCATCAAATTTATGATACCATACAAGAGCTTTTCCAAAACCTTTCGTTTTGTATCCAGCTTTAATGCTCATATCTATAAGACCATCTTTATTTCCGCCAAGACCATTGAATTTAGTTCTACCTAAAAATACATCTGCAAAACCTTGAAACTTGTGTAGTGTTGCTAAAGGTGTAGTAAAACCATCTGTATCAGTTGCATTTGCTGCTTTTCCAAGTACTTCATACTCTCCACCAAGAATAAAACCATTCATATTTGCACCAAGAACAGCATCATAGTATGATGCATCTATTGAATTAGTTACATCGCCTGAACCATATTGAAGGCTATTGTCTGTTTGCATAGCATATGAAAGAGCATAGTTCAGTTTAACACTATCACTAACTGCTTTTTTACCACTTACTCTTAAACCATAAGTATCATGAATATTTGCTAACATATAGTCAAATCCTGAAACAACTAATGCATCATTAAGCTTGTAGTTTACATTTAATAATACTGATGCTGTATCTACTGTAGTTACACTATTAACACCAGCATAACCATATACATAAGAACCTAAAAGAGTTAAACCTTCAACTGATTTATTAACAACTGTTACCGTGTCATATGCTCTTTCCATTTGTCTCCAACCCACTGTACCAATAAAACGTTGATCATCAAGATTTACATGAGAACGTCCAGCTAGAAGAGTTGTATCTGCTGCAGTATATGAAAGATAAGCTTCTGAAAGCATAGCTTGTTGAGGATCTAAAATTACTTCATATCCTGTACCTTGACCTGCTTTATCATTATATTTAGTGTAACCAAAGTTATTAACAGAAGTAACTCCTACCTTAGCAGTAAGACCACTAATCTCAGCAAGAGATTTAGTTTCCACTGCTAAACGTACACGAGCAGTAAAAGCATTTGCAGCACTATTAGCACTATCTTTAACTTCTACATGCTCATAACGAGGACGAATTTCGCCAGTAACTTTCATATCATTTAAAATATTGATTCCATCAGCAGCACTAAGTGTACTAACTGGACCTATAATAGCTGTTAATGCAACAGCTGACATAATAATTTTTTTCATTTCTTCTTCCTTATGTTCGTTTGAGATATTTCTATCTCTACAAAATTTAAAACTATTTAAACTCTGTAGAAGTAGATATAAACTTCTACTCCCCTGCAATAGGTGTAATGGATGTTCCTCTTTCATTTTCGATTGTTTCTCGATGTTCTGCCATTTTTACACGTAGTTCATCCATTACAATTTCTGAAACATTATCCTCTTTAAGCCATCTTACTTCATCGATATGTCCCCCATACTCTTCACCCATAAGCTCAATATTTGTTTCAAGTTCTTCAAGAGTGTTGCTAAGCATTATATTTCCGACAACAGTATCTTTGAGTTCAATAAACCAGCTTTCATCTTCATTTACACAAATTTTTGCTTCAAATATTACAGCCATATTTACTGCTCTCTTGATTTTGCTGAGTCAAATTCATTTGCAAAAGCAACCATATCTTCTCTTTTTTTCATATCACCGTTATACATAACTTTATCAACATCGACATCAGCTTCATTTAAAATCTTAGGAACAGCATCACGCTCATTTATAAATGAGATCTGTTCATCAAGTTCATCTTCACTATATGCCATCTGCATATCAGCTGCATATACAAAAGGAATGGCTTCAACAACTCTAAGTTTTTCCAACTCTTGAGATACATTTTCGCCTTCTATTGTAATGATTACACGACCTTTTTCATCATGCATATGATAATCACATACTTCACAAGCTTTTAAACTTGTTACTACTTCTTCTAAATGCTCTGGAACTGTTTGAACTACGATACTTGATATATTCATATTAAAATCCTTTACTTATATATAACTTGGCGTTTAGGTTCACCATTCTCTGCTCTTATGCTATCATATAATTTCTGATTCTTTAATTTATCAGCATAACTTATAGGAATTCTTAGTGATTTATACTCAATTAACTCACCGTTTTTATAAACACCAGATATAATTGCCTCTACCCAGTAAAAACCTCTGTCTTTACGAAGGTTTTTGACAACCCCTTTCCACTGTTTTTTTTCTTCTATAGTTTTCCATAAATCAGCAAAAGTGCTTTTTGGCATATCTGGATGTCTCACAATACTATGTGGTTTTCCAATTAACTCATCAAGAGAGTAAGCACTTATTTCACAAAATGTTTCATTTGCATAAGTAATATTTCCCTGTAAATCAGTTCTTGAAATGATAAGCTCATCTTCAGGAACCTCTGTTTCAATTAAAAATTCACTCATATTAAATTCCATAATTCCCTCCTATTTAATAGTATATAAATTTATGTTTTTATCATCACTTGCTACAAAAAATTGAGTTTCACTGATAAAAAGTATTTTAGTTAGTGTCATTTTTGTTTGACCATAAACACCAAGTTTAGCCTGATTACTTGTTTTGAAAAGTGTTACATTGTTTTGTTCGTCACTTGAATAGGCTGCAAGTTTAGCACTAGGTGAGAGACCAACTCCATAGATTAAAAAGGAAGATTTTTCATAGTAAGCAGAGTTAAGTGCTAGATTATAGATAACAGCTCTTCTATCCTGTCCAGCTGTTGCTATAATTCCATTTTTAAAATCAACGGCAAAAACATTATCTAAATTCTCTCCACTTAATGTTTTAAGATGTTTTGCATTTTTAGTATCAATAATTTGTAAATCACCTGATTCATCAGCTACAACAATTTGAGATTTATCTTCATTCAGAGCAAAATTAGAAAATTTTGATTGTGAAACAGACTCAATCCAATTTTGTTTTTTCTTTGTTATATCATAAGATATGAGGTCATTTCCTAAGAGTGACAATATAATTGTATTAGAATTTAAAAATTTTGCTTTGGCGATAGGAAGTCTCTCATCTGCACCAATAATTTTAGTAAGTTTTGCATTTTCAAATATATATACTTCTCTAAAACCACTAGTCGCTTGTGAAAGTAATAAAATTTTATTACCTATAATATCTACAGAATAGATTTTGGCATGTATCTCTTTACCTAAAAAGTTTTTTATTTTTGGAACTACAATTGTTTTGATTTTTTTTTGATTTTTTGCATTAAAAATATCAACAGCTCCGACAGTAGTTGCAGCATAAAGTTTTGAGTCATGATAGACTATATCTGTGACACCACCATCAGCTTGAAAGATTGCAGTAGGAGTATAAATTCCTTTTGCAATAAGTGAGTGAATCATTAAAACAATTAAAAAAAGTATTTTCATTTTTTTACCTCAATATTTATAGCATATGATGGACA
>CAZTNH010000116.1:0-4569 GCA_964615395.1 uncultured Sulfurimonas sp.
GCTAAATCTACAACATGGATGTAATCTCTTACACCCGTTCCATCTTCAGTATCATAGTCTCCACCAAAAACATTTAACTCTTGGCGTTTGCCTACTGCTGTTTGAGATATAAAAGGCATAAGGTTATTTGGTATTCCGTTCGGATCTTCTCCAATTGTTCCACTTATGTGAGCGCCTACTGGGTTAAAGTATCTTAAAAGTACAACTTTAAATTCATTATCACTTACATAAACATCTCTTAAAATCTCTTCTATAAATAGTTTTGTTTTACCATAAGGATTGGTGGCACTTAGAGGAAAATCTTCTTTTATTGGAGTGGTATGAGGATCACCATAAACAGTTGCTGATGAGCTAAATACTATCTTTTTACAAGCATGTGCTTTCATTGCGTCAAGAAGGACTAAAGTACCATTGATATTGTTATCATAGTACTCTAATGGCTTCTCTACAGACTCTCCAACAGCTTTAAGCCCTGCAAAATGAACAACAGAGTCTATTTTGTACTTATTAAAAACTTCTTCTAAAGAATCTCTATCTCGTATATCACCCTCTTCAAACTCTATCTTTTTAGAGATGATTTTTTCTACACGACGTAAAGACTCTTTTGAAGAGTTACACAAGTTGTCAAAAACAACAAACTCATAACCTGCCTCATGTAAAGAGATGAGAGTATGTGAACCGATATAACCAGCTCCACCAGTAACTAATACCATGATTTATCCTAATAAAAATTTATAGAACATCTTACCATTAAATATAAAAATAAATCCTTAAGAGCCCTCTCCATAACCATTTTTACTCTGCGCTCTTTTAGCCAACATTTGAACACTTTGAGTTATATCTGTGCCTGTAATATGATAATGTTCATGAAGTTTTTCAAGAGACTCCTCTATCTCTTTTAAAACACTTTCACTTAATTTATCAATTTTTTTTCTCATCTGTTGTACCTGCTCATCTTTTGAATCAGCCAACTCTTTGGAGATAGAACTGAGTTGCGCTTGGGACTTAATATAGTCAGATTTTACTGATTCTACATCTGCTATAATCTCTTTTAAACTTGCATAAACATCACTTAACTCACTGTTTTGACCTTGCAACTCTTTCATTTTAGATGATGATAAAACCATCTGATTCATTATCATTTCACTTTGAGTTCTAATAACTTTGAGTGTTGACTCACCCTCTTGTAAAGAAGTTGTTACACCTTCTGTATGCAATTTAAGTCCGATGATTTGATCTTCAAATGCCTTTGTAACCCCTGAAAGTTGTTGAAGTGTATGTTTTGTGATGCTATTTGCTATCTCTTTTGAAACTGTTTTTATACTATCTATACTTGATTTTAACTCTTCTATATCTTCTGAAACATCTTTACGTTTCTCTACACTATTTTCAAGTAAAGATGTAAGTTTATTATAGTGGTCTTGTTCTGCCACTCTTAATATATCTATATGTTTATGAACAACACCATCAAGCTCAGGAAGTTGTACCTCAGAAAAGTATTCAAAACTTTTGTTGACACTTTTATGCCACTCTTCCATCTTTTCAAATTTATCTATTAACGTTGATTGATTGAGTTGGATTGTTTCAAGTGCTTGAATATCCTCTTTAAATTTATGCCTTATATCTTCTTGTGACTCTTTTTCTGACTGCTGAGTAGTGTTCATATTTGTCTCTATCTCTAAAATAAAGCTTTTTAAATCTGAAATCTCTTGAACCAAAACCCTAGTAAATTCCTCTTGTGTTCTCGCATTTTCAGAGACCTGTGTTTGATGCAGGATATTCATAATTATATAGAAGAGTAATGCTACTAGAAGAGGTAAAACTGATTCTCGTAAAAGCAACACAACATCTTGAGTTTCAGGGTTTATGATAAAGTGAACAATTGTAGCTATAGAACCAATCCCTATCATCAAAGGTGCATAATTTATCTTGTTTGGGCGTTTAAGTATAACAATCTGTCTTAAAAAAAGAACTGCCATAAATGTAAATGCTAAAAGTAAGTCACTATTAAACATTTTAATCTCCATATTTATATAAGATTATTTTATCATAATTTTTTATAAAACAAGTTTTATTAGTTCCTGTGGTCTATTTAATCTTTTTTTATACTCAGTTTGAGGTGAAAATCCCCATGTTGCAAAGAGTCCCTCTATCTTAGCATTTGAAGCACTCATCATATCTTTTGAGTTATCTCCTACCATCCATACTTTATCATTAAACATATCATACTTATAAAACTCTAGTATTTTATACAACATCTCAGGGTCTGGCTTAGAAGTACTCACTTTATCAGCACCAATAATGACATCAAACATCTTAGATACACCAAGAGAACTGAGCATCAACTCTGCAAAGTGTGTTGGGGCATTTGTAGCAACGGAGAGTTTCACTCCTGAACCTACAAGTGTTTCTAATGTCTCTAAAACACCCTCATAAAGATAGGGATTTTGAGTGCATTGTATTTTATAATGCTCTTCAAACGCCAACATATCTTTTCTTTCATAGGTAGGAGTCTCATAAAAAAGTTCTGGAAGATTTCGTACTTCCATATTTATAGCTTCAACTATAAACTCTTCACTCAAAGGAGCTAAAGAGTGGTGAATTTTTCGTATGTAATTCACAGAGATAGTTATATCTTTTTTAGAGTCTATCAATGTCCCATCCATATCAAATATAACTATTTTCATCAGCGTAACCTTCTTCTAGGATAGGGATAGGGTCTTCTTACACCTCTATAGGGAGTAGTATTGTAGTATTGGCGTGTAGTTCTCTCTTGTTTATCCAAAGCCACAGGAGTGGGAAGCTTTTTATTTGCTGTATTTATAACAAAACTATCTATAAAATCATCACTTTTATTCCAAGCATTCAGAACTATATCCCTACTCTTATACTCATCTTCTGTTACAGTAAGAGTTCCTGAGGGTGCAACATCTCCAAAAAAAGTCATATTAACATCTGTTGCATTTACAGTTTTCCATTTCAAAATATAAGAGAGTTTATCATCAATAAGCAGACTCTTTGCAGTAAAAAAAATAATCTCAGGTTTGCCACTTTTAGAGAGTTCTAACTCTGGTAGCTCATATGCCTTTACTGAAAGTATAAATACAACTAGAAGCAATAATTTATACATATTTACTACTTCATCTTCTTATATATTTCAGAGAGTGCATCCACAAAAAGCTCACTATCATTTGCACATCTCACAACTCTATACTCTTTAAAGCCTAAGTTCTCAGCTATCTCTCTGTACTCAACTTCAAGCTCAAAATCTGTCTCAGAGTTATCTATCGTAAATGCCACAGGAACGATAATCACTCCACGATTTCTTACTACATTTAGCTTCTCATCAAGTGAGGGTTTCAACCACTCCATAGGACCGACTTTTGACTGATAAGCCAGATGAGTCTCATGAAAAGCCATCCCCTCTTTTTCTAACATCTTCTTTAAAATAGCCACATGCTTTTCTACATGTTTTTGGTAAACATCTCCAGCATTGACAATCTTTTGAGGCAGACCATGTGCAGAAAATATCAGATCAAAATCTCGATAATCATCATCTCCCACACTCTCTTTGATATTTGCGATAACGGACTTGTTATAACTCTCATTTTCAAAAAAGTGCTTTATCTCTACTAAATGAGCATGACCACCAGCCTTATGATAAACCTCTTCAAAATCCTCTAAAGATGATTTAGTTGTAGTTGTTGACTGCTGAGGATAGAGAGGAATAAGGTAGATTTTTTCCACATCGATTTTGTTTAAATGCTCAATAATTTCAGAAGCAAAAGGAGGAGTATATCGCATAACAAAATCAACTATAACACCCTCCCCTAATCTCTTTTGCAGTTTTGCAACTAGCTTTTGAGTATGCCCAACTATAGGAGATTTTCCACCGAGTTGTCTATATATCTCTTGTGAAGATTCTGTTCTATTAAAAACGATCAATCCCCCAATCATCTTACGAAGAGCAGCACTCTTCATAGTCAGTATATTTTTATCAGCGAACATATTTTTTAAAAACATCTCAACTTCATCAAGATTATTCGGTCCACCCATATTAAGTAGTATCACTGCTTCTTTTGCCAAAATTTATCCTATTTTATTTTAAGTACACGGCAAACCAAACCACAACTTTTTTTATTTATGTATTATACCATTTAAAGAATTGTTTTTAAAAATACCTCATAACATTTCAAAGTATCATAATCACTACTATGAGCTTCATTTTCATCAAATTTTATGCCTAACAACTCACAAGCTTCTACTAGTTTTGGTGCTTTGTTTTTAACTGTAAGATGTCTATTCTCTTGCATAGTACAGAATGTAGAATATTTTTGATTTTCAATATTTTCTTTTATCTCTTGTGGTAAAAATTTTAAATCAAAGCTGAGATTATGAGCTACTATATTAGTTACATTATACTTATCAAAAGTATCTAATAACCACTCTTTGTCATCTATAAAATATAAAGGGTATTGAGCTTTGGATCTTTGTACTTTTATGACTTTCTCATCCAATCCATGAACTTTACAAGCATGATAATTATAAGGCTCTTGTGCAAAATAATAT
>CAZTNH010000117.1:0-4567 GCA_964615395.1 uncultured Sulfurimonas sp.
GAAATGCTATAAACTCCCCCGGTGTGATATTGCCATTGTAAGCTTCACGTCCACCTAAATAGATAACTGCTGCTAAACCTGATGCCCCTATGATTTCCATAAGAGGCGAGACTATTTCACCTACATAAACAGCTTTCATATTTATCTTAAAAAATTGCCAATTCTGCACACTAAAACGCTGCATCTCAAACTTTTCTGTAGCATTTGCTTTGATGATTTCACTATTGTTAAAAACTTCTGTTAAACGAGTAATAACATCTGCATTTTTAGCCTGAGAACGATGAGAGTATTTTTTTAACTTTTTAGCTATTAAAATCAGAGGATAAAATATTAAAGGGATTCCAACGAGAGAGTAAAACGCCAAATGAGGATTTAGAAAAATTATATAACTTACTAATCCAACAACTGTTAAACTCTCACGAAAAAGTTCTGGAAGCATATTTGAGACAAAATATTGAATACGAGTAATATCGTTTGTAACTCGGGAGATGAGTTCACCACTTCTATTTAAGTAAAGAAAACTCATATCTAGGTGAATAATTTTATCAAGTAAAATCTCTCGAAAACGTGTCACTAT
Source organism: uncultured Sulfurimonas sp. (assembly GCA_964615395.1). Classification (GTDB taxonomy): domain Bacteria; phylum Campylobacterota; class Campylobacteria; order Campylobacterales; family Sulfurimonadaceae; genus Sulfurimonas. The sequence goes on from CAZTNH010000117.1 coordinate 578, forward strand.
ATGCTGTCCGATATAGTTCATATAAACAGTCTGTATATAACGCCCTATTCCCTTAAAAACATAAATACCAATGAGAGAAAGAGGAACAAGAGTAAGCATAGCCTCTTTTTTTTCTATAAGCATATCATCCATAACATATTTCATAATCTCAGCTGTAGATATTGTTGCCCCAACAGTTAAAAATATACCTATAAGGACAAAAGTATACTGAAGTTTATACTCTAGTATATAAGGTATATAGCGTTTAAATATCTTTTTCATCTATCTATAGAGCTTGTTTTGATACAAATTATTTAAAACAATTACAAAAGCCAAGGCATCTTTTTCTAACTTGTTATTATGTGCAGTTGGATGAAGATGTTTATCCTTATACTCAAAAGTTAAAGCTTTTTTACCTGGTCTTATCACGGCAATCATATTTCCCTCTCGAAGTGCATAGGAGTTATGAAACTGCATAAGAGAAATATTTCTCTTCTCATCACTAAAAATTGAGTGTCCCATAATTGGATATTTTAAATCTAGACCTAAAAGGTCAAGTGCTGTTGCTAAAATATCTGGTTGTGTAGCAATTTTATCATAGACTACAGGCTTGATACCATCGCCTAAAATAAGACCAGGAATATGGAACATATCTACGGGAACCATATCTTTACCATATACACGAACATTATGATCAGCAGCGATTACAAATATAGTATCTTTGTAATACTCCTCTTTTCTTGCTTGGTCTATAAATGCTCCAATAGAAAAATCTGCATATTTTATGGCATTTTTAACACTTTTTTTCTTTACACCATCAATAAGTTTTATTTTACCATCAGGAAAATCAAATGGAGAGTGGTTTGAAGTTGAAAACATCACTGTTACAAACTTCTCGCCCTTTGCATACATCTTCTTAAACTCTTCATTTGCTCTTTGAGTCACCTCTTCATCACAAACACCCCAAGTTCCTACAAAAGATGGATTTTTAAACTTTGGTTGGTCGATAATAGTATCAAAACCATTTCCTAAATACCAACCTTTCATATTGTCAAAACGACTCTCTCCTCCATAAATAAAAACACCCTTATAACCATAAGGTTTCAGTAGTTTAGCAATAGTAAAATAATCACTTTGAGATTTATTACGTTTTACAACACCCTTACCTGGAACAGAAAAGTTACCAGATGTAAGTCCTGCAAGTCCTCTTACACTTCGTGTTCCATTTGAGTACAAGTCTGTAAAAAGAACACCCTCTTTAGCAAGTCTATTAAGGTTTGGAGTAATTCCTTTCTCTCCACCTACAGCCCCAACAAACTGATAACCCAAACTCTCTTGAACAAAGACAACTAAGTTTTTAGATCTTTTTCGTTTAAAATGTGTCTTTTCTAAACGACTTAATGGTGAACTTTTATCATCTAAATTTGTAAGGTTTAAACTCTTCTCTACACGAGAGTAAGCCTCATCAATCTTCATCCTTCCATACTGTTTAACTATCTTATCTCCACCATGAACTCTATTTGTATACATAGCATAGACTATAGAGTAGAGAGAATTTTTTGTTATCTCATTTAAAGCTCTATTAGAAGAGTACATTGCATCAGAAATATTAGCAGGTCTATGTCCAAAAGATGAACGAACACCTATAAACAGAACTAAAAGAAGAGGGATAAAAAGTAAAACTCTTTTTAAATATGACATAGAGAAAACGGTGTCAAGAGTAGTTTTACTCTTTTTGTTAAAGAAGTAGATAAAAATTGCTATCATTAAGAATGCTATAAAAAGTTCAAGTTTATACTCTGCAAATATCATGCCAAAAACTTCTTTTGGATACTCTAAATACTCTACAAACAAGTAGTTAGGTCTTACATCATACTCTGCGATAAAGGGAAAAGTAGCATTTTCTATGTAGATAAGAAAAGAGAGAACTATCATAAAATAGTACTTTAAAAAAAACTCTACAAATTTTTGTAACAGTTTTGGAGTCAGAGTTAATAATATAAGGGGAATAACAAGTAAAATACTTGTAACCATAGTATCCATACGTAAACCATATAGAAAAGTAAGCCATATAGAGCTATCACTTCCCTGAACTTTATCAAAGTAAAGAGCAAGAAGAGAAGCTCTTCCTATAAAGAATATGGCTATCATATAGAGGTAGTAGCGAAATAAATATTTTATAATTTGCATTAATTTTCCTTGGAACAGTTTGTAATATGAGAACGATTTACACTTTTATCTCTACCTACAAGCATAACTCGAACATCTTTATGCTTACTTAATTCTCTTAAAAGTTTTTCATTATCAGGAACATGAAAAAGGAATGTTGGAATACCTTTAAGATTTTCCTGAGTCTGCTTGGAATACTTTGGATTCTCTAATGGTCCATATGGTAGAGCGACTGCTGTAACATTATAAAAATAGTAAGCAATTTTATAAATATTAGAAGAAATTGAAGAAAAAATACTATCAGCTTTTAAAGGTTGAAAAGCAAAGAGTGTTCTAAATCCTGCATCTGTATAAATTTCTAATGTATTTGGAGTAGAACCCTCTATATAAAGTCTATCAACAAGTCCCGCTTTATTATTTGTAATCTCTTTTAATCTTTTAATAGCATTTAATGTCTCTTTTTTAGACAAACGATCCAAATTTTTATAATCAAGCCAAAAGTAATGATCTATCCCCTCTGTATCCAATAATTCATTAAGAGTAAAAAGTTTTCCATTTTTTAGTGAATATTCAAGATTCCCATTTTTATCTTTTTTAGGTCTATCGTGTGAAATTATAAACTTATGAAGTGCTACATCATAATAAAAATCAACCTCAATTCCAAGAAAACCATCATTAAAGGCACGAGTGAAACTTTTCAAACTATTTTGCTCACTATGTGTCACATAAAGTCCTCGTGAAGACCAAATTTTATTACAAGAGTTATACACATTTTTTACATTACGACTCGCTAAATTATTATCTATAAAAACAATCAATAGATTATAAATAAGTACAATAAAAACAATAACTAATACTGATTTTTTCACTTTCTTCCTATTCCTTATAATATTTCATCTTTTTCCATGATTATACTATATTTAATGAAAATTTCAATATACTTTAGATCTTAAATTACATTAAGGGTTATAATGTCATATATACAAAATATTCAGCAAAAATTAAATTTTGAAAAAATATTTTTTACTCTGATTCTTGTATTTGCATTTATTCTTCCTCTTTCTAGAGCTCTTATTAGTCTTATCATTATTTTGTTAATTATACTCTGGATCTTTCAAGGGAACTTTAAAATAAAATTTCAAATGATAAAAAAAAACAGAGTATTAATAGCTATTTTCTTTTTTATTTTATGGAATTTCATTTCATTATTATGGAGTGGTTATTCTGAGCACATTTTAAGAAGTATTCGTTTATATTTTTATTTATTAGGTATCTTTATTATTGCAACAAGCATTAAAAAAGAGCATATTACATCTATTGTTACAGCTTTTTTATCAGGAATGTTTATTAGTGAGATTATTGCATATGGTGTCTTTTTTAAACTCTGGACATTTAAACATGCAACACCTATTACACCGAGCCCTTTTATGATGCATATAGACTATAGTGTATTTCTAGCATTCTCTTCAATACTTCTTTTGAATAGGCTTTTTTCATCTTTATACTCTTTTAAACAAAAGTTTTTTATCTCTTTTTTCTTTCTTACTGTAACTGGTAATCTTTTTCTATCAACGGGAAGGACAGGTCAAATTGCATATATTGCAGCTATCATTGTTTTATCAATTATACATTTTAGATTAAGTATAAAATCTTTTTTGATAAGTATTCTTCTTCTTTTAAGTATCTTTTCTTCAGCATATATGTTTAGTCATTCATTTGACAGACGAGTAAAGGACACACTCCATGATATTACTAAAATACACAATCAAAATTTAAATGGATCAATAGGTATTCGTGCAGCATACTGGATTATTACATATGATGCTTTTAAAGAACATCCAT
>CAZTNH010000118.1:0-4564 GCA_964615395.1 uncultured Sulfurimonas sp.
TTTTAATTAGGTGTTTGGTTTAAGTCTTCTCCTTTATTTATAATAGTTGACTTATATGTTTCTTTAAAAATAGGATTTGACTTTTTATAAATAGTATGTAAATCATCTTTGCTCTATAATTTCATTATTATACTATGTAAAGGCTTTAAATGTTTAAAAAAGTACTTCCTCTCTCTTCAATCCTCTTCTTAAGATTCTTAGGACTATTTCTTGTTCTACCTGTTCTTTCAGTTTATGCACTTGACCTCAAAGGTGCTACACCATTATTAGTTGGTATTATTGTTGGTGGTTATGCCCTAACACAAGCTATTTTTCAAGTTCCATTTGGAACGATGAGTGATAAGTTTGGCCGTAAACCAACTATCTTAGTTGGACTTCTTATCTTTCTTCTGGGTTCATTAATTTGTGCTTTTTCTACTGATATTTATACTCTTATGTTTGGACGTTTCTTACAGGGTGCTGGAGCTATTGGTTCTGTTGTAACTGCAATGATTTCTGACTTAGTAGAAGAAGAAGTACGTGGTAAGGCTATGGCAATTATGGGTGGTTTTATCGCTTTAAGTTTTGCTTTAGCTATGGGTCTTGGTCCTGTTGTAGCAGCACACTTTGGAATTGGAAAAATATTTTTAATAACATCTGCATTAGCTCTTTTAGCAATCGTAGTTCTTTTTACAAAAGTTCCTACACCTCCAAAAATAAAACATATCTATCATGGAAAAGTTACAACAGCTGATATCTTAAAAGATAACAACCTTTTAAATATGATTATCATCAATGCTATGCAAAAAGGTCTTATGACTATGACTTTTGTACTTATTCCTATCATTTTAACTAAACCTGAGTATGGCTTTGCATGGGCAAAGAGTGACTTATGGATGGCTTATGTTCCAGCGATGATAGCTGGTCTTATAGCGATGGGTCCTGCTGCTGTTTTTGGTGAAAAGAAAAATATTCCGAAACAGATCTTTTTAACTTCAATCGTTCTATTTTTAACTTCATTTTTAATTATGGGTTTCACACACTCTAGTACAGTTTTTGTTCTTGGTGTAGTTGCATTCTTTGTAGCGTTTAACATGATGGAACCACTTGTTCAATCTATGATTTCTAAATTTGCTAAAGTACATCAAAAAGGTGCAGCACTTGGTATCTCTAACTCTGCTGCTTACTTCTTCACTTTCTTAGGTGGTACATTTGCTGGTCTCTACCTCGATATAAGCGATAGAGAAACACTCTCAATCACTGTCTCAGCGATAATTGTATTATGGTTTGTATGGACTATGTTTAAACTTCAAAATCCAGTAAGACACTCTCACCTATACATTCCTCAAAATGAGATAGATTTTGATAAATTAAATGCTTTAGAGAGTGAACATATCGCAGAGTGGTATATTAATGAAACGGAAGATGTTGTTGTTATTAAGTATGTAAGTGCAGCAATGGAAAAAGATGATTTAAAAGCGAAAGTTACTAAATAATCTTCCTTACGGAAGATATAAGAGAGAGAAAGTTTTTAAACTTTCTCTTTTTTTTTATGTTCTATTTTTGAGGTGTTACATACATGTTGAAGTAACGACCCTCAAATTTTGGTGGTTTTTCCATAACACCGATGTCTTCAACCATTGGCCAAACACGAAGTAGAACTTCTTTTCCAGCTTCAGGGTGAGCCATCTCACGTCCACGAAGAAATACACGAAACTTAACATGAAAACCTTTTTCTAAAAATTCTCTTGCATGTTTAACTTTGTAGTTCATATCGTTTTCTGCGATTTTTACTGAGAGTTTTATCTCTTTAACAACAATCTTCACTTGATTTTTACGTTGCTCTTTAAGTTTCTTCTCTTCTTGGTATCTATATTTACCGTAATCCATGATCTTCGCAACAGGAGGTTTTGCATCTGGTGCGATTAGAACTAAGTCTAAATCTAGTTCATTTGCTTTTTCCATAGCCTCATCAATAGATACTACACCTAAAGACTCACCACCATCTACATTACATCTTAACTCTGTTGCACGAATGTCATCATTCATTATTACACGGTTTTTTTTACTCAAAAATTTACCTCATTTATTTTAGTTTGTATAAGTTTCAAAAATTCTTCTTCACTTATAGTGTATTGCTCACGTGTACGTCTATCGCGAATAGAGACTGTTTTGTTCTCTATCTCTTCATCACCTAAGACTACTATCATCGGAACACGAGTTTTTTCTGCCGTTCTGATACGTTTATTCAACGAATCATTTTTAGCGTATATTTCACTATCGGCATTAATATCAATAAGTTTATCGGATAAAAGCTTAGCATATTCTTTATGTGTCTCAGCTACTGGAACAATTGCTACTTGTGTAGGAGCTATAAACATAGGGAACTCACCAGCATAGTGCTCAGTTAAAATCCCAATAAAACGCTCAAAAGAGCCTAAAATAGCACGGTGAATCATAACTGGTTGGATTTTTTCATTATCTTCGCCGTTATACTCTAACTCAAAGCGTGCTGGAAGATTATTATCTAACTGAATTGTTCCACACTGCCACTCACGCCCAATCGCATCAAGAATTTTGATGTCAATTTTAGGACCATAAAATGCACCGCCACCCTCATCTATAGTGTAAGGGAGATTGTGAGCTTCCATAGCTGCAATAAGTGCTGCTTCAGATTTTTCCCAAACTTCAGCATCACCAACAGCTTTTTCTGGTTTTGTGCTTATCATCATTTTGTACTCAAAGTTAAAAGTACTCATAATTTTATCAACAAAATCAACAACTTCGATGATTTGCTCTTCTATCTGGTCAACAGTACAGAAAATATGTGCATCATCTTGTGTAAACTCACGAACACGGAAGAGACCATGAAGTGCTCCAGTCATCTCATGACGGTGAACTACACCATACTCAAAGTATTTTATAGGAAGGTCACGGTAAGAGTGAAGCTCATCCTCATAAACCTTAATATGTCCAACACAGTTCATCGGTTTTACACCAAACTCTATATCATCAATCTTCGTAAAGTACATATTTTCGCCGTAGTTTTGGTAATGCCCTGAAGTTTTCCAAAGGTCTGAGCGAAGCATCTCAGGTCCACGAACTGGCTCATAACCACGTTTACGGTGTGCTTTGAAAAGAAGTGACTCTAAACGAGCGCGAAGTCGCCCACCAGCAGGAAGCCAGATAGGAAAACCTGCTCCAACCTCTTCACGGAAAGTAAAGAGTTTCATCTCATTTCCAAGTTTACGATGGTCACGTTTTGCAGCTTCTGCTAACATATCCATATGTGCTTTTAAAGAGGCTTTATCAGCAAAAGCGATACCGTAGATACGAGTAAGCATCTCATTTTTAGAGTCTCCACCAAGATAAGCACCTGCAATTTTAGTGAGTTTAAAGTAACGGATAAGTCCTATAGAAGGGAGGTGAGGACCACGACATAGATCTTCAAACTCATCTTGTTTATAAATACTTACTTTATCATCAAGAATTCTTTCCATAACGGCAAGTTTTAAGTGGTCATCTTTAAATTTCTCTTTTGCTTCATCCATAGAGATTTCGTACTTCTCTATTTTGTACTTTTTCTTAGCAAATGAGAGCATCTGTTTCTCAATTTTCTTAAGGTCACCCTCACCTATCTCAGACTCTGTTTTAAAGTCATAGTAAAAGCCCTCTTTAACAGTTGGCCCTACATAAAACTCAGCATCAGGATAGAGTGATTTTATCGCTTGTGCCATAAGGTGAGCTGTTGAGTGACGAAGAACATCAAGTGCTTCAGGAGAGTTATCTAACTCTATCGCCTCACCCTCTATACCTCGCTCCTCAGCTGTTACTAAATCTACTATTTCATCATTATATTTTATTGCAATTGCACTCAATATCTATTCCTATTTTTATAATTCTGTTTTTAAAACTGCACCATTTGATGCATTTGAAACTAAAAGTTGGTAGCGTTTAAGCCACTTTGATTTTACTTCATTTTTGTAAGGTTTCCATGCAGCTTTTCTTTGTGCTAAAACATCTTCACTTACATTTAACTGTAAAAGGTGAGCATCTGTGTCAAGCTCTATCTCATCGCCATCTTCAATAAGTGCGATAAGTCCACCCTCAGCAGCTTCTGGAGAAACATGCCCGATAGAAGCACCCTTAGTAGCACCAGAGAAACGCCCATCAGTGATAAGAGCCACAGATTCACCAAGCCCCATACCCTGAATAAGTGCCGTAGGAGCAAGCATCTCTTGCATACCTGGACCACCTTTTGGACCCTCATAACGAATAACTACAACATTACCCGCTTTTACTTTTTTACTCATAATTCCCTCTATCGCTTCGGGTTGAGAGTTAAAACAGATAGCACTTCCTTTAAACTGTTTCATATTTTGTGTAATACCTGCAGTTTTTACAACAGCACCCTCTAAAGCAAGGTTACCGAAAAGGATAGATAAACCACCTACTTGAGAGTAAGCATCCTCATTTGTATGAATGATAGATGTATCTTGAATCACTGCATCAGCGATTCTCTCTTCTAGCGTTTCACCTGAAATCATTCTAGCATCAAGATTAAGAAGTCCACCTCTACGGCTTA
>CAZTNH010000119.1:0-4477 GCA_964615395.1 uncultured Sulfurimonas sp.
ATAATTTTTTAAAAATACCATCTTCTAAACTATATCTTAAATCATCACTCTCAATATCAGCCTTTATCCCTTCAACAAACTCCTCATACCCATAACTTTGATGAAAGGTCACAAACTCTATCTGCCCTAATTTCTTATACTCTTCAAAAGCATCTTTAAGTGTTTTTCTCTCTTCTTTGGTATATATCTCTTTTTTCAAAATCTTTTCAAGCTCTTCATTTGGCTCTTTCTCTAAAATAATTTCTAAAGCTCTATTGATAGTATTGTAAGTCTTACCAGTTCCTGGAGGACCATATAAAATTTGGTTTAATGGTTGCATAGTTTGTTTTACCTCTATTTCTTTATCTTCAGAAAATTTTATATATTTTTTAGCACTATTTCTGTAATTTGTAAATGTACTATCGTTAGCAGTATTATAGTCATGAAATTTATCAAATATATTTTTATAGCTATCTTGCACATTTGAAAATTTATATAGCTTTTCATATTCATTCAGTTGAGAATACTCGTCTATATTATTTAAAATTTTTAATAACCTTCTAATATAACTTAAATTATTTTTTATAGTTTTATCAGCATATCCTAAGCTATTTAAATACTCTTTAAATCCATCATAATTCATCCCAACCTTTCCTTTTAATCTTTAAGTATATCATTCATATTTGACACCTTTACATCCCTTTAGTACAAAAATCCTAACAACCAAAGAGGCATTCAATTATCACTTTCGATCTCTATATCATCTACAACGAAATAGCTATTTTTAATCTTAAGAATATACCTTTACAAGAGCATGTCACCTTTAATTTTTTAAATTATATCTATAAATTAGACTTATGACACCAAAAACAGATATAAAAACTAGACTTACAACTCTAATTAACTAACTTTACTATTTAATCTTTTCAATACATTGAAAAAAATATAGCAATTTTTTTATAACAGAGTGATAAATAGTAAAACTATAGACTCTTTAACTCTATCTCCAAATCAAGCAGAGACAAAGGTAAACCAAAGTTTTCTACTTTCACAAAATCTTTATAAGTTACTAAAAGTGAGTCAGACTTATCTCTTTTTAAAATCTCTAAGAGTTCCTCTTTTGTAAAGTTATGATGGTCTGCAAAGTAGTTTTTACTGACTACTTTAGGTAAAAACTCATCCAAACGCTCAGGTCTTGCTATAGCTGTTACTAGTGACATTTTAGTTTTAGGATTTTTGAGTTCTACTGAGCGTTTAAAATCTATGCCATCTTGTAGGAGTGTCACCTCTTTTGAACGCCAAAGTCTCTCTCTATAGGCTCCACTTGGAAGACAACGACTATTTTTACTTTTGACATCTATGAGAATATCTCTCTTTTTTATATCATGCTTTGAGTAAGCATCATCTAAAAATATCATCTTAACACCCATCTCTATAGCTTTACGAATACCGACTTTTCTATCTTCACTCACTATAACTATGGCGTTTGGAAGTTTCTGAGCATATATCATCGCTTCATCACCACTTATCGTGACATCTACTAAGATATCTGTTTTATCTTTGACAACGATACAGCCCTTACTTTGACGTCCATACCCACGAAGAATGATAGCTACATTTTTCTCATCTTTTGCGAGTGCTGTTACTAGAGGTGTTTTTCCACTGCCACCCACATTTAAGTTGCCTACACTTACTATATCTACACCAAAATCCTCAGCGACCTTACTCTTAAAACGAAGCCACATAATGAAACAGTAGAGATAACTCAGAGGGAGTAGTAAAAATGAGAGGAGTTTTTGGAGGGGTCTTGGGTTGTAGAAGTACTCCTCAACCCAAAATACAAGAGTGTTTTTCAATGCTTTTTATACTCTTGTTTTGGCTATTTTTTTCACTTTCTCTATTACAAATTTTACATCTGCATCACTCATATTTGCATAGATTGGAAGTGATAGAACTTGCTGGTAAGAGCGAAGAGCTACAGGATAGTCATTTACTCTTAGTGAGTACTTTGACTTGTAGTATGAGAGTAAATGAAGTGGGATATAGTGAAGTCCACTCCCTACTCCAGCATCTCTTAACTCAACGGCAAATGAGTCACGGTTTTTATCTATCTTGATGATAAACAGAGAGTAAGAGTTCTCCTCATTTGGAGTATCTTGAAGTATCACATGCTCAACATCAGTAAGCTCTTTTGTGTATCTCTGTGCTATCTCTTGCTGTCTCGCTATCGTTTTATCTTGCTCTACAATAAGCGCACGAATATAAGCAGCGTTTAACTCACTCATAGAGTAGTCATTCCCAATATCTACAACATCATAAATATACTCTAAACTATCTTCATCACGAACGATAGCATGGTTAGAGAGAAGTCTTGCTCTTTGCATCATCTCCTCATCGTCAGTTACTAGCATACCACCACTACAGATATTTTTCTTTAGGTGTGAAGAGAAGTTAAAACATACTATGTCAGCACCAGTTGAGCCTATCTTCTTCTCTTTATATGTAGCACCTAGTGCATCACTAGCATCCTCTACTATCTTTACATTATAGAGTTTTGCCATCTTGTAAACACGCTCTAAATCAACTGTCGCTCCACCTAAGTGAGTGATAACTACAGCTTTAAGTTTTTTACTTTTGTTCTCTTCTAAGTAAGCTTCTAACTTATCAAGATTGATATTATAAGAGTCTGCATCTATATCTATAAAAACAGGTTCAGCATCAAAGTGACGAACAACCTCTGGAACATTTGGATGAGCGTTTACAGAACATACTATCTTATCTCCACGCTTTAAATCCAGAGCTAACATCGCTAAATGAAGTGCAGAAGTACCATGAGAAGTTGCAAGAGCATACTCAGAACCTACATACTCACAGAACTCTCTCTCTAGCTCCTCAACTTGATTTACATCTTCACCATCTAAGGTATCACTCACATTTGAGTGAGCCTCACGTGAACTCTCAAACTTACTAAATGGTATCTTTAACTCTTTCATACTACTTCTCCTCTATTTATAAAGTTATATCTCTAGGATAATTAAAATCATGGTTTAATGTACGTGAAGTTAGCTTAGCTATCACAGGCATTTTTCTCTTAAAATGATTACGAAATACTCTTTTAATTATCATATCTAACATTTTTTTATCTATACCACGAGCTACTATCTCTTCTACTGAGAGCCTCTGCTCAACATAGAGCTTCATCGCCTCATCAAGTTGTGCATAAGTGTAACCCAAATCATCTTCATCACTCTGACCATCCCATAAGTCAGCAGACGGTGGTTTTTTTATAATGCTTTTGCTTACACCTAAGTACTCAGCAAGTTCAAACACTTCACTCTTATATAAATCTCCAATAGGATTAATAGCCGATGCTAAATCCCCATAGAGAGTTCCATATCCTAACATCAACTCACTCTTATTACTCGTCCCTAAAACTAAAGCATTTTCACGAGCGCTTATGTCAAAAAGTGTTGCCATTCTCATACGAGATGAGAAGTTTCCCTTTCTTAAATTGTCAAGATTTGGGTTCATCAACTCATAAGCTTTTAACATAGGCTCTATAGATGAGACTTCGGACTTAAGTGAAAAGTCTCTACAAAGCTCATCTGCATCATCAAGTGAACTTTGTGATGAGTATTGGGATGGCATCTTCACACAGAGTAAATCATCTTTAAAAACTCTCTGTGCCAAAACAGCAACAACAGCTGAGTCAAGTCCACCACTCAGACCAACTACAACTTTTACAATACCTGTTTTTCTAACTTCATTATCTAAAAAGTGTTCTAAATAATCTGTAATTTGTGAATATTTACTCATAAAGTTTTGAAACCTTTAAAATTTATTAACAAATATTATTATAACTAAGTTTAGTAACAAATCAGATATTAAGTTAACAGACCTCTTTTTTTGCCATATGTTTGAGTTCTGAACATGAAAAACCTGCCTCTTTTCTCGCCTCTATATTTAAGTTTTTAGGACGAAGAAAACCCTGTGGATAGTATTTTTCTATGATTTCAAAATATACATCTCTTAAAAGATTCTTCTCCCTACAAGCATACGAGAACCAAACATCCCCTTTTTTGACATGGTCAACCTCCTCTTCTAAAATAATTTCCAATGAGTTTATGATTTTATTTACCATATCATTTTTAGGAAGTTTTTTGAGCTTTGTAAGTATCATAGGTGTTGCATCGAGTCCGTTTGCTTCTAAGTATCTAGGAACAACTGCCATTCTCTCTACTAAAGAAGTAGTTCGCTGAGAGGCTTCAAAAAGAGCATTATGAACTGCGACATCTCCATACTCAGCCCCTAACTCTTTTAAGAGTCCCTCCAACATCAAAAAATGTCGTATCTCATCATCTGCCACCTCAAGCCAGTCATCATAATACTTTTTCGGAAGTCCCACAAATCTATAAGCCCCATCAAGTGCTAAATCTATAGCCGAGTACTCTATGTGTGCGATAGCATGGAGAAGATTTATCTGCCCCTCTTTTGAGGT
>CAZTNH010000120.1:0-4437 GCA_964615395.1 uncultured Sulfurimonas sp.
GTTGTTCATAATGACGATGTTATTATTCGTGAAGGAGATATTACTCTTGATACATTAGATTATGATATTGCAGTATCAGAAATTAATGCAACAGGTTTAGTGTTTGATATTACAACTGGTTTAGCAATGAATGATGTAAATGTGACATTTACAGATAATACATCTGAAAGTGCAAGTGTAAGTACAGATGTAAATGGAAGTTTTACTCTTCCTATTGAAACTATGCGTACATATACATTAACAATTTCAGCTAATGGTTATACAACACAAACTATTTCAAATGTTTCTTCTTTTGTCTTTACTCAAGAGAACCTTGGGTCAATTCCAATGTTTCCAGTAGGACTCACTACTAATACAAATGTAAATGGTCAAGTTATTGATGGAAGAACAGCAAGTACTCCTGTTTCAAATGTTACTATGACTTTTAGAGATGGGTACAATACAAGAATTGGTGATATTGTGACAACATCTCAGACAGATAGTAACGGTAATTACTCTGCAACACTTTTAAGTGGTGTTTATACAGTTGAATTAGTAGTAGATGGATATGCCAGTGTTTATAGAAATATAGAAGTATATGGTGATACTTATACATGGAACACGAGTATGTTAGCTGAAACAACGGATACTGCATCAAATGCTTTTGCTACAGTTAGTCTTAATTGGGACTCTAATCCAAGTGATTTAGATTCACACTTAACAGGTCAACTAGATGATGGTACGACAAATCGTTTTCATATGTATTTTGGAAATAAAACAATTTACTCTTCTTCTGATACAAGTAGTGATGAAATATCTACAGAGGAACAAGCAGAAATTAATTATGCTAGAACACAACTTGAAGATATTACAGGTGACAATCTTAGTGATTTAACTACTATGGACGATCTATATTCATATTATGAAGGATTAAGTGACTCACAAAGAACAGAGATGGACTCTCGTATGGAAACTTATTTAGCAAGTATAGAGAATCAAGTTTGTTCTGATGGTGTAATCGCAACTTTAGACAGAGATAGAACAAGTGATTCAAGTGGTTTACTCCCTGAAACAACTACATTATGTGATGTTGTAGATGGTAGTATTTATAAATATTATGTTCATCAGTATTCAGGTAGTTCAACTATGAGTGGTGGTCATGCTGTAGTAACAGTTACAACGGCTAGTGGAATTACAAGTACCTTTACTGCTCCAACAGCAGGAGAGAGTGGTGATGATGATATTTGGCATGTATTTGATATTGATTCAAATGGAAATATTTATCCTGTAAATGAAATCATTGGAAATGATTCTTCTTCAAGTACACTTTTTGCTTCACCATCAAGAGTAAATAGTGATAATAAACCTTTCGTAACTGAAAGTGATTTAGTAAGTAACTTACCTACTAAATAATTTTGAAGACTGCGAAAGAATTTTTTTCTTTCCAGTTTCGATTTTACTTATATCTTTAAACTTACTTTTTAAGTGAGTTTAAAAGAGCTTCTGCAGCTTGTTTACCTTGTCCCATTACTCCTGTTAGTAGATAACCACCAGTAGGTGCTTCCCACTCTAACATCTCACCAACACAATATACATTAGGAAATTTTTTAAGCATAAAGTTTTCATCTAAATTTTCAAAACTTAAACCTCCTGCTGTACTTATAGCTTCTTCTATTGGTCTTGAAGAGTCTAGCTTTAAAGGAAGTTTTTTAAGTGTTTGAGCTACTAAAGAAGGGTTGTTTAAAGACTCCTTATCTAATACCTCTCGAAGAAGAGAAGATTTAACACCATCTAATCCTAATCGCTTCCAAAAGGCACTTAGACTCTGTTTCCCTCGTTTTGCACTTAACTGTTGTAGTAATTTACTCTGGGAACGATGAGCGAAGAGGTCTAAGTAGATTGTAAATGGGGACTCTCTTTCTAACTGTTCTCTAAGGAGTTTAGAGTAAGTATAGATTAGACTACCTTCCACTCCATTTTCACTTATTAAAAGCTCTCCTATTTGGGATTGTAAGTTACCATGAATATCTTTAAAACTTAGTGTCACATTTTTGAGTGGTGAGCCTGCAAATTTCTCTTTAAAGAGTTTTGAAAAAGTTACATTAAAACCCATATTAGCAGGTTTAAAAGGAGTAACTTTTAAGTTCTTTTTCTCAAGAATCTCTCTCCAACTACCAGTTGAGCCAAGTTGAGGCCAAGAAGCACCACCAAATGCTAAGATGACTTTTTCAAAAGAGTACTCTTTCTCTCCATCTGGCGTTTGAAACTTCCAAATATCATTTGACCAAGAGAGTAGACGGTGTTTCATTTTAAAGTGGGCATTATTAGCTTTAATGTGATGTAACCAAGCACGAAGTAGGGGAGCAGCTTTTTTATCTAAGGGATAGACTTTACCAGAAGAACCAACAAAGGTTTCAAAGCCAAGATTTTTTGCCCAGAGTCGTATATCATCAGGTGTAAATGATTGTAGTGCAGGTTTTAAAATATCTTCTGCTTCAAAATAACGGCTACAAAAGAGAGAGAAACCTTCAGCATGTGTAAGGTTTAAACCTCCCCGTCCTGCTCTTAAAAACTTACGTGCAGCAGAGGGCATAGCATCAAAAAGAGTAGGGGCATAACCAGCATCAGAGAGGACTTGTGCAGCCATTAGACCAGCTGGACCAGCCCCGATAATAGCGATTTTTATTGATTTCATTTTATCTACTCACTTATTTAAGTTTTTTGATAAATACAACTTTCAGGTAGTTACCCTCTTTAAACTTATCTGAAACTCTAAAATCTTTTGGTAAAGAGAATCTCTCTTGTACTTCATATTTTCCTTTTAACTCTTTAAAAGCCTTTGCAATAAAATCACTAAATATCATCATACTAAAATTTGCAGCATTTGTAGAAGCGACTATAATTCCACCTTTTTTAGTGATTTGGATAGCCTCTTTTAAAAGGTTTACATAATCTTTAAAAGCGCTAAATACACGTTTTTTAGATCTAGCAAAACTAGGTGGATCTAAAACAACTAAATCGTATAAGAGATTTTTTTTCACGGCATATTTAAAGTAGTTAAAGACATCTTCAACTATAATTTCTTGATTTATAAGATCAATGTTATTGACTTCAAATTGCTCTGTAGTCTTTGGAAGACTACGTTTAGCTAAATCAACACTGGTAGTTTTTATAGAACCTCCAAGTGCTGCAAAGATAGAAAAAGCACCTGTATATGAGAATGTATTTAAAACAGTTTTCCCTTTAGCATATCTGTCACGAATGGTTTTTCTTACATCTCTTTGATCTAAAAAGACTCCCACCATAGCACCATCATCGAGATAAATTGCGAAGTTGGCACCATTCTCTTTTACTAAAATAGGAGCATCAGCTCTCTCTCCACAAATAAAATCATCCTTTTCATCAAGGTATTTTCCCTTTGAGTCAAAGCGTTTTTTCTGATAGATACCTCTGTATGTAACAGTTTTTTGCAAAGCTTCAATTATGTCAGATTTAAATTCATAGATACCTAAACTATACCATGTAAGTAGATAATAGCCATCAAAATAGTCTATAGTAACTCCACCAATCCCATCACCCTCACCGTTAAAAACTCTAAAAGCAGTGGTAGTTGTATCATCATAAAAATCTTCTCTATAGTTAATGGCAGATTGAAATTTTTTAGCAAAAAAAGTTGAGTCTATTTTTTCATTTTTATTGGGTGTAAGTACCCAGCCATAACCTTTGTTCTGTTTGCCATAATAAGCTTTAAGAATAAAGCCTCCTTTCTCATCACAAAGATTAAGCAGTGAACCCTCATCTGTAATTTTATCCCAATTTTGTATAGACTCTTTGGTAATAAGTGGATATCCATCCTTATATTTTTTGATAAATTCTGATTTTACAGTTACTTTTATCTCTTGTGTCATATATAACTATCCTCGCTAATTGTCGTTTAGATTTTCAATAAAACTATAGCATATTATATTTATATTAGGCAAAAATATCTTCTTATAATTTAAAATATATTTTATATCTTCCTTTTAAAAAGGAAACAATTTTATATTAAAATCAGATTATAATCCCTAAATCCTTGAATAAACAATGAATAGTGGGTATAATTTCGCACCCTAAAAAATAGTGGTTAATAGTTAGGTGACGCCTAACGAGTTCTTTATAGAAGGAAAATTATGGAAAAAATTCGTTTAAAATTGAAAGCTTACGATCATCGTGTACTCGATAGATCTGTAGCTTCAATCGTTGAGGCTGTAAAGCGTACAGGTGCTGCAATTCGTGGTCCGATCCCTTTACCAACAAAGATTCGTAAGTATACAGTACTTAAATCAGTTCATGTTAATAAGAAAGCTCGTGAGCAATTTGAAATTCGTATGCACGCTAGAATGATTGATATTGTTTCTGCTACTCCAGAAACTGTAGATTCATTAATGAAGCTTGATCTTGCACCAGAAGTAGACGTAG
>CAZTNH010000121.1:0-4427 GCA_964615395.1 uncultured Sulfurimonas sp.
TGCTCTCGTTTTGATAGAAGAGAAAAAGATACAACTGCTCGTTGTTACAGATAAAGATAAAAAAATAGAGGGTGTTCTTCATATTCATACACTTATCGAAAAAGGGATTTCATGACAAAAGATGAAATCTTAACAACTTTATCTAAGGAAAAATCCTACTTACAAGAGAAGTATGGTGTTCAAAGAATAGGCCTCTTTGGTTCTTACTCTCGCGATGAAGCAACAGCTGAGAGTGACATAGATATATATGTTGAACTTAAAGAGAATACTTTTAGAAAACTAGCTGGATTGTGGGTCTATTTAGATGAACTCTATAGAGGGACAAAAGTTGATGTTTTTAATAGACACAAAAATACAAAAGGTGCTATTTTTAAATATATACAACAAGAGACAATCTATATATGAATAAGATGAGTAAACTAGAACTCTTAGAGTTTATACTTGAGAGTATAGTGCTTATTCGTAGAAGATGTGGTGGCATAAAAGTGTCAGATGACTTTTTGTTTGATGATGCGTCAGTAGATAAATTTGAAGCTACTGTTATGAGACTGCAAACAATAGGTGAAGCACTGAAAAATATAGAAAAAAGAGATAATTCTTTTCTATTACAAGTGGCTTCAAAAGAGTACTGGAGTGAAATTATTAAACTTAGAGATATAATTTCTCATCATTACTCTGATATTCAAGCAGATATTATCTTTAGCATATGCAAAGATGAGCTTGATGAATTAGAACAAAATATACAAAAATTAAAAGAGATATTATTATGATGAGATTAAACAAATTTATAGCACACTACTCAACGTACTCACGTCGTGAGGCTGATAAAGTAGTTCAAGATGGCTATGTAAGAGTAAATGGTGAGATTCAAGAGAATCCCGCTACACAGGTTGATGAGAAAGAAGATGTGGTTTATGTAAGTGGTAAACAGATAAGTCGCCAAGAGAAATACACAGTTATAGTTTACAATAAACCAAAGGGTGAGTTAGTAACAAAGTCTGACCCTAAAGGTCGTAGAACTATTTATGATTCACTAGGAAAAGAGTTTAAACATTATGTTCCAGTTGGGCGTTTAGACTTTGCAAGTGAGGGACTACTTCTTTTAACAGATGCTTCTCATGTTGCAACGGCTCTAATGACTTCAGACCTAGAACGCCGTTATAAGATAAAGATAAAAGGTGAGGTTACTTCAGAGATGGAGACTGCTATGCTAAATGGTATGTTTATTGAAGATGCAACAGCAGGTGGACACTCTCACTCGAAGATAACTTCTATGGAGTTTAAACCATTTTTAGGGTATCAAATCCAAAAGAATGCACACAACTACTCTACACTCAAAGTGGCTATAAATGAGGGGAAAAATCGTGAACTTCGTCGTTTCTTTGCGCACTTTGATGCTGAGGTTGCTGACCTTAAACGTATAAGTTTTGCAGAGATAGAACTCAATAATTTACCAACTGGAAAAACAAGATTTTTAACTCGTAGTGAGTACTCAGCTCTTTTTACATTTTTAAAATCAGAAGAGAAATTAGCTAGAGAGATGGCTGGAAATAAACCGAAACAAAAATTGAACGCTACATTTAGTAAGCCTAAAGCTACTCCAAAAAGGAGAGGTGACTCTAAGTCAAATCCAAAACTTAAGGGTAAGAAGTAGAAGTAAAGTTTAGCTTTATTAAAAAGTTCTCAAATTCAAACTTTTTTGTAAGGTCACTGCTAACTTTTAAGCTAAACACAGCTTTTATATCCAGTTAATAAAATTCTAATAGGTTCATATCTTAGATAATCTACTTGTATAAAATCAAATTTAACTGTTGTATTATCATCTACAAATGAATAGACATACTCAATAAAATGTCTATGCTCATCAGATATCATTTCAGTTAAAACTTCAAATATAATTACGATTGATTTTGACTTTATTAATTCATTTTTGATACTTAAATTTATAAGAGCTTCTTCTTCTAAATCTTGATTGGTTAAATTTAAAACTCTAACCTCTCCATCATCATTTAATGCTTCGATAATATCATCTTCATTAAGCAGAGATAAATTATCATTATCTATCATACTTAAAATATCATCTTGATATTGATAGGGTATATTTAAAGGGTTAAGTAGTTTTCTTAATTTTTGCATGATTTTCTTATACTTTTATTCATATTTTTCTATTATATGATTTTTCAGTTTCATATATTTTTTTAGATATCCCATTGCACAATTATTATCATGTTTATAAGTGTCACATCCACATACCATAACGGTACAACTACCATAATCAACACTTATTAAATGCTGTCCTCGTGACTCAAGACCTCTAAAGTATTGTTTTTCTAATTCTTCTTTAGTTATTTTGCCTTTTTCAAACTTTACACGATAAAGTCTTGGAAGTTCTAAAAGTTTTGTAGTTTTTAAATCTTCTATAGGTTCAGTTGAAAGATTATATACTTCATAATGAGCTGGAAGAGTTTGGTTTAAGTAGTCTTTTTTTATAAGTTCTAGCATTATATATCCAATATCTTTAAACCAATTATCATTTTTTCTTTGCACTCATCCATTAGTTTTAATCTATACTTTTCATCCAGTAATCCATCTATATTTGAAGAATGAAATATATTTGAAGATAACAATTCAATATGTTGTCCCTCAAAGTAGTTGATGCACTCATCATTTTTTATATGATTAAAATATACATTTAATCCATATATATCATTCAAAATAGTAAGTCTTAAATATTCATCTTCTAATCCTGTAGTTTTATTACTGTAAATAAGATTGATACCTGATTTTTCTCGTATAGAGTCAATATCATCTTTTTCAAAAGAAGCAGTTCTACTTTTTCTTTTTTCAAAAATTTTGCTAATATCAAAATTAATATCAATATCCACATTGTCTGGAAAATCATTAACCAATATCATAGAATCACTTGAAAATATAAACCCCTCTTTTTCTAAATAATCATCAAAACTATCAGATAAATCTCCTAGAAAATCTCTTTCTATTTTAGCTTTAGCTTTTTCAAATACTTTTGCAACATCTTCAATTACAGTATATTTATACTTAGCAATATCGTAGAAATAGTTGTTTTTTATATTTTCATATTTGTTATAGCTTTCTTTATCTTTTGTAATATCATAAATTATATCAAGTTCATAAGTCCAAGTATTTTGAAAATTATTTAAGTATGTAATCATTGCATTATAATATTCATTTAGTGTTTCATAAATTTTATCAGGTAGTTTATTTATCTCTAAAGATTTTTGTATAAAACTCATAATATCATCATTAAAGTCCATAAGCTGAAGATTCTCAGGATGTTCATTTGTAGGCTCTTCCCCAGTCATAGTAAGGTATATGAGTAAGTAAGGCTTGTTTTTATTTTTTAAATATTCATCATATTTTTTCAGTTGACCTTTACTATCAACAGTTTCAGTTTTACCCTCAATTGCAATTATGTATTCATCATTCTCAATCCAAATATCAATTCTTCCATTTTGTATAGATTTTTCTGTTTGTACATAAATATTTTCACTTTCAGAAAAGGTGTTTAAATAGTTTTCAATATGTTTATCTAAATTATAATTATCAATTAAGGCATTAATGAAATTATTTAGAAACTGAACTCCTTGATGGTGTGTACCATTTGGGTTTAATAAATTAGTAATAAAGCTAAGATGTCTGACCTCATTTCGCACTAAATTCATATCTAAAAATGGATTAAACATCTTTCCATCATTTATATTTTGTTTTTTTATCTCTTCAATAGATTCTAAGTCTTTTTTATCAATATCAATATTTAATTTATCTAATATAACTTTTTCATTGCCAAGCACCAGTTTCCATAGTTTTTCAGGATTTTCATCATTTGAAAGATTGTAGTTGGCTCCACCTTGACCCATCTTATTTAATTTCTCAATTAAATCTTGAAAACCATTTTTTTCTGGTAGTACAGGATTATTTATTAGTGTTTTAATTACTTGTAAACTCATTGACCAACTATTTTGATAAGCATCATCTTTTTTAGGTTCAGCTACAACTTTTGTAATAAAATAGATACCTTTAGATTTATCAGTTCTATACCAAAAGATAATATCACCAATTCTATCTGCCATTTGTACATGGTTAGAGACCGCTGTATCAAATATTGAACCAACTGTTAATTCTTTAAAATCAGACCATCTTTTTTCTTGCCATTTTCTAATCCAGTACTTTGACTTGTTTTCTTGCTTTGCCATTGTTTAATCCTTATTCAAAATTGTACTCTTATTAGTAGACATCTTTATGTCCAGTTTATAAATTCTTCTATATCTCTTTTTACTTTATCATTCATCTCTTGTGGTTCTAATATTTTAATATTTGGTAACCAGTATTTAACAATAGGATAGATTTCATTTTCATGGGTAGCTTGAAGAGTTATTATCATATTGTCA
>CAZTNH010000122.1:0-4410 GCA_964615395.1 uncultured Sulfurimonas sp.
CTGACTGAAAATCAGTGTGTCCTTGGTTCGATTCCGAGATTGGCCACCACCTTTAAAATATCAAATCCCTTAAAACTTTTTAATAAACTAAATATTTGATATAATTACTCTATCTGTTTTGTATTGAACACTTATGGGGACGACATGGCTTCGACTGGAGCTGATAGTCTATGATTGCATGTCGGACTGAGCATCTCCGTTATACGGCTCACAATTGCTTAAATGCAAACAATACAAATTATCGCCCAGCTTTAGCAGTAGCTTAAGTTTTACCCCCTCTTAGAGGACGGGCTGCTTCACCTATGGACTCTAGATAAATAGGATTCGAAGTATAACCCTTATGTAGATATATATTAAGTCTGTCTCAGCTTAATACGAATCCCGAGGCTCGTCTTGTGTAGCTTTGCAAGTTGTGTGAAGCAAGATTAAACCTTAACAACTTCTCTAAGCATGTAGACGTCGTAGAAAATCAGTTTTAGGACTGCGGTTCGATCCCGCACGTCTCCACCATTTATATAAAAATTTCAAAATATATTAATTTTACAACTATCAATAAATATAAATATTGGGGATAAAAATGAAAGAAAAAATAAAACACTATTTAAAAGAGATTATTATATTTACAGTAGCAATAACACTCTTTGCAAATCTCTTGAGCCTCTACAAGAGTCAAGATCTGAATAAACAGCAGTTCAACCTTCAAAATAATAGACTTATTAATGGTAAAGTTTACATACCCAATCCAAACAGACCTATACTTCTACATATATGGGGAACTTGGTGTCCTGTCTGTAAGGCTGAAGCTGACAATATACAGAGGCTTTCAGAATATTATGATGTTATAACTGTAGCTGTAAATTCTGGAAGTGATATAGAGATTGCAAAATATCTTAAAGAGAATGGCTTAAACTATAGAGTTATAAATGATAAAGAAGGTCACATAGCACAAGAGCTTCATGTAGCTGTCTATCCAACAACATTTATCTACGATAAAGATAAAAATTTACTCTTTAGTGAAGTTGGTTATACAAGTAGTTTTGGACTTTTTATCAGAATGTGGTGGGCATCTTTTTAAGACTTATGCTAACTCTTTGACTCAATCTTGTATAATAAGGACAAATAACTAAAAAGGTTTATTCTAAAGTGCATTTTGAGTTTCAGTATCCCCTATACTTTTTACTACTACTTCCTATGCTCTGTATCTATATATGCCCTCTCTCTACACCTAAACGCTACTTTGTTCACATAAATTTTTTCAAAAAATCTACTAGCTATATCAACAGAGAAAAACTTCTTTTCTTACTTATACTTACTCTTTTAGTAACTGCCCTCGCCTCACCCATAACTTATGAGCAGAAATCTCCGAACCATAGAAAAGGAAGAGACTTAGTCATAGCCCTTGATACAAGTGGTTCTATGGGAGAGAGTGGTTATGATAAAGAGACAAAAGAGAGCCGAAAGTTTGATATAGTTTTAGAGATACTTCAAAACTTTATCCTCCATAGATATGATGACAACCTCGGTGTTGTGGTCTTTGGTAACTTTGCCTTTGCATCAGCACCACTTACTTACGATAGAAAAAGTTTAAGTTTTGTTCTTAAGTATCTTGATGTTGGTATTGCAGGGGACAATACCGCCATAGGAGATGGATTAGTTCAAGCTGTTAAAGTTTTAGAGCACTCCCAAACTCAAAACAGGGTCATCATTCTACTTAGTGATGGTTATCAAAATAGTGGAACTTACTCACCAAAAGATGGTGTACTTCAAGCAAAAGCAAAAAATATCAAGATTTATACTATTGGTATTGGAAAGAGTAGTGATTATGATGCTTCTCTTCTCAAACAGATTGCAAAACAGAGTGGTGGAGAGTTTTTTCAAGCGCAAAATGCTGAAGCTATGAAACATGTTTATGCAGAGATAGATTCACTTGAACCTAGCCCTATCCGTTCACAACACTATCTTCATAAAACATTGCTATTTGACATTCCTCTCTTTGGAGCATTGGCACTTCTTCTTTTCATCATCTTAAAGAGAGAGAGGGCTTACAGATCATGACATTTTTAAACCCTTTAGCTTTTTTACTGATAATTTTTGTAGTATGGACAGTTAGAGATTTACTCTTTTCTAAACGCCAAATTCAGGAAAATAGTTTTATAGGAGAGCATAAACGCCATTTCAGACAGACACAACTTTTGGCGATAACTCTTTTACTCTCACTCTTTGCACTTGCTCGTCCCGCCATCACAAACGAAATAAGTAAAGAGAAATTTGATGCAAATGAGTTTATCATCGCTATCGATGCCTCTTATTCTATGCAGATGAGTGACATAAAACCAAGTCGTTACGAAGTGGCAAAAGAGAATATCATATCTCTTTTGCATAAGGATACAAATGATCGTTTTACTCTCTTTGCTTTTACAAGCAACCCCCTTTTAATCTGCCCACCAACTACAGATAAAGAGATCGCTATCAGTGCTTTGAATGCTCTAGAACCAAAGTATATTTTAAGTAAAAGCACTTCGATAAATGCTCTTATAAAAAAAGTTTCGCAGCTAGAGCAGGAGCATAAATCTCTTATTATTTTTAGTGATGGAGGAGAAGAACATCAACTCAATACCCTCCTAAAAATTGCCAAAAAATCAGCCATAACAGTAAATATTGTAGCGATATCATCCAAAAAAGGAACAGTTATCACAAAAAATGGCAAGGCATTCAAAGATGAAAAATCTCACCTTATCATCTCTCGTATAAATCCTATACTCAAAGATTTAGCTCAAGAGAGTGGTGGATTTTACTTTGAACTCAATGAGAAAAGAGATATTAGCTCAGAGATTTTAACTGCCATGCAATCACAAAACCTTAATGCAAAAGAGTTAAGTACAGAGGTCATTAGTTATAAAGAGCTTTACTATATCCCTCTACTTTTGGCGTTTAGTCTGCTTCTTCTCTCTTTAACACGAGCAGAAAAATATTTACCATTTTTAGCACTCTCTCTTTTTCTCTCTCCAAACTTTCAAGCAAAAGCCTCTCTACTTGATTTTTACTATGTGAAAATAGCTAAAGAGGCTTATGCTAATGGTGAGTATGAAAAAGCACAGAACTACTTTAAAAAATTAACACCTTCACAATATAGCTATATGTCCATAGCAAACTCTTACTATAAAAATGGACAATTTAAATATTCACTTCGTTACTACTCTAAAATCAAAAGTACAAACCCAAGTGTAAAGAGTAAAATATTTTACAATATGGCAAATGCTGCCTTTAGACTCAAAAAGTACCAAAGAGCCCATGAGCTTTATAAACAATCACTTATATTAGAGTACACAAAAGAGGCATATGAAAATCTCCTTACACTTCTAAAGCTCAATAGAACTTCAAAAGTAAATGTAGCAGATATGCTCCCTACAGTTGATAGTAAAAAAGTGAAAAACATTACAAAAAAGATAGATAATAAAAAAGAGAGCAAAGATGAGAGTGGATCTTCTTCAGGAAAACAGAGAGATGCACAAGGCTCACAGGGTGGAGCTGGTGGTAAGAGTAAAAAACAGAGTAAGAACTCAGCCATAATCAAAGGCGAAAAAAATGAGTTTAAGATGGGCTACAATGCTTACGAACTCATCAACAAAGGATATGTCAATGAAAAACATCCATGGTAAGTTACTACTTTTTCTTCTACTTATTGTAGTAGAGTTAAGTGCAAAAGAGTCTCCCTACTGTCGTTATAAAATCAGTAGTTCTAAAGAGAGTGCTGTAGTTTATGAAGCAGTCAATATAAGCTTTGTGACACGACAAAAAATCCACAACGAAGTAATGTTCTTTGATTTTAAGCCCCTCCCTAGTGATGCCTATGAGATCATCTCTATTAAAGAGAAAAGAAGTGAATTTAACTACCATGATGCTAAAAAAGAGTTTGAGTTTTTAGTTATTCCTAAAAGAGCTGGAGTTATTAAAGTAGCATTTGACTTTCGCATACGTAGAGCAAGTGATGATGCTGTAGCTCAAGCCTATAGAGGGAGTCGAGACAATGTAAAATCTATCCCTACAATTAAGGTACACATTGACACACCCACTGTACTACTCAATGTAAAAAAGCTTAGTAAGAGTGTTGATGCTGTAGGTGATTTTAGTTTTAAACTTAAGATGGACAAAACAACTCATATTAACTCTTATGACAGACTCAACCTTGTCTATACTCTTAAAGGAACTGGCTATCTTGATAAAGATTTTGAGCCTATAAAAGAGATAGAGGGGGTCTCTATCTTTCGTGGTACAAAGATAAAAGCACCAAGAGCTACACAAGATGGTTACATCTATCAAAAAGAGTGGAGTTATGTTCTTGTAGCAGATAAAAACTACACTATTCCAACAGTTACTCTTAAAACCTACAACTACAAAGATAAAGAGTTT
>CAZTNH010000123.1:0-4404 GCA_964615395.1 uncultured Sulfurimonas sp.
CACTAAAAAACCTTACAAAACAGGAAGTTTTAGAGGAAGTTTTTGTAGAAGATAGTATTATGCTAGGTGTTGCAGTGAATGGAAAACGTCGTGGAGAGATAGAAGTAGATGCTGCTGCTTCTAAAGAGGAGATTTTAGTTGCTGCAAAAGAGTTAGTGGCTAAATGGTTAGAGGGTAAAGAGCTTGTAAAAGAGATAGTTGTTCCTAAAAAACTTGTTAACCTAGTTATAAAAGGTTAATAGATGAGTTTTTCACACTTAGTCAAATATCTACTTCTCGTAGCTTTTTTATTTGAACTCTCTGGGTGTGGGTATAAACCGAGTGCTAAATATGCACGTGATATTGTAGGTCAAAAAATAAGTACAAGTATTGTTATTTCAAAAGAAGATCCTGAAAATAGTGTTTTAGTAAAAGACTCTGTGGATAAGGCAATTATTGAAATATTTCACTCCTCTTTAGTAGATCGACGACACTCAGATACACATTTGAGTTTTAAAATCACAAATCCTACTTATAGACCAGTAGAATATGATAATAATGGGTTTGTTATCTCTTATCGTGCTACAATAAAATTACTAATAACAAGAGAGACAAAGAGTATAAAAAAGAAGTACTTAACTTCAGGTACATATGACTTTAGTGTAGTTCCAAATGCTGTTCTTTCAGATCAAGAACGTTTTAATGCTATTAAATATAGTGCAATTAAAGCGATCTCATCATTTGTAGCGAAAGTTTCAGCTGAGGGTACAAGAGTTCAATAAGGAAAAATATTATGACAATTCAGGCGATTATAAATTCTACTTTAAAAAGATTAAAATTAGAGGGTAAATTACTTACTCCTGATTTTTATGCTGAAGCTTTTTGTAAAGAGGCAAAAAGAGCAAATATGAATGTTGAAGATTGTCAACATTTAGCCAAGCTGCAAAAAACTCTTAACAAAGAGTTTATCAAAGATTTAAAAAATTATAATATTAAAACTATGCATGAATTTGTTCGTTTTCTTATCTCTAAACTCAATAGAACAAACTCCTCTAAGGCTTCAGAAACTATAGAAGCACATCTACTCCTAGCAAAAAGAGTTTTTCAAGTGATAGAAGTTCTTCATAATAAGGAAGCGGCTGATTTAGCTCGAACGACTATGGAGATGTTAAACTCTGGTGCAAGTACGGATAAGATAAATAGCTATAGACAGCACTGGGTAAATTTTATCACTACTTATGATGATACCTTTTTACAAAAGTTAAATGAATTTGGTGAAATAGATACAAAAAATTTAAGAGAGAGTATAGAGAATTTAAATCTTGCAAATAAGGTTATCAAAAGTGATAATCTAGATTTAGATAAAATATCTAAACTTCTTGTATCCTCTTTTGTTCCCTCAATCGCTTCTAGTGTTAATGAAACTATAGCAAGTTTAAGTGAAAAAATTCGTACAAAACCAGAATTATTAGAGAGTTTAAGTGTTGAAAAAGAGATACGTTCAGCTATATCACTTCGTATAGCACTTGATAAAAAAAGTGTTAAAGATATGATAGAATCCATAGATGGCGTCTTAGATAAACTAAGTCTTCGTCTGATAGAGATGATAGAGAAGTCAGATAACTCTACAAATGAGATTCAAAGCATTAAAAAAGAGTTAGAATCTTATACTGACACATCAACTCCTAACTTTAAAACAGCACATAAAAAGCTCTACACTATAGCAATAGCACTAGAAGAAAATACACAACTCTTAAGTAGTGATTTAAAAACACATAGTGGAGAGGTTAAAGCTTTAAGTAAAAAAGTTCGTAAATTAGAGGAGGAGCTAAAAGCTGCCAAAAAAGAGTCAAAAGAGGACTTTTTAACAAAACTTTACAATCGTAGAGCATTAGATGATTTTATGGAAGTTAAAGAGGCAGAGTTTAAACGCTACAATAGAAATTTTTCTATAGTGATGTTTGATATAGATCTCTTTAAAAAAGTAAATGACAACTATGGACATGATGCAGGTGATGCAGTTTTAGCCGCAGTAGCAAAAATTCTTAAAAAAGCTTGTCGTACTGTTGATATTGTTGGTCGTTTTGGTGGAGAAGAGTTTATAGCGATTTTAAGTGAAACTGCAACGAAAGGTGGAGTTGTTTTTGCTGAAAAGGTTAGAAAGCATGTTGAAAAAGCCCGTTTTATATATAAGGGTGAGAGAATAAAAGTTACAGTGAGTGCTGGAGTCTCTGAGAGAGTGAAACATATCTCTCTTGATGGAGTCTTAAACTCTGCAGATGAGTATCTCTATGTTGCTAAGCAAAATGGTAGAAATAGAGTGGAGTATAAGAAGAAGTAGTGTTAAATAGCTTCTTAAACAGTAAACCACTTTACTATGATAAAATTGATTATACTCGTATGCCTAGAGTCTATGATACTCTTAAAAAGAAGATAAAACTCCCTAAAATTATTCATATAATAGGTACTAACGGTAAAGGTACTACAGGTCGTTTTTTAGCTACAGCACTCCATTTACTAGGTAAAAGAGTAGGTCACTACACATCCCCACACATACTGAATTTCAATGAACGTATCTGGATAAATGGTGAAGATATAAGTGACGGACTTCTAGATAAATCTCATTTAGAGTTACTAAAAATTTTATCCAAAGAAGATGCAGACTCTCTGAGTTACTTTGAGTACACAACACTTTTAGCAATCTATATTTATCAAGATATGGAGTATGTAGTTTTAGAAGCAGGGCTTGGTGGAGAGAGAGATGCCACAGCTGTTTTTGCTAAATATCTAACATTAGTTACCCCAATAGATATAGACCATGAGGCTTTTTTAGGCTCAGATATTGAAAGTATAGCACTTACTAAATTGAATGCAATCCAAAATGTAGCTATTATGGCGAAACAAAAATATCAAGATGTTGAAACTGTAGCTCAAAAGTTAGTATCTGAAAAAAATATTCAACTTTTATCAGTAGATACTCTTATCTCCTCGTCAGATGATTTAAAAATCAGAGATATAACTTTAGAGAACTCTTTAGCTCCTTATCTTCAAAATAATCTTACTTTAGCCATAGCAACTTTAAACTATATGAAACTCTCTTATGAAGTAAAAGATTTTAAAAATTCAAGACTCTTTGGGCGTTTAACACAGATAAAAGAGAATGTCCTCCTTGATGTTGGGCATAATGTTTTAGCAGCAAGATCAATTTATGAGAGCTTAAAAGGTTCTCAATATACTTTGGTTTATAACAGTTACAGAGATAAAAATTATAGAGAAATTTTAGAGATACTCAAACCTATTGTAATAGATATAGAGATTATTAAGATAGATGATGATAGGATTGAAGATTTAGATGTTTTAGTATCTTTTATAAAAGATATAGGTTTTAATGCTAAAATCTTTTCAAAGATAGAGAGAGAAAAAAATTATTTAGTATTTGGTTCTTTTAGTGTAGCCGAAGAGTTCTTAAAGGGAGAGTATGAATAACCATTTTACAGTTACTATTCATGATGACAATGGTGTACGTCAGTTTAATATGCACCACTTTGTTAAAAAAGCACTTTTTTATGCATCTCTGTTTATTATTACTATCGTTATTTTTGCTTTTGGAACTATTTTATATCTTAACAATAGTGTTGATGAAATTGAAAAAAAACGAAATGAGATAACTCAGGCATATAGTGAGATAGAAGCAAAAAACTTAAAACTTCATGCAAGTATGTCAGAGACACAAAAGTCTTTAAAGTTGAAAAAAACAGAGTTAGAAGAGTTGTCAGATGAACTCTCAGAGATAGAGACTCTTATAGGTCTAAAACCTCTCAATGAGACAACTTTAGCAGATAGAGTAACAGCAACAAAGATAGATACTCAACATAGAGCTGTTATGATGGAACTTATTCCTAATGGCTCTCCTATAGAGTATAAAGGAATTACAAGTAAGTATGGCTATAGAATTCATCCAACACTTCATAAACGTGAGTTTCATCGTGGAATAGATATGAGAGCAAAGATGAATACACCTGTTTATGCTCCAGCTGATGCCATAGTAGAGTGGTCTGGAATGCACAAAAGAAGTGGATTTGGGCGTTTAGTGATTTTAGAGCATACATATGGATTTAAAACATACTACGGACATTTAAACAAAACTGTGGTAAAATCAGGACAGTTTGTTAAAAAAGGGACTCTTATAGCATATACAGGGAACTCAGGAATGAGTAACGGTCCTCATCTACACTATGAGATACGTTTTATACATAGAAACTTAAATCCATATTGGTTTTTAAAATGGACACAAAAAAATTATGATGAAATATTTAAAAAGGAAAAAAAAGTACCATGGCAATCTTTAATAACAGCAACAGCACATCTATATCTGCTAAAACAGACTCAAACACAACAATCATCACAGCCGGAGCAAAAATCAAA
>CAZTNH010000124.1:0-4403 GCA_964615395.1 uncultured Sulfurimonas sp.
ATCAAAATGGTGGTGCACAACTTCGTACACATGAGTCTCCAATGGGAGGAACTCTCCGTTTAGGTGAGTATCCATGTGATACGAAAGAGGGCTCTTTAATCCGTGAAGCTTATAATGGTGAAAAAACAATTCATGAACGCCACCGTCACCGTTATGAAGCAAATCCTGCTTACCGTGAACAGCTAGAAAAAGCTGGTATGATAGTTACTGGTGAATCAAATGGTCTTATAGAGACTGTAGAGATAGAGGGACACCCTTGGTTCTTAGGTGTTCAGTTTCACCCAGAGTTCACATCTCGTCTTCAAACGCCAAACCCTTCTATACTAGCGTTTGTAAAAGCAAGTATGGTTGCAGAGTAATCAGACTTTAGATAAAATTTATTTCTATTATAATTCTAAAGCAAGAGTCTAACCCCTCTGGTTTATGGGACTAAAGTCCCATCCCCGAAAAAAAACAAGGGTACATCTATGAAAACACTTACAAAAAATGACCTTTACAATCTTCTCTCTTCACGTTTTGACTCCCAAGAGAAAAAACTCTCCCAAATTCCAAACCCAGCACTTCTTTTAAACGCCACAGATGCAGCAAAAGCTATAGCCGATGCAATAAGAGCAAACAAAAGAATAACATTAGTTGGAGATTATGATGTTGATGGAGTAAGTTCTACTGCTATAATGGTGGACTTTTTTAGACAGATTCCATACCCTCTTGAAGCTATCATACCAAACCGTTTTCGTGATGGGTATGGTGTTTCACCGAGTATTTTAGAGAGAGTAGAAACTGATTTAATTATTACAGTTGATAATGGTATCTCAGCTATAGAAGCTGCTAAAATCTGTAAAGAGAGAGGTATTGAACTTATCATTACCGATCACCATACTCCCTCAAAGATTCTACCTGATGCTCTTTTCATAGTTGACCCTAAACTAGCAGAGTGTGAGTATCCTTTTAAAGAGATATGTGGTGCACAAGTCGCTTGGTTACTCTTAGGACTTGTGAAAAAAGAACTAGGTTTACAGATAGATATGATGCAGTTTTTAGACATCTTAGCCATCGCTATCATCGCTGATATTATGCCTCTTATAGATATAAATAGAACACTTGTAAAACGAGGCTTAGCACTTTTAATGAGTTCAAATAGACCCTCATCTATTATTATCCGAGATTTTATAAACAAGAGTAAGATTACAAGTGAAGATATAGCTTTTCAAATAGCCCCACGGCTTAACTCAGCTGGGCGTTTGGAAGATGCTTCTATAGCCTTAGAGTTTTTTACAGCGACTGACACAAACAAAGCATATTCTCAGTTTGAACTTTTAGGTCGATTAAATGACCTACGAAAAGATACAGAGGCACAAACTACACAAAAAGCTATGGAACAAGTCAATGAAAATGACAAGATTATCGTTGTAAATGGAGAGGGTTGGCATGAGGGTGTTGTCGGTATCGTAGCTGCACGTCTAGTAGATAAGTTTGGGCGACCTGCCATCGTTTTAAGTGTTGAGAATGGCATCGCTAAAGGGAGTGCTAGAAGTCTTGGAGAAGTAAGTATTTACGAGCTTATCAAGGCAAATGAATCTTTTTTAACTAAGTTTGGTGGCCATAAAATGGCTGCTGGTCTTGGTCTTTTACAAAAAGATATATTGGCGTTTACAGAAGCTATAAAACTCTCTGCAAACAAGATACCTGAAGATGATTTTGTCCCTGCATCTCAGGTGAGTGGAATCCTAAACGCTGAGGATATTGATCTTGAACTATTAAATTTACTAGAGCAATTTGAACCCTTTGGTGAAGCTAATCTCAGACCTACATTTTTGATAGAAAATGCAGAGGTTGTCAATATAAAACTTATGGGTGCAGATAAATCTCACTCTCGTATTGAAATTCGTCAATATCCACATCAGAGAAAAACTTTAGAAATCATAGCATTTAGAACTGTTTTTGAGATGCCAGATGATAGAAAAATCACATGCTCTTATAGTGTAGCAAAAAATGAATTCAATGGAAAAGTAAATGTTCAACTACTATGTGATAAGATTTATTAAGTTATAACTTTGGAGAGAAGATGTTAGTCAAAAATTTATGCCATAGAACACGTTCAGAGATAACATCTTTTGAAGTTCTAAACAATAACACCTTAGCCTTTGCGACTAAGGTACATGGAGCTAAACTATTTTCACAAATAAACTGTTCTATAATAAAAAATCTCTCGATAGAACTTCTTAATTCAAAAACAACAGCAGTAACATTTAATCAAGAGGGAACACTCTTAGCATTTACTAACTCCAAACTCATTTATATTTTAGATACTCAAACAAAACTTCTACTTCAAACAATACGATCTTTTGAGGGAGAGATAAAACTTTTAGCCTTTGTTCCCAACTCCAAGTATCTAATAGCAGGCAGTAAACATGGAAGAGTTATGCAGTACAGATACGATGGGCGTTCACATCTCTCACGATTATGCTCATTTGGACAAGATATACTTCAACGGAAAAGCCGTATAAACCATAATTATGTAAGTGCTTTAGCTTTTAGTGGAAATATTATGGCATCTAGTGGTTACGGAGGGGTTATCACTATTTTAAAATTAAACTCCTACTCTAATCGTTATAATATCCAAGCATCAAATGTTCGCATAAATGCCTTATGTTTTTTAGATGACAAGAGACTTGTAAGTGGAAATGTAGATGGAGTAGTCTCAATCCACTCCATACATAAATATCAGACAGTTAAACATATCAACACTCCTTTTGTAAATATACATACTATTATTCAAATGCCAAATAAACGCTATCTTCTTGTAAGTGCAGAGTCACAAAATTTAATTCTCATAGATACAGTTGAAGCTAAGGTAGTGAGTAGAAATTATTTAAAATTTTCAGCGAATGTTACAGATGTTAAACTTACACATGATAACAAACTTTTAGTAGTTGTAAATAAAAAAGAGTTCTATAGAGTTGAACTTCCCTCTGCGAAACATATAAAATCTTTTATTCTTCATAACTCTTTAGATAAAGCATTTCAACTTATAGAGAGAGATCCTATGCTTAAAGAGACTCGTGAGCATATTCGTGTGGAAGTTTTATATACAAAACTTTATGAAAAAGCCATCGCAGCACTTATTGACTCTAATACAAAAGAAGCACATAAACTTATGGATATGTTTAGTAATGTAGCAAGTAAAAAAGAGGAAATAAATTCTATATTTAAAGCTTTTGAGTACTATCCAAGGTTTCAAAATCTTTATCTTCAAAAAAAGCACCCTTTAGCCTATGCTATGGCAGAAAAACATCCAGCTCTTAAATATACCCAACAGTTTAAAAAAATGGAAGAGACTTTTAAAGAGGTTTTCACATTTTCACAAAAACAGGTACTCCAAGGAAAAGAAGATAAGGCTAAAGAGCTTCTTGCTCCCTATGGTGCAGTGATTTCTAAAAAATCTATGATAAAACTAGTTCTTAATCAAAACAGAGAATTTTTAGAATTTCTACAAGCTATCAATGAGAAAAAATATGAGGTAGTTGAATCTTTAGTAAAAACCAATAGTACCTTTAAAGAGATTCCTAGTTATATGACTCTTCAAAAAGAGCTTACAGATGATATGGAAAAGATACGAATACTTATAAATAGTGGAGAGGGTGAAGAGGCTCTTAAACTTATCACTTATCATTTCAATACACCAAGTATAAAAAATGAAATACAGATACTCTATAATGATACTAAACTACTGAAAAAACTTCAAAATAGTTATGAAGTTGACGATTTTGTCTCATGTTATGAGATTTTGGATAGTGCAACTACATTAGATAGTTTAGAGCTTTCTATTCTTCTTGAAAAACATTGGAGTAAATTGATGAGTAAATGTGAACTATTTGCTCTTAAGGGTGATATTAAAAGTATTAAAAGTACTTTAAAAGAACTTATGCGAGTAAAAACTAGAGTAGCTAAAATAGGAGACTTACTTCGTTTAAGTTTTCATGTCAAAATAAAAGCACTTATGGCAAACAAAAGTTTTAGAAGTGCCGAAAATATCATCTACTCTTACATAGATATTTTTGGTGATGATAGTGAACTTCAACTTATTATGAGAACATATCAAAAAGTTTCTCAAAAAAGCTTAGCTATTACTCTCAACCAAAACAAGCGTTTAGCAAGAGATAACTGGCTTAAATCTGAACTTATTATGGGTTAAGAGGTTTTCATTAAGGAGATTAAAGCTTGTGAACTGTTTTCATAGCTCTCAATCTGAGTAGCATTTTGAGAAATAAACTTCTGCATACCCTCTTTTTTATTTATCGCCTCATCTAACTCTGCATCTGTTCCTTTTGTATAAGCACCAATACGAATAAGTGTCTCATTCTCTTTCAAAAGAGTATAGAGCCTACGAAATTTAATAACAG
>CAZTNH010000125.1:0-4358 GCA_964615395.1 uncultured Sulfurimonas sp.
TCAATACCTATAAACTCTTTTTGAAAATTATAAATTAGCATATATTTGTCCCTTTATTCTTGTGTTTCTAACATTTTTTTGTATGTTTGTATTGCTTCATTGATATTTTTTCGTGAAGCCCCTCTTTTTGCGGCTATAAAACCAGTAATAGTACCATCTTCATTTACAATAGGTAAAATCTCTGTTTCAACCCAGTAAAATTTCCCATCACTTCTTAAGTTCTTAACAAGACCATTCCATGCTTGTCCACCATTTATAGTCTCCCACATTTTTGCAAAAACTATTTTAGGCATATCTGGATGCCGTATGATGTTATGTAGTTTTCCTACAAGTTCATTTGCTTTATATCCAGCAGCTTCACAAAATGCTCTATTTGCATAAGTAATAACACCATCTAAGTCAGTTTGACTTATGATTGCACTTCCACTATAAATATACTCTTTATCAATTGGCATAACTTTATCCATTAAAAAACCCTTAAAACTAGAATCATTATAAATATATCATAAAGATAGGTAAAGAAAACTTATTTGTAATAATTTTTGATAATTTGTGCATCTTTTTTGTTTAAAATAGCACTTATCTCTTCAATTTGTACTTTTTTCACCTCTTGAAAAGTTCCAAAGTGATTTAAGAGCTTTTTAATTTTTGCTGGAGAAATTCCTTGAAGTGAGAGAAGTTGACTCTCTTGATCGAGTTTTAGTTTTGTTTTTTTATGAAAAGTTATGGCAGCTCTATGTGCTTCATCTCTTAGGTTTTGTGCCCAATGTAATCTTTTGTCACTATTTTTAAGGCGAAAAACTTCATCTTTTGTATAGATAATGTCATTTGCTTTTCCTTTGGCTCTATGAGTTTTTGCATCTATTTTCTCTTTAGAGATAGCAATAACATCTAGGTTAATGGCGTTTGAAGCAAGAAGTTCAAGAGCAAGTTTAAGAAGTGTAGCACCACCATCGAGTAACCATAAATCAGGAGGAGAGTTTTTGGAAAAGCTATTTATCCGTCTTGTGAGTGTCTCCCTCATCTGTGCATACTCATCTTTTGCCTCTAAATGATAAGTTCTATAGGATTTTTTCTCAAATGCTCCATCACTAGATACTATCATAGCACCTACAGTTGCTACACCTGAGATATGAGAGTTATCAAAGGCTTCAACACGAGAGGGAATTTTTTGGAGTTTACATAGCTCTTGAATCTCTAGTGCTATTTTTATGTGATCCTCTTTTTTATCTTTTTTGAGAAGTTCATTGGCGTTTAAAAGAGCCAAGTCGATTAAATCTTTTCTTTTTCCTCTAAGTGGGAGTGATATATCTGCTTTCTTCTCGAAAATAGTGCTGAGATGCTCTTCTAAAAGTGAAACAGATGCTATCTCTTTTGCAACTAAGATAGGAGCTACGATAGGGGGCTTTTCATCTTTGTAAAAACTTAGTAAAGTTCGTAGATAAAGTTCATCTTCATCATAACCAGCGTTTAGGTTCAGATACTCATGAGAAGAGGAGATAATCTTTCCATTTCTCATAAATATACGAACAACTACAGCCCTTGTTTGAGAGTTCTGCACGACAAAAATATCGTAGTTTTCACTACTTGCAAAATCTATTTCGCTTTTTATCTCTGAACGGCTGATTCGCTCTATTCTATCTCTAAGTTCACCTGCCTCTTCAAAACGCATCTCCTCTGCATAAAACATCATCTTTGTCTCAAGTTCATGGAGTAATAGTTTTTTATTTTTAATGAGTTTAGTCGCTAAAGCTACCTCTTGTAAGTACCTCTCTTTAGATATTGGTAGTTCACATGGACCTAAACATTTATCTATCTGATAGTAGAGACAGAGTTTTTTTGAACCTAAACAGGATTTTTTCTGTACCAGTTTAGAGATCTCATAAACAGAGTCTAAAATATCTCTTGCACCAACAGAGTAGGGACCAAAATAAGTAATATCTTTACTCTTAATGATTTTTCGTGTAATCTCAAAACGAGGATATTTTTGAGAGTTGTCTATGTAAATGTAAGGGTATGTCTTATCATCACGGAGTAAAATATTGTATTTTGGATTGAGCTGTTTTATAAGAGAGTTTTCTAAGATAAGTGCATCATGTTCAGAAGAGACGACTATGTAGTTAAGAGAGACAGTCTGCTCTAACATCTTTGTGATTCTTAAAGAGAGTTTTTTTGCTGGTGCTAGTTCTGGAGTAAACTGCCAGTAACTCTTTACACGATTGGAGAGATTTTTTGCTTTTCCGATGTAGAGGATATGTCCATCTTTATCAAAGTACTGATAAACACCAGCCGAAGTAGGGAGTTGCGATATAGTCTCTTTAAGTGTCATGGGACTCTTTTTTTATCATGTTTTGAATCTCTTGTGCTAAAGCTTTGAGTTTTTCATCTTCAATATCTATAGAAATATCTCCAGTTGCTCTCTCGGTATACTTCATTTCATGGGTATGAGTTGTGTATAGGTTTGTCTGAAGTTTAGGTTTATGGTCAACATAGACGATAACATCATCGATTTCTATGTCGCTACACTCCAAAAAACCTTTTTCTTCTAAAATCATCTTAGAGTTTAAAACCATTTTAATGGTATTTATAATATTATCTTTATCATATTTATTAAGTGAAGAAGTTATGGTTATATAAAAAATCTTTTTATGTATAAAACCGTGCTTAATACTTTTTTGAATACTAGGTAGAATTATAGAGATAAGTTTACTTATACATTTATGATTCAACACCTTCTTAAATTGAGGTTTATATTGAATAGAAGTAATAATTTGACTAACATTTTTCATATGTTTATTATAGCAAGCTTTTTGTTAAGTATGAGTGGGTGTGGCTATAAAGCTAATCCATACATTGAACAAGAGCCACCTGCTGAGGATGAGAATGTGAAGTTTGTGATAGAGAAGAAAGAGTTTCCTATAGTTGAAAACAATGTGAGTTGTGAATAATGTTTAGATACGATGTAATAATTATTGGTGCAGGAGTAGCAGGACTTTATGCTGCTATGAAACTTCCAAAAGAGAAAAAAGTTCTTATCATAAACAAGAGAGAGACTTTTAAATGTAACACTTTCTATGCACAGGGTGGGGTGGCACTTGCTCGTGACAAGGATGACATAAGTGTTCATATAAAAGATACATTAAACGCTGGTGATGGTCTCTGTGATGAAAATGCAGTTGAACTCCTTTCAAAGTTCTCTCGTGAGGCTATTGATGATTTAGTTGAGAGTGGATTTGAGTTTGATCGAGATGCAGAGGGCGAACTTCTTTACACTAAAGAGGCTGCACACTCTTGTGAGAGGATTCTTCATGCTGGTGGCGATGCAACGGGGCGTTATCTACATCACTTTTTACTCTCACAAAATCCTCATGCAATGCTTGGAAATGCAAGAGTAGTTGACCTGCTTATTAAAGATGGTGTTTGTCATGGTGTTACTGTTTTAGACCATAGAGAGTCAAGAAATATCTATGCAAAAAATGTCATCATTGCGAGTGGGGGAGTGGGTTCTTTGTATGAGTATCACACAAATGCTCCATGTATTAGTGGGGATATTCAAGGTCTGTGTGTAAAAAAAGGGATAGCCCTTGATAGAATGGAGATGTTACAGTTTCATCCTACTGTTTTTGTAAACAGCTCAAACGCCCAAAAGATGCTCTTAACTGAAGCGCTTAGAGGTGAGGGTGCTACTATAGAGGATGAGAATGGAAGACGGTTTTTATTTGATTATGATAAGAGAGGAGAGTTGGCTTCTCGTGATATAGTAAGTAAATCTATCTATAGACATAAGAAAAAGACAGGAATGAATGTCTATTTGGCGTTTAAGAACTTTGATGAAGAGTATTTTAGTAAAAGATTTCCAAATATCTACTCAAATCTAAGAGCCTTAGGTTTTAATGTACCCTCTCAAAGAGTACCTATCTCTCCAGCATTTCACTATGCTATTGGAGGGATTAGAACAGACTTAAATGCTAGAGTCCCTAATGTAAAAAATCTTTATGCCATTGGTGAGGTAGCATCTACAAGAGTTCATGGTGCAAATAGACTTGCATCTAACTCTCTTTTAGAGGGTTTAGTCTTTGCCAAACTAAGTGTTGATGATATTTTAAAAACAGATAGTTGTGGTGAGTTTTGTGAATTTCCTGTTCAAGAGAGGGAGATGAGTATCAAAACTGATAAAGCTAAAAAAGATCAACTTCGACGAATAATGTGGGAGAATGTATCTATAATTCGTACAAAAAGAGGATTAAATGATGCATTAGACTCAATTAATGTTCTTTTAAATGAAAAAATTGGTACACTACTGAAATTTCGTTTACTAACGGCCAAAGAGATAGTTCTAGGGGCACTTTCTAGAGACA
>CAZTNH010000126.1:0-4292 GCA_964615395.1 uncultured Sulfurimonas sp.
TGGTAAAAATATTCTCATTGATATTCCATAGTTAAAATTAGAAGTGATTTTACCCATTATGAGGTTAATCTAGGGTAAATTGAGTATAATTTCACAAATTAAACAAGAGAATAAATATGAAAATTGCTATTATCGGATTAGGTTTAATGGGTGGATCCCTTGCACTGAGTCTAAAAAAACAAGATTACATCACAACTATTGTTGGATATGACCATAATGAGCTACATACTAAACAGGCTATGGAGTTAGGACTTGTAGACTCTATCGCTAGTTTTGATGAAGTTAAGAAGAGTGATGTCATCTTTTTAGCTATACCTGTAAATGGGGTTATTGCTTCCCTTAAGGATTTAGTTGATGTAAGTTCAGAGACTACAATAATCGACCTTGGAAGTACAAAAGAGAAGATAGTAGCTTCCATTCCTCCTCTTATTCGCAAGAACTTTATAGCAGCACACCCGATGACGGGAACTGAAAACTTTGGTCCAACGGCTGCTATTGAAGAGCTTTATGAAGACAAAGTAGTAGTTTTATGTGATTTAGAAGAGAGTGGCGAGCATCAAAGTAGTGTAGCAAAAAAAATCTTCTCCTCTCTAAATATGCGTATTAATTTTATGCGAGCAAAAGAGCATGACCGTCATGCAGCTTTTATCTCTCATATGCCTCATGCTATCTCCTACTCAATTGCTAACACAGTAATGAGACAAGAAAATAAGCACAATATCTTAGCACTTGCAGCTGGTGGGTACAGATCTATGAGTCGTCTAGCTAAAAGTTCGCCCTATATGTGGGAAGATATTTTTAGACAAAACAAAACAAATCTTCTTGAAGCTATTACAATCTTTGAAGAGGAACTCTCACAACTCAAAAGTGCTATAAAAAATGATGATTGGGAGAGAGTTCATAAAGAGATGGAAGATGGAAACAAACTACACGATATACTTGATTAAGATATATCGTATTTTTTAATCATCTCTTTTAAAAGTTTTTTATCTAAATTTTGTTTCTCTTTTGAGTAGATATTGTTTTCTAAAATTTCTACTAGATTTGCTACATCACTATCTATATCTTTAAACGGAAGTAGTTTGATAAGAAGCGTCTTCTCATCTTTCATATCAATTTTTACATTTTTAGAACTTCTTTTAGCACCTTTTAAAATCATTATAAATATACCTACAGTAAGACCTATAAAAAAAGCAAAAGCTATATAGAGATAGTTAGTTTTTTCAACTGTAACAGTTTTTGTATCATCTGCTTTTATAACCTTAACACTAGGCTCTTCTCTCTGAATCTTCAACTCTTTTTTAAGAGCATTTCCTTTAACAGTAATTTTTATAGGAGCTGTTTTTAAAATCTTAACTTTCTTAGTTTTAAGGTCAAAATATTTTAATGAAAATGATGGAATAGTAAAGTTATTATCTCCTACAAAAACTAACTTTTGAGTGAGAGTATTTTTATTGATAACTATTTTTTCATCAAAAATATTTACATTACCTATATAAGGTTTAAAACTCTCAATATCTTCTAAATTCCCTTCACCCTGAACTGTAATTTTTACATTTACAGGTTCATTTGGATTAACAATCTTCTTTTGAACACTTGCATTTAAGGTAAAATTACCTACAATTTTAGCACCCTTTGGAACTGCTTTAGAAGTAATATCTATTGAGTTAGAGTAGTAAGTTCTCCATTTTACCTGTGGTCTAAAAGTGCCCCAGTTATTAATACCTGTTCTCTGTGCTATTTTTAAAGCAGCAGGTTCAATATGAAGAGTTCCTTCTCTTTGAGGTGCCAGTTTATAAACTACTTTAGTAATGGTAAAATCACCCTTCTCTACTCGTTTAGCTTCCTTCTCTGACTTAACCCAAAAACCTTTAAAATCTGGAGCTATATACTTACTATCTACTGCTTCTGCCCCACGACGTTGCTTTAAAAGAAGTGTTAACTCAAACGGTTCACCTATATAATACTCTTTCTTAGGTACTATAAATGAGAGAATAAAATCAGCCTTAAAATCCTGACTCCTTGGCTTAATAGTTACTTTTACACTATTTGAAAGCTCTTTTTTTGAGTCAATTTCAACTTCAGTTGGAGCGATAGTACAATTTTTTGTGGGTGTAAACTGATAAGAGAGTGTATAAGTTTTTTTATAACTACCATTTATAGAGACGATACTTGTTTGTGAAGATGATGCCGTAATATCATTGCCACAAATCTCTAAAAGTTCAGGTTTTTTAACATTTGAACCTGTAATAGTTAAACTATAAGTAGCACTATCTCCTGCATAAATATCTCTAGGTTCAACTTTAGCAGTCACTGTTGCAAAAACTGCACTTGTTAATAGGCTTAAAAGTATAACTATTTTACCAAGGTTTTTCATTTCTGTTATCCTCTATTTTATTTGTTTTATTGAGTCTATAAAGATAAGTGCTATGCTCATTGGAGAGCTGTTTTAACCATTTTTTCTCTTCATCGTCACTCATCTTATCTTGCATCTGTTTTAGTGCTGTTTTTTGAGCTGATTTTTTCTCTTTATCTTTCTTTTTATCTTTCAACTCCTTAGCCTTCTCTTTTTTTTCTGACTGCTTCTTACTCTTCTCTTTCTCTTTTTCTGAGTTTTTCTTATCACTCTTTTTGTCATTACTTTTTTTCTCTTGTTTCTTCGTATCTTTATCTGATTTTTTTTTATCCTTTTGATCGCCTTTCTTATCTGACTTGTCACTATCTTTATTTTTCTTATCCTGATTGGACTTATCTTTTTTATTCTTTTTTTGCTCTTTATTCTTTTTCTGATTTTTCTTTTTATCTTTATTCTTCTTTTTCTTCTGCTCTTTTTTCTTTTTAATAAACTTTTTCACAGCTTCAAGATTCTCTTGAACATTTTTGTCTTTGTTTAATTTTAAAGACTCTTCATAAGAGTTCACAGCCTTTGAAAGTAACTTCTCATCTCCAGTTTTCACATAAGCATTTCCAAGGTTAGCCAGATTTTCTGCTCTATTTTTTGCACCTTTAAAATAAGCTTTTTTATAAGCATCTATAGCCTCTTTATATTTCCCTTGCTTATAGAGTGAATTTCCTATGTTGTAGTAAACATCACTTTTTTGAGAACCTTTCTGATATGTTTCATACATCTTTTGAGATTTCTCATAATCACCCTTAACATAGGACTCTTTAGCATCTTTAAGTTCCATAAAGTCTAAGACTCCAGCGTTTAGCTCAGAAGCATGTGAAAAGAAGAGTGCTACAACAAAGAGTAAAGGAAGATGTACTTTTTCTCGTTTACTCATAGAAGATGTAGCTATCAGAAGAAGAAAAAGTGCTAAACCTAAAGGATAGTAGAAGAGTGCTATATAGCGATTAATCGTTTGAGATTTTAATACTTTTTTCTCACTATGTGCATCTATCTCACTTATCATCGCCTTTACATCAGAACTAGAATTTAAACTTTTGATATAAACACCACCTGTTTTAGTTGCTAGATTTTGAATATTTTTATTCAGTTTAGAGATCATTATCTCACCATGATACTTGATAAACTCTCCATCAGCTTGTTTGATAGGAGCACCTTTTGAAGTTCCTATTCCTAAAACGAACACAACTATATGATTCTTTTTTGCATAAGCTATCTCTCTGCTAAAATCTTTACTATCTCCACCATCACTTAAAATAAGCAAATACTTATTTGACTCTGTTTTCATACTTTTATTTACAACTTCAAGCATAGATAAAAAGTTAGTTCCTTTTTCAGTTATGGAAGTTGTAT
This sequence comes from uncultured Sulfurimonas sp., assembly GCA_964615395.1. Classification (GTDB taxonomy): domain Bacteria; phylum Campylobacterota; class Campylobacteria; order Campylobacterales; family Sulfurimonadaceae; genus Sulfurimonas. Next base: position 3,761 of record CAZTNH010000126.1, read on the forward strand.
CGAGTGAACGGAGTAAAAATGCAACGGCTGAACTATCAAAACTAAGAGGAGAAACAAGATAAGAGTTCTGTGCAAAAGCAATCACTCCAACTCTTTGAGTCTCTGTCAATTTTAAAAGGGAGAGTGCTTTCTGTTTTGCTAATTTCAGACGGTTGGGATAGACATCTTCACCCAGCATTGAGTCTGAGATATCAAGAGCAATCATAATATCTGTACTTTTAGCTTTTATCTCTACTTTTCCATTATTAATAACAGGAGCAGCAAGTGCAATGACAATTAAAGTGCCTATAATTAAAAAAAGAACATTTCTCGCTTGAAGTGTTAAGGTGTTGGAACTTACTCTTAACTTATCCATCACTTCTTGAGAAAAGAAATTCTCCTCTTGTCCCTTTTGTGTAAAAAGAAATGCGAAAAGTATAAACATAGGCGGTAACATATAGTACAAAAATTCTGGATGTAAAAAACTCATCTAATGATTCCCTCTCTTATTTCTTAAATAGACATAGAGCATTAAAGAGAGAAGTGCTAAAAA
>CAZTNH010000127.1:0-4290 GCA_964615395.1 uncultured Sulfurimonas sp.
GATTTTACTATCTGTCTTTTAGCATTTTTGGTAGTAAAACTACACTTTAGATGGTTTGAGTATTGTGAGAGTTTCTCTTTTTCAAGTTTTAGAATTTCAAGTGTTTGGTTAAAAGTCTCATTAACTACTACATTCCCTTTTTTCTGAGTATTTTGTTTTAGTTGTGCATCTACTTTTTTTATCTCTTTCTCTTTTTCCTCTATACTCACTCTTAGAGTAAGTAATTCCTCTACATAAACATCAAGTGCATCTATAATTTTTTTCTGCTTTTGTGAGTCTAATCTCTCTTGTATAGAGGATATCTCTTTTCTAACCTCAGCATCACTTCTAGGTTTTGGAAATCCACCTACTATTTTTATAAGTAAAGAGCTATCTACTGCTACCTTTTCCATCTCAGCAAGTATCTCATTACCCTTTTTATCTTGTGTAACATGTAGTTTTAAATTTCCATCTTTAAAACCTTTTGCATTTATCTTGCGTTTGTTATATGGACAAACATAAAGTCTATTTGTCTCATATCTTTGTACTAACTCTTTAAGATATTCAACAACATTTTCACCCTCTTTTGAGTGAGGAAGATTTGCTGAGAGATTCTCTTTTTGTATCTTTGTTTTATACTTGTTCTCTTTTTTCATAAAGAAGTTGTGAAGTGTATGTCTAGCACTACTAGAACAGAGTGCTATAGTAAAAGCATCTAAAGTATGGTGATAGTTTGTATCTCTATCTTTTTTATCATCTTCATTTTTTGGCATCACACTATGGATACCCCAGATATATTTTAACTCACTTATAGCTCTACCACTTACACTATAAATAGAGCATTTTTCACCTTTTCCATACTGATTTTCATGAGGAAATAAGTAATGGTTTAAGTACTTTTGTATAGTTCTTGTAGCACTTCTCGTATCGTTTAAGTAACTCTCTTGCCAATGCTCTTTAACCATAACTCTCTCTATATGCTCTTCATTACTTAGCCACTCTTTTTTATTTGAAGCCATAAATGTATCATGGACTCTACCCTTAAAATCTTCCCATTGAGATTGTGACTTGAGATACGCTACTGGATGCTCAGAGCCTTTATTCTGATTCGCTTTTTTCTTTACTAAAATTTTATTTTTATATGAGTTTATCCATATAGTACTTCGAGGGATAAAGTGTTCAACCTCTGTCTCCTCTTCATCAAAAGCATCTTCTTGAGTTATAAGCTCTCCACTATAAAGACAAAGAGAACTATCTTTTCCTTGCTCTATGTAAAGTTTAGCTCTCTCAAGATTTTTTCTTGTCTCTTTTATATCATTATCTTTTAAAAATCTACTTGCATCATCATTTTTCTTTTTATCTTTTTTTTGGTTTTTATCTATCTTCTCTTTTTCGCTCTTAGAGTTCATCTCTTTTGCAGTCTCTATGCGTATCTCATCTATATGACCATACTCTTTTATGATTTCATTTATGAGTTTTCTTAAAATTGCTATCACTCTTTTAACTTGAGGGGAAACTTTTGGCTGATAAAAAAGATGTTTTACTTCAAACCCTTTTACATTTTCCTCTAGCCATTTTATATCTTTTTTAGTAGGCTCTAGTGGTGGAAGGTAGTCATACTTAGGAATTTTAAGATACTTACTGTAGTAGCCTAACTTCTCTAGTGCTTCATGATGAGTTTTACCCTCACTCTTCATCACATCTAGCACCTCGTTTGTAAACTCTAAAGAGAAAGATGCAAAACCATCCATATGTTCTAAGAGTGATATCTCTTGTATGAACTCATCATCTAAGTTACTCTCATACTTTTCTAAAATCTTTTTGATATGCTCTACTCTTGAAGAGTTATTTTTAAAGTAGTGTAGCTCTAAAAGAATCTCATTATAAAAAGCATTATCATCTCCTCTAAAATCTACCTCATACTCTTGTAGTAGTTTTAAAATTTGTCTATGTGCCTTTATATCTAAAACTACTTGACTAGAGTGTTCAGAGATATTTAATTTCACATCTTTAAAACCAACAGATTTAAAAACATTGTTTGCACTTATCTCATTTGAAGAGGGATTCTCTATCCAAAAATCTACTATAGTATCTATTTCCATAACTGTAAACTCTTTTATTTCACCCGTTTTTGCGATGATAGCTTCATTGTTATCTATCTGCTGTCTTAGTGTTCTTTCTATATTTTTGATATTTGCTAAAGGTACTTTTTTGTAACTCCCTTTAGGATTGTATTTATCATAAAAAGCACAAAACTCAACCATACCCTCAAAGCTTTTTAAACTACGCTGATAAAATGGAGTATTCACCTCACTCTCATCAGTCATTTCATCTATAAACTCTTGACACTTTTGAGGTGAGCTAAAAAGCTCTTTGTTGTCTTTTTGAGAAGAGACTACTTTTACAAACTCCTCTATGTGCATTGCACGGTCTAGCGAGTTTGAATAATCATCTTTTTTTATTTCTTATAGGAAAGTTTTGGTAGAGGACAGATTCTTTCTCTCTTTTGCTTGTAAGAACCATAGAGGGCAGAGCATAAGCTTTAGCCTCATACTCTTTTGCATTTTTAGATACGGCTTCATTTATGATGCCATCTTCATTAGATATAGAGAACATATTGTTATAGCCTCTATCCGTTAAGATGGAGTATGTACTAAAAACAAACTCCTCTTTACTAAGGGCATACCCATTTACTGCATCTTCTCGAAGAGTATATACATCTGTAGTTTTAAGATTTAGCTTATTGAGATAGTTTGTAGTATCTGTTACAAATGAGGAGGAAGCAAGAGTGTACTTTTCATAAAGTTTTCTTGCTTTTTTGTTTCTAGCACTTTTTCTCTCATTTCTTCGTCTTGAACTTCTTGCATTTCGTCTATCTTCTGCACTATTTGGCTCTGAAAAAATGATACTGTTACTTACAAGTTCATTAAAAACTATACCTTCACTCTCTTGTAACTCTAAAAGTGAAAATCCTATACTATTTGATCCTATATCTAAACCTAAAACTTTTTTCATCTGATAACTTCTCTTTTTATTAGTTCTTACAAGAAGTATATCAAAATATATATTATTAGTTTATATTAAATTCTGCATCTCCAGCTCACTCAAAGTATCAACCCCCAACTTAACAGCCTTATCATACTTACTTCCAGCATCTTCACCATAAATCAAAAAGTCAGTTTTCTTACTTACACTTCCACTCACTTTTGCACCTAGTGCTTCTAACATCTCTTTTATAGCACCACGACTTTCGCTCATCGTTCCTGTGAGCACAACAGTTTTACCTTTAAATGGGTTCTCTTGTGCCTCTTCTCTTTTTATAGGCTCTTTTGGTTGAAGTATAGTTTGTAGTTTTTCTATCGTATCACGATTTACTCTTACGAACTCTAAAACAGACTCTGCCATCTCTTCGCCTATGCCATCGCACTCTATTATCTGCTCTTTGCAAACGTTTACAAAGTCAAAACCAAAAGCTTCGGCTAGTGTTTTTGAAGCTACTTCGCCGATATGTTCTATACCCAGAGAGTTTATGAAACGCCAGTAGTCACACCCTTTGGCATTTTCTAGAGAGTTGAGTAGGTTTTGAGCTTTTTTCTCTTTAAAACCATCAAGTGTCAAGAGCTTTTCTAAGTCCAAATCAAACAGATCCACTACACTTTTCACAAGTCCAGATTTAAAAAGAGCCTCTACTATCTTTACACCTAAACCATCTATATTTAAGCAAGGTTTTGAGGCAAAGTACATGATGGCGTTTACAACTCTCGCCTCGCACTCTAAGTTTTGACACTTGATGAGTACCTCTTCTTGGAGAAGTTCACTATGACAAACGGGACAGTGAGTCGGCTTAGCAAACACCACTTCACTTCCATCGCGTTCATGTGTTAAAACTTTGATGATTTTAGGTATAACATCCCCACTTCTTAGGATGATAACCCTGTCCCCTAGTCGTATATCTTTACGCTCTATCTCATCGAAGTTATGCAGAGTTGCACGCTCAACGACAACACCATCTATATTTGTCGGTTCAACTATGGCAACTGGTGTTACAGCACCCGTTCGACCCACTTGCAAGATTATCTCTTTTACTGTTGTTATCTTCTCAACTGCTGGGAACTTATAAGCGACTGAAAAACGAGGTACTTTTACTGTGTAGCCCATATCTATCTGAGAGGCTATCTCATCTACTTTTATCACCATTCCATCAAGCATCATCGCATAAGAATCACGGTCATGCACCATCTGTTTATAGATAGACTCTATCTCATCAAAGCCCTTACAAACTGCTCTCTCAGGTGGCTTTCTAAAGCCTAA
>CAZTNH010000128.1:0-4180 GCA_964615395.1 uncultured Sulfurimonas sp.
AAGAGGCTGGTTTACATGTCTGTGGTCACCTTATCTTTGGTCTTCCTGATGAGACACAGGAGATGATGTTAGAGACTTCTAAACAAGCTTATGAGTGGGGTATAGACTCTGTTAAGTATCATCCTCTCTATGTTGTAAAGAGAACAGCTTTAGCAAATGAATTTAATCGTGGAGAGTTTACTCCTATTAGTGAAGAGGAGTATCTTGAAGTTCTTGTAAAATCTATTGAGATGAAACCTAGCCATGTTCATGTTCAGCGTGTAACAGCAGGTATTAACGATGATTCACTTTTAGCACCTTTATGGTGTAGAGATAAAAATATACAGATAAAGAACATCAATCATGCCCTAAAAAAAGTAGGCTTAAAATACTAAACTTTAGTGTCCCCAAGCCTTAGTAAACTGAGAAGTACTACTAAAGTATGGTGGATACCTAAAATGAACTCTAAATGCTCTTATCTCTCCAGGCTTTAAATCTCTAGCAACAACAAAATCTTTTGTAATTGACTGTGGTTTACGTTTTATATCTAATCCACCTGAAAAGAAATCAAAAAATCCACTACTTTTATAAAAATTAGCACCTTTTATATTTCCTGTTGCATGTCCTCTATTGACTAGTTTTACATCAAATGTTACTTTACCAATAGCAAAATTACCTACATTTTTAACAATACCCGTATAAACAATCTGCTCAGTACTTAATAAACGTCTATTTTTCACCTTATAAAGTTTAACTTTTTTAGTATATTTATCGACAACAACAACAGAAAAAGCTGATAAAAGTAGTGTCATAAGTGTTGTGGTAAAAAGCATACCTATTTTGATTTTGTCATCTTTCTGTTTTAATGCTCCCAAAACTCCAGCAATAAACATCAAGAAAAAAATGCCAAAAGTAATAAAGTGCCAATAATTTAAAAGTGTCATCTACAATCTGCTCCAAGTGATATATTATAATCATATTTATATGTAAAAGGTTCAACAATTATTTTAAAGTTTCGAGTCTCAGATACCTGAATATCTGTTTCAATAATCGACATTTTTTGAAATGGTTTTAATTTTTTGAGATAGTTTTTATACTTATTAGAAGTTACTCTATAAGCATTCGCTGTAATCTTACACTCTGTAAAAGGTTTTCTAGACTCATTAGTTATACTCCCTTTTACAACAACAGCTTGTGTAAACTCTAATCGTTTTTGACTTAAAAGTAGAAGTGAATTTTTAAAAAGAGACTCATGTAGTTTTACATATCCAAGAGTTGGACCTAATAATAAAATAAAAAATCCTAAAATTATAAATATAAGAGCAAAAAATGTATGTTTTCTTAGTAAAATCCCAAGAATAATGAGCAGAAAAAATAGAATAAAAGAGACTCCAAAGAGTATATAATCATAAGGAATTAAATTCCCTATAAAAATTGCTATTTTTTCTTTCATAAAAGACTACTAATCTTTTCTAGAATTTTTTTCTGCAATACCACTCATATCAAACCTACGAGAAAGCTCTTGTTTAATACGATCAGGAGAGATATTTTTAGATGCTAATGCTACTAACATATGGTATGTTAAATCAGCTGCCTCATAAACCATCTCTTTCTCATCATTGTCTTTATGTGCAAAGCAGTACTCACCTGCCTCTTCAACAACTTTTTTAAGTATAGTATTTTCACCCTTACTTAAAAGTTTTGCTGTCCATGAAGTTTTTGGATCTGCATTTTTTCGCTCTTGAATAGTATGATAAAGAGTATCTATCACTCCATAAGCGATAGATGTATCTATCTCTACCTCAGAGTTACTCTCACCTGATTCTAGCTCTGTAAAGAAACAAGAACGGCGACCTGTATGACAAGCTACACCCGCTTGTGTTACTTTTATAAGAAGCGTATCATTATCACAATCAAGTGAAAAAGAGTGAATAGTTTGTGTATGCCCACTACTCTCTCCCTTTTTCCAGATACGCTGTTTTGAACGAGAAAAATAGTGTGCTATTTTAGTCTCTAAAGAGAGTTCTAATGCTTCTCTATCCATATAAGCCATCATAAGAACATCATTGTTCTCTACATCTTGAACTATTACAGGAAGAAGCTCTGACTTCTCCCAATCGACTCTATTGACTGCATCTTGAATACTCATAATTAGTTAGCCGTAGTTCTTTTTCTAACATCTTTCGTATCTACCCAGATATTTGGAGTTGATCCACCAGGTGTTAAGAAGATTTTTGCATCTTTATTGACTTTAAGTGCCTCATTAAATTTGCCTTGTACTTTTATCTGTTCTAACTGAAGTAATTTTGTAGTTAAAGATTTTGAGATAAGAAGATTTGCTTTTGCTTGAGCATCTGCATTTATAGTAATAGCATCTGCTACACCTTGTGCTTCAATTCTTGCTTGATCTGCTACACCTTGTGCTTCTGCTGCACGTTGGAGTGCTTCTTGTTTTGCACGTTGTACTTGTTGTTGTGCTTTTTGAACTTCTTGTTTTGCTATCTGAACATTCTCTATCTGCTCTTTCACTTTTTTAGGAAGTACAATATCACGAAGTTGTACTGATTGTAAAATAGCAGGAGCATTTTTCAAACTAGCAACACTTTTACGTATCCCTACTTCTATCTCAGCCGCTACCTTATTTCTCATCGTTGGAAGTGACTCAGCATCATACTTTCCAACAACATTACGAACAACATCACGAACAACTGGATTGATGATTTTATCTTCCCATGAGAAACCCCAGTTAGAGATAGTTTGTGCAGCAAACTGTGCATTTAGTCTATACTGTACTGTTAACTCTATACTTACAGGAAGTCCACGTTTATCAAGAACTGTAACCGCAGGTTTAGAGATAATACCTGATGCATTAGAGTTTGCTTCGATACGAGTTGCATAGTTAATAATACGAACTTTTGTATCCACAAGGTAAACTTTTTGAATAACGGGCACTATAAAGTGAAGTCCAGGAAGAAGTGATTGGTCTTGATACTTACCATTTGTACTTAAAATACCACGCTCACCCTCTTGAATAACAGTAAATGGTTTTGCTAAAACTACTAAAACCACTATAGCGATTAAAAAGTAAATTATCCCCGCTTTACCACCCATGTTAAAGTCTATATTTGGCATTTGAGGACCTTTTGGACCTCCACCACCTGAACTACCACTAGATTTCTTCTGTCCACCTTCGCTCTTCTTTTTGTTAAAGTAATCATTCATATCTGATGCCATTAGCATATTTTCCTTCATTGTATTTATTTCCTAATCTATATAAGTTAAATAGTGTTCGTATTTTTTATTACGTCCAAAAACGATATCAAAGTAAGTTGATTGAATCTTTTCAGTCATCTCACCACGTGATCCAGAACCTATCTCTCTAGCATCTACTAAAGCAACTGGCGTTATTTCAGCAGCAGTTCCTGTTAAAAATGCTTCATCTGCAACATATACCTCTTCACGAGTTACACGTCTACGTGTTACTTTTATTCCCATATCTTCTGCAAGTTCAATTACCATTTTTTGAGTGATTGATGCTAAAGAGTTGTCATTTGGAGGAGTAATTAGCTCTCCATCTTTTACCATAAAGAAACAAGCACCTGAAGCTTCAGCTACATATCCTTGATCATCTAAAAGAAGTGCTTCATCATAACCACAGTCAATAGCTTCAAATTTAGCCATCTGAGAGTTTAAGTAGTTAGCAGATGCTTTTGCTTTTCCCATACTTGATGTATTTGCAGCTCTAGTCATAGAAGCTATTTTTAATTTAATTCCGTTTTTAAGACCATCTTCACCAAGATAAGCACCCCACTCCCAAGCTGACATTACAGTTTCAACTGGAGCATCTTTATGGTAAACGCCCATAACACCGTATCCAAGGAAGGCAAAAGGACGAATATAGATATTATCCCCTGTAAATTCATTTTTACGAATCAACTCAATCTGAGCTGCATTCATCTCTTCAATAGAGTAAGGAATATCAATAAGTGTCATTTTTGCAGACTCTTTAAGTCTTGATGTATGATCATTTAAACGAAAAATAGCATACCCTTTTTCAGTTTTATATGCTTTTGTTCCTTCAATAACACCATTTCCATAGTGAATTGTGTGTGAAAGTACATGTACTTTTGCATCATCCCAGTTAACAAATTTTCCATTCATCCAAATATATTTGGCAGCGTCCATAAAGTCTCCGATTTTC
>CAZTNH010000129.1:0-4126 GCA_964615395.1 uncultured Sulfurimonas sp.
AGTGTTCACCATCTTTTACATAGTCAAGTCTAACAGATTGTGCTTTGATGGTAATACCACGCTCTTGTTCGATGTCCATAGTGTCCATCATCTGTGTTGACATTTCACGTTCAGTTACAGAGCCACACTCCTGTATGATACGGTCAGCAAGAGTTGATTTTCCATGGTCAATATGTGCGATAATAGAGAAGTTTCTAATGTTTTTCAAATAGGTTTCCTAATGTTTAGAAATAATTGTCGCGATTATACAAAAAATGTGCTGATAGTGTTGTTAAAATTTATAAAAAAAGAGTTATAATTCCATTTATGAAGAAGAAGTTACTAGTAAAATATATCAGCATTATTTTTATGATTGCTACATTTATGGGGTCTTTGCATCACCATAATGATTTACAAGAGCATAATAATTGTCTGATATGTACTATTTCTCATAATGTAGCGAATATAGATACTCCAATAAATGTAAATTACCTGGTACTTTTTACAATAGTTTCAGAAGCTACATTAGCAAGTTTACCAAACTTTCAAATAGAAAAACAAAAGCTTACTTTTTCGGCTCGTGCTCCACCTCTCTTCTCCTAATATTTACCTCATAAAAAATAATCAGAACTATATAAAATATTATGGAGACAAGAATGAAAAAGAGAATAATACTCTCTCTATTAACAGTATCTTCACTCTACGCAGATGCGCAGATGGATGCAATAAAAGAGCAGTTACAAGAACAAAAAGAGGCGACACTTGCACTCAGTGCAAAACTAAGTAGCCTTGAGAAAAAAAATACAAATAATTCAGCAAGTTTTTCACAAAATGCTTACCTGCCTGATATAGCATTTATTTTAAATACATCGGCAGTTGGTCGTAATATTGCTAATCCTGCTTATGCTGATTTAGCAATTCCTGGTTTTATTAATGCAGGTGATGCTGAACTTCCTTTTAATGCCAATCGTGGGTTTAATTTTAACTATGCAGAGTTAGCACTTCACTCAACAGTTGATCCCTACTTTGATGCTTTTGCTATCTTTCATATTGCTGAAGATGGATTAGAAGTAGAAGAGGCATTTGTAACGACACGCGCACTCCCTTATGGACTCAAAGTAAAAGCTGGAAAGTTTAAGAGTGCCTTTGGTCGTATCAATGAAAAGCACCAACACTCTTGGCTATTTGAAGAACAGCCTATCATATACAAGTCGCTCTTTGGTCCTGATAGCATAAGTGATGCTGGAGTACAACTCCAATGGGTTGCCCCAACAGACACTTATGTTATGATGGGTGTGGATGCAATGCAGGGAAGAAATGAGAGAAGTTTTGGAAACTTAGCACAAAACAATCTCTATGTTGGCTATATCAAAACAAGTTTTGATCTTACAGAAGATCTTTCATTTTTAGCTGGTGTAAGTTTAGCTCATGGTCAGACAGATGTGGCAAAAAATAGTGATGTGTATGGTGTAGATTTGACAATGAGAGATCAACTTGGAAGCTATAGTTCTCTTATTTGGCAGAGTGAATATTTACAAAGAGATAGAGAGCAGGATACAACTGATAAAACAGATAAACAAGCGGGTCTCTATTCTCAGTTTGTTTATCAATATAACAACAACTATAGTGGTGGTGTTATGTATGATAGAATCACAAAAAATGAGACAGATTTATCAGCATATACTGGTATAGATACTAATAACTTAGATAGATATACGGCAATGCTTGAATATAAACCTTTTCCTATGTCTCGTCTGCGTTTAGAAGCTTCTTACGATAGAACAAAAGTCATTGATGGTGCAAGAGAAAATATAAAAACAGTAATGCTTACACTCAACATCGCTGCAGGTGCGCATGGCGCTCACTCATACTAGGGAGAATTACGATGAAAAAAATATTATTTTTAACACTGCTTATCACGACGGGACTTTTCGCTTCACTTCGTGTAGATACAACTTACTCAACTCTTGGAGCAATTACAAAAAAAGTAGGTGGTGATTTAGTAAGGGTTACTGTACTTGGAAGTAGCAAATATGACCCACACTTTATAGTTCCAAAACCCTCACTTTTAGCAAAACTTAACCGTGCTGATTTGCTTATTATGAATGGGGGAGGGCTAGAGCTTGGTTGGTTACCACCTCTTATCAAAAATGCAAATAATGCAAAGATTCAAAATGGAGCAAAAGGCTTTTTAGATATCTCTCACTATATTCCTATGATAGATGTACCGACATCAGTCTCTCGTGGTTTTGGAGATGTTCATGCTCAGGGAAATCCTCACTACACGACTGACCCGCATTTAGTACCCCTAATTGCTAAAGCAATAGCACAAAAACTTGAAACTATAGATAGTGATAATGCCACTATCTATGCAGAAAATTTAGATAATTTTTTGAGTGAATGGAAAATGTATCTTACAAAATTTGATACAAAAATGAGTGAGTGTAAAGATAAAAAAGTTGTGCAGTATCACGAACTTTTTAATTACTTTCTTAGACGCTACAACTATAAAAGTTATGGGACTATAGAGCCTCTTCCTGGAATAGCTCCGAGTTCTAAACATACCATAGCACTTATAAATACAATAAAGAAAAATCACATTAAACTCATCTTACAAGATGTTTACCATGAGAGAAAAACAGCAAAATTTATAGCCTCTAAAACAGGTGCAAAAGTTATGTTGATTCCTCACGATATGGGAGCAGATGGAAGTAAAACTTTAGAAGAGTATTACAATACAATAGCGAAAAATATATGCAGATAGTAGAGCTTCTCTGGCCTGCATTTGTACTGGCTATCGCTCTAGTCTTTATACATACTATCTTTGGCATAGAAATTATTAAACGTGGAGTTATCTTTACCGACTTAGCTATTGGTCAGATTGCTGCAAGTGGTATGGCTATAAGTATAGCATTTATGGGAGGTGCATATCAGAGTGTTATGACTCTACTTTTTGCAGTTTTTGGTGCACTTATCATCACTTGGGCGACAAAAAGGATAGAGAAGATAGAGGCTTTTATAGGGCTTCTATATGCTTTTGGTATTTCAGCAATTATGCTTATTTTAGCACAGAGTGCAGAGGGAACAGAGCTTTTCTCAAAACTAAGTGCTGCTGATATTCTCTTTACTTCGAGTGAAGATTTGTATAAAGATTTGGCTATTTATGGGTTTGTAGCGTTTGTGATGTTCTTTATCTACCCACGAGTGCAGGGGCTTAAAAAAGAGTTTCTTTTCTTCTTAATGTTAGCTATTACTGTTACATCATCTGTTCAGTCAGCTGGCGTTTTAGTAGTATTCTCACTACTGATCGCTCCATCGTACATAGGCATAACACAGAAAAGATTTAAGCCTTTTTCTTTTGCTATTATTTTTGGTTCATTAGCTATACTATTTGCACTTTTTATATCATATATTTATGATTTACCAACTGGTTATACTATTATTTTTAGTGTGGTAAGTTTCTCTCTTTTAGGAGTAATTTTATATACTCTACTACAGAAAAATAATTAGCTTATAAATTAAAGAAGAGGGTATCGAATGAAAAAACTACTTGTTGTTGAAGATGATGTTGATTTAAATAGTACTATAGTCAAGTATTTAGAGATGAAATCTTTTAAGTGTGATTTTGTATTTGATGGGGCTGAGGCTGTTAATATGGCTTATGAGAATCATTATGATCTTATTTTGTTAGATGTGAAGTTACCCTCATTAAATGGCTTTGAGGTCTCAGAGGAGATTAGAAAATTTTCTAATATTGCTATTATATTTTTAACATCTTTAGATACACAAAAAGATATAGAAAAGGGTTTTTTAAGTGGTTGTGATGATTACATAACAAAACCTTTTTCCCTCAATGAACTCTCGTTAAGAGTAAATGCAATTTTACGTAGAGTGTATAAAAATGAATCAATTATCACTATTGCCGAAAATATACTCTTTGATACTGAAAAACTTATTTTACATAAGGATAATGAAAAGGTACATTTAACCTCTAAGGAGATAACTCTTCTTAATATGTTTTTGCAAAATAGAGATAAAATTATCTCACGTGAAGAGATTTTTGAACTACTTTATAGTTATACTCAGGATCCTAGTGAAGCTTCATTAAGAGTTTTTATAAATCGTTTGAGAAATATTATAGGGAAAG
>CAZTNH010000130.1:0-4121 GCA_964615395.1 uncultured Sulfurimonas sp.
TCAAAAAAACTTTAAAAAAAGATGGGTTACTCATAAAAGAAATTATACGAGGTATATAAATGAATAACTTTGAAAAATATTGTACAAAATTTGTACAAGCTGTTGGAAATAAGGAAGGATCTATCTCTCCTACCTTAATTAATTCTGCAGCATTTGCTTACGGTGATGCTCAAACGGCAGAGGGAATTTTCGATGGGAGTGTTAAAAAACCTCTCTATTCTCGTATGGGAAATCCTACAACATCTAAACTTGAAGCTATTATGAGTGAAATGGATGGTGGTATTGGAGCTATTGCAACAAGTTCTGGGATGGGAGCTACTACTTTAGCAACTATGTCTCTTTTAGAAGCGGGTGATGAAATCATTAGTATTGGTGGATTATTTGGAGGGACATATGCACTGTTTTCTGAAACACTTCATCGTTTTGGAATTAAAACAAGTTTTTTTGATGTAGATGAACTTGAAAATATCAAAAATTCTATTACAAATAAAACAAAAATTATCTTTTTAGAGAGTGTTGGAAATCCTAATTTGCGTCTTCCCGATATTAAGACCATAGCTTCCATCGCTGATAATGCAGGAGTAGCCCTTATAGTTGACAATACTATTACACCCTTAAATATCTCTCCCTTAGAACTTGGTGCAGATATCGTGGTATATTCAACAACTAAGATTATTTCTGGTAACTCCTCTGCATTAGGTGGTTGTGCTGTTTTTCGAGCAATAAAAGATGGTGAAGATAAGTTTAAAAGTAGTCGTTATTCATTTTTAGCGAAGTTTATAAAAGGTGCTAAAGAGATGGCACTTATTCCAAATGCTAAAAAACGTGCATTACGAGATCTTGGTATGAGTGCAAATGCTAATGCTTCTTATCAAACACTCCTCGGACTCGAAACACTACCTCTTAGACTCTCCCGAATTATAGAAAGTGTAGAAATCATTACTAAAGAGTTAAGTGAAAAAGGCTTAAATATAAATCATCCTTCTCTGTTCTCTCATCCTCATCATAAACGCTATAAAAATGATTTCAAAAATGGATGTGGGACATTTTTTACTATAGATATGGGTTCTAAAGAGGAAGCATATACGTTTATAAACTCTACAAAACTTGCAACAATTACGGCGAATATTGGTGATAGTAGAACTCTTGCACTACACATGGCTTCTACAATTTATCGTGATTTTGATAATGAGACAAGAAAATTTCTTGGAATTACAGATGGCCTAATTCGCATATCTATAGGTTTAGAAAATCCTCAAGATATTATCAATGATTTTTTAAATGCGGCAAAGAAGTAAAATATGGGAACTAATATAGAATTTGAACTACAAGATGAATTGAAAATTGCTTTTCCAAAAAAGTATAAAGTCTATCTCTTAAATGATGATTATACTTCTATGGATTTTGTGATTGATGTTCTTATAAGTATCTTTCATAAGAGTTATGAACAAGCTGAAAGTATTATGCTAGAGATTCATAAAAAAGAGCGAGGCTTATGTGGTATTTATACACATGAAATCGCTGAAACAAAAGTAATGCAGGTGATTAAGAAAGCTAAAGAGAATGGTTTTCCACTTAAAGCAATGATGGAAGAGGAATAGATATGATTAGTTCTTCACTCAATGATATTTTTCAAAAATCCATCTCTTTTGCTAAAGAGTTACGACATGAATATTTAACTATTGAACATGTGTTTTATCTACTTCTTCACTCTACTGAAGGTTCTGATATTATAAATAGTTGTGGAGGTGATGTTAGTAAGATGAAAATTGAGTTACTTTCGTATATTCAAACAAATATAGAAGCATTACCTCAAGATATAGATAAAGAGCCTTATGAGAGTGTTGCTCTCTCTCGTCTCATAGACAGCATGGTACGACATATCCAATCTGCACAACAGACTAATGCAGATGTAGGAGATCTTTTAGCTGCCTTGTATGAAGAGGAAAATACATTCTCTTATATGCTTATGAACCAGTACAATATTTTACGACTTGATATATTAGAAATTATTTCGCATAATCAGACAGATGATACAGACGTAAATGAGAAAAAACAGACATCCTATTTAGCTAAATATACTATAAACTTAATTCAAAAAGCTAAAGAGGGGAAAATAGATCCTGTAATAGGACGAGATAAAGAGATACGAAGAGTAACTCAAATTTTATGTAGAAGAAAGAAAAATAATCCGATTTTAGTGGGAGAACCAGGGGTTGGAAAAACTGCAATAGCAGAGGGATTAGCTTTAAATATTGCAGCTGAGAAAGTGCCTTCTATTATTTACGATTCAAAATTATATGCTTTAGATTTAAGCGCACTTCTTGCTGGTACAAAGTATAGAGGGGATTTTGAAAAAAGATTAAAGGGTGTAATGGATGAGTTGAAGATAGAGCCAAATGCCATTCTCTTTATAGATGAAATTCACACTCTTATAGGTGCAGGAAGTACAAGTGGCACAATGGATGCAGCAAATCAGCTTAAACCTGCTTTAGCCTCTGGTGAGCTTAAGTGTATGGGTGCGACTACTTTTGCTGAGTATAGAAATGGTTTTGAAAAAGACAAGGCACTTAGTCGAAGATTTTCAAAGATAGATGTAGATGAGCCCTCAAAGAAAACAAGTTATTTTATTTTAAAGGGTCTTCAAAAAAAATATGAAAAACATCATAAAGTAAAATACACAAATAAGGCACTAAAATCAGCTGTTGATTTATCTTCTCGATATATTACAGATAGATTTCTTCCAGATAAAGCTATTGACCTGATGGATGAAACAGCAGCAGCATTTCATCTTAGTAAAAAGAAAAAAAGCAAGGTAAAGTCTAGTGATATTTTAAATACGATTTCATCTATAGTAGGTATATCAAACAGAAATATTAATGAGAATGAACTCCAATCTCTCTCTACTCTTGAGAGTGATTTACACAAGAGAGTAATTGGGCAAGAGAGAGCAGTTCAGAGTGTAGCAAAGGCGATAAAAATTTCCAAAGCTGGACTTACACCTGCAAATAAACCCATAGCATCTTTTCTTTTTTCAGGTCCTACAGGTGTAGGAAAAACAGAACTCTCCATCGCTTTAAGTGATACATTAGGCATACATTTTGAGCATTTTGATATGAGTGAATATATGGAAAAACATACACTAAGTCGTTTAGTCGGTGCACCTCCTGGTTATGTCGGATATGAGCAAGGTGGTTTACTTACAGAAGCTGTCAAAAAGCATCCCTATTGCGTTTTACTTTTAGATGAAATTGAAAAAGCACATCCCGATTTGATAAATATTTTACTTCAGATAATGGATAGTGCTACTCTCACTGACAACAATGGATATAAGGCAAACTTTCAAAATATTATCCTTATTATGACATCCAACATTGGTGCAACAGCAAGAAATGTTATGGGCTTTAATAAAGATGAATCTATCGCGAAAGATGAAGAGTTAAAATCTTTCTTCACACCTGAATTTAGAAATAGATTAGATGCCATTGTAGAGTTTGAAAAGTTATCTATAGAGACTATAGAGGGTATTGTAAGAAAATTTATTGAAGAATTAAATAGTGAACTTAAAAAGAAAAAAATCACTATCACTCTCTCTAAAGAAGCGATAAAATTTATAGCAGATGAATCTTATACTCAAGAGATGGGAGCGAGACCACTTAAACGCTACATACAAAATAATATAACAGATAAATTAAGTGATGAGATACTCTTTGGAAAACTACAAAATGGTGGTTTAGTTACTGTAACTTTGAAAGAAGAACTTATCTTAGATTTTAAAGAAGCATAGTGTATATACTTCAGATTAATAAATTTGATTTTAATTTTCCTCATCCAAATAGTGCAAATGAAGACGGCATAGTAGCTTGGGGAGGAGATATGAATCCAACTCGAGTACTAAAGGCATATCAATCTGGAATATTTCCTTGGTATGCTAAAGATGAGCCTATTCTTTGGTGGTCACCATCTCCTAGACTTATTATGGAGCTTGATGATTTTAAACTAAGCCGTTCTCTTAAAAAGAGTATGAAAAAATTCAGATATAAATTTGATACAAATTTCACAAAAGTGATACAGATGTGTGCAGATACACGAAGCAGTTCACAAGAGGGTACTTGGATTAA
>CAZTNH010000131.1:0-4084 GCA_964615395.1 uncultured Sulfurimonas sp.
TTGATAAATCATGGATATATACTCAGTATGACTCAATGGTACAGACTAACACTATTAAAAAAGGTGGGATGTTAGATGCTTCTGTTATTCGTGTAAAAGAGAATGGAAAAGCTCTTGCAATGTCAGCTGATTGTAATGTTCGTTTTTGTTACATCGACCCTAAAGGTGGTGGTGCAGCTGCTACTGTTGAAGCTGGACGTAATGTTGCGATGAGTGGGGCTAGACCTTTAGCTATTACAGATTGTCTTAACTTTGGTAATCCTGAAAATCCTGAAGTTATGTGGCAGTTTGGTGCAGCTTGTGAGGGAATCAAAGAGGCTTGTGCTGAGCTTACTACTCCTGTTATTGGTGGAAATGTTTCACTCTATAATGAAACAAATGGCGTTTCAGTTTTCCCAACTCCTTCAATAGCGACTGTTGGTGTAAATGATGACCAAAACAATGTTTTAATGTCTTCATTTCAAGCTGAAGGAAATCTTATCTATCTAGTAGGTGAGTCTAAGTCTGAGTTTGGTGGATCTCTTTATATGAAAGAGATTTGTGGCACTGTTGCTGGGACTATGCCTGTGATTGACTATAAAAAAGAGTTGGCTCTTTGGGATTTAGTTATTGAAGGTAACAAAAAACATCTACTAGAGTGTGCTAAAGATGCATCTTCTGGTGGTGTTGCAATAGCTTTAGCTAAAATGGTAGCTACATCAGGTTTAGGCTGTGATGTTACTATGAAAGTTGAAGATGAGAGAGATATCTTTGCTGAGTCTCAATCTCGTGCAATTATTGAAGTGAAACCTGAAAACTCTGCTGCATTTGAAGCGATGTTAAATGGTTTAGCTTGTGAAAAAGTGGGAACAGTAGGTGGAGACTCTATTAAAGTAAATGATATTACTATGAGTATGAGTGAACTAGATGATAACTATTTCAATACATTTAAACGTGTAATTGAAAGAGATATATAAATTTAAAAAAAGGGAAAGATAGAATGATTAAAAACTTATTGGCGTTTATTGGAACTATTGTAATAATAGCAGGAATTGGGGGCTACATGAAAATGGGCTCAAAAGTAGCTGGATTAGATTCAGGAGCACTCCCTGCTTATATGGCAATGTTTGACGAAGTTTTAAAAAATGGTGATCCTGCAAAAGCGATGATGAAAGAGTATAAAGTTAATGACGATGTAGAGAATGCAGATGTTATAGAGTCTATCAAAGCACTTGCTGAAGAGTATAACATGAGAATTGTTGGTGATACAAAAATGTTCAACATTCCTGATGCAAAACCAGATCAAGTAAAATTTGTTGAGAATGTTTCTCTTTGTAGTCTGTATATTGCTAAGAAATTTCTTGCACACTCAAGATACTTTGGTGGTTTTATGCCATGTAGAATTATGTTAGTTGAGTATGGTAATGGTGATAGATACTTAATTACTATGGATTTAACTCTTGCTATTCATGGTGGAGCTCCACTTGATAAAGAGATGCTTGATCTTGCTACAGAAGTACAAAAAGCAATGACAGAAATTCCAGCTCGTGCAGCTGAAGGTGATTTTTAATCATAAACTATAGCCTTACACACCAAAAAGTGTGTAAGTTCTCTCCTCTTTACTTAATTTAATCAAAAAGTTATTACATTCTTTTCTATTATAAGAGTTTTTTATATTTATATAGTATAATAATGCAGATTTTAATTAAAGGTAATTCAATGAAAAAAAGTTTTATAACAGCTATCATAGCTGTAGGTTTAGCGTTTATGGCTTCAGGATGTTCAACAATGCATATGGGTTGGACAGCAGTAACAAGTCAACATAAATTAGATGATGGGGCTATGAAAGCTTATGATGATCTGTTTAGTGAAGTAGCTAAAGATGGTGATCCTGCTAAAGCAATGATGAATGAGTATAAGGTTAATGACGATGTATCTAATGAAGATGTTATAGAGTCTATCAAAGCACTTGCTGAAGAGTATAACATGAGAATCGTTGGTGATACAAAAATGTTCAACATTCCTGATGCAAAACCAGATCAAGTAAAATTTGTTGAGAATGTTTCTCTTTGTAGTCTGTATATTGCTAAGAAATTTCTTGCACACTCAAGATACTTTGGTGGTTTTATGCCATGTAGAATTATGTTAGTTGAGTATGGTAATGGTGATAGATACTTAATTACTATGGATTTAACTCTTGCTATTCATGGTGGAGCTCCACTTGATAAAGAGATGCTTGATCTTGCTACAGAAGTACAAAAAGCAATGACAGAAATTCCAGCTCGTGCAGCTGAAGGTGATTTTTAATCACCAACTTCCTCTTTACATATAAGACAAAAGCTCCTTATCGAGTTCTTTTGTCTTTGATGTAACTTCTTTAATACTTTTAAAATTAAACCCATGCTTTTCATAACATACTATAGATTCTTCTTTTCCATCTAAAAGAGCATCAATGGCGTTTACTATAAACTTATATGCTAAAAGTCTATCTTTTACACTTGGATTCCCTCCACGCTGAATATGTCCTAAGATTGAGACTCGTGCTTCAATGCCTATTTTTTCTTCAAACCAAGTTGCAATCTCTTGAGACTCCTCTTTTATACCTTCTGAAACTATAGCTATAAAATAACGGCGTCCATTTTTCATCTCAGATTTAAATTTTTTCTCATATTCGTGTAAATTATATTTAATTTCAGGAATGAGACAGAGTTCTGAGCCTGAGGTTAGATGTGTGACAAGTGCTAAGTAACCACAATCTCTTCCCATTGTTTCTATAACAAAAGCACGTTTAAATGATGATGCTGTATCTCGAATAGCATCAATAGATGTTTTGATAATATTAAGAGCAGTATCAACACCTAAGCAGTAATCTGTTCCATTTATATCGTTATCAATAGTTGATGGAATACCACAAAATTTTATACCATGTTCTTTATAAAATATATCCAAGCCACGAAAAGAACCATCCCCTCCGAGAACAATAAGCATATTGATATTTAAATTATCTAAGTTATTTTTCGCGATAGCTCTATATCTTTTATCCATAAAACGTTTACTTCTAGCACTCCCTATTTTTGTTCCACCACGAGTTATTATTCCTGCTACATCACAATAAGAGGCTTTTGTAATATTGTTATCTATTAGACCTTCATAGCCATCATAAACAAAAAAGGGTGTTAGTTTTTTTTGAAGTGCATACTCAACAAACTGTTTAAGGGCAGGATTCATTCCTGAAACATCACCCCCTGAACATAAAATAGCTATATTGTTCATAAAAATCCTTTAGTTAATGATTTGATTTTACCATTTTATAAACTCAATTTAGATAAAATTCAAAGATTATTTTGAAAGCTTGTTCCTATCGTCCTCGATAGGAATACATATTTAAATTTATAAGCATATATATGTATTCCTAAGCAGGAGCTTAGGAACAAGATTTAAACAAGGTTTATAATGAAAAGAGCATTAGTAAGTGTAAGTGATAAAGCAGGTATAGTTGAGTTTTGTTCATCTCTCGTAAAAAATGGTTATGAAATCATTTCAACTGGTGGAACTTATAAAAAATTAGTTGAAGCTGGAATAGCAGCTATTGAAATTGATGAAGTTACAAAATTTCCTGAGTGTTTTGAAGGACGTGTTAAAACACTTAATCCTTATATTCATGGTGGGATTTTACACCGTCGTGATAAGCAGTCACATCTTGACCAAGCTAAAGAGTTAGGTGTTGAGTCTATCGACCTAGTATGTGTCAATCTTTATCCATTTAAAGAGACTATTGAAAAAACAGATGATTTTGATGATATTATAGAAAATATTGACATTGGTGGACCAGCTATGGTTCGTTCAGCTGCAAAGAACTTCGATGCCGTTATCATCGTTACAAATGTAGAAGATTATGCTGAAGTAATTGATGCGATAGAGAATGAAAAAAATACAAAAGAGTTCCGTCGTGGCTATATGGTTAAAGCATTTGAACATACGGCAGCTTATGACTCTATGATTGCAAACTACATGAATCAGCGTTTTAATGATGGTTTTGGTGAGAAGCAATTTGTAGTTGGAAACAAAGTTATGGATACTCGTTATGGTGAAAATCCTCATCAAA
>CAZTNH010000132.1:0-4001 GCA_964615395.1 uncultured Sulfurimonas sp.
AACAAAAAAGCTGGTAGTATGAGTGAAGATGAGATTAAAGAGCTTCGTGAAAATGCAGACAAATTAACTGAGCTTCGTGAGACTTTCCGTGATGAAGCTGCTAAAAGTGTAAGAGCTACATTTATTATTGATGCTTTAGCACAAGAGAAAGGTGTTAAAATCGAAGAGCAAGAAGTTATGCAAACTATCTACTTTGAAGCTATGCAAATGGGTCAAGATCCTCAAAAAGCTTATGAGCAGTATAAAGATGCAGGATATCTTCCAGCTATCCAAATGTCAATGGTAGAAGATAGAGTTCTTTCTGGTCTTTTAAACGAAAAGATAGCGTAAGTTATGTCTTATATTCCTTATGTAGTAGAAAAGTCAGGACGTGGTGAGCGTTCTTACGATATCTACTCTCGTCTTTTAAAAGATAGAATTGTAATGCTAAGTGGAGAGGTTAATGATCAAGTTGCTTCTACTATAGTTGCACAATTTCTTTTTCTTGAAGCTGAAGATCCAGAAAAAGATATCTATTTCTACATTAACTCTCCAGGTGGAGTTGTAACAGCTGGAATGGCTATTTTTGATACGATGAATTACATTCGTCCTGATGTTGCTACTATATGTATTGGTCAAGCAGCATCTATGGGTGCATTTCTTTTATCATCTGGTGAAAAAGGGAAGCGTTATGCTCTCCCTCATGCTCGAATTATGATTCACCAACCTTTAGGTGGTGCACAGGGTCAAGCAACAGATATTCAGATTCAAGCAGAAGAGATTCTTCGTATGAAAGCTGAGTTAAATGGAATACTTGCAAAAAATACAGGTCAAACTGTAAAACAAGTTGAAAAAGATACAGATCGTGATAACTTTATGAGTGCACAAGAGGCTCAAGATTATGGTATGATTGATCAGGTTTTAAAAAAGAACGATAAGAAGTAAGGATAAGCTATGGCGGGAAAATTAAGAAGTAAAAATCGTAGAAATATTGATGATACTATGAAAGAAACCTCAGAAGTAGTTGCTCCTGCTATAGATGCTTTACAGATGGATAGTCCATCAAGTGATATAGAGATTTATTCAAAAGAAGTTTTAAATGCTCTAATTCTTGATAATTTACCACCAACACCAAATAATTTTTCACTCTATTTTGATAGACTTTTAGAAGATAAGAGTGAAAATCTTCGTAAACAGATACACTCCATGTTAGAACTAGAAGAGAATAATGAAGCTGAGAGTACAATAGCTTTAGAACAGAGTCTTAAGCAAGGTTTTGGTTCTATAAAAAGTATATTAAGTGCTACTGCAAATCTTTATAAAAATATGTCTTTAATGACAAAGATTTTAGATAAAAGAAAAAGAGAGCTAGGCAGTCATCCTGAGTTACAAGAAGCAATAGGAATTGTTGCTACCTTAGAGGGTGATGTCTCAAAACTTAATAGTATTTTAAGAACTCAGAGTTCTCAGATGAAGAGTATTTACGATGAGACTGCACAGATAGTTAAAAATGTTGAAAACGAAACAATTTTTGATAATCAATTTGGTGTTTACAACAAACGCTATTTACTTACAAAAATAGAGCAAGAGATAGGGCTTATTAAAGAGTTTAAGCATAAAAGTTCTCTTATTATGATTGAATTATGTCGAGATTTGAAAAAAAGCATTAAAAATGAAAAAGCAGTTATTTTAATGACAAGAACTATAGCTAGACTTCTTTTAAAAACTTCTCGTCGTAGTGATATTGTCGCTCATTATGGTAATGGTGTTTTTTCTATGCTATTAAAACATACAGATGTAGATGCAGCAAAAAAAGCGAGTGTGAGACTTATAGAATTAGTTTCTAATTCTAATTTCTTTTTAGCCGATCGTGAAATTCAACTTAAAATTTCGATAGGTGTAACAGACATTGACTGTAATCACTCCGTTGAAGAGATAGTAGTGAGTGCAATTGATGGAATTGAAGCTGCTTATGATATTAAAGATTGTGATTATGCAGTTTCATTACGGGATTAAGTAGTATGAAATTAACAATAGTAGAATACCCAGATAGAAGATTACGTTTAAAGTCTAAAGAAGTGACTAATTTTGATGCAAAGTTACATAAACTACTAGATAGTATGTATCCTATGATGATGGATACAAATGGCATAGGTTTAGCAGCAATTCAAGTTGCACATCCTATTCAGGCACTTATTTTAAATATACCTGATGAAGAGGGTGAACAGCCAAAAGAGAATCTTTTGGAGATAATAAATCCTGTAGTAACTCATAAGAATGGTGAAACAGTTTATCAAGAGGGTTGTTTAAGTGTTCCTAAGTTTTATGAAGATATTAAAAGATCTGAAACTTTAACTCTTCACTATCAAGATAGAGATGGAAATACACAAACTCTTGAAGCTGATGGGCTTTTAGCGATAGCAATTCAACATGAAATGGATCACTTAATTGGTGTTTTATTTATAGATAAGCTCTCTTATGCAAGACGTAAAAAGTTTGAAAAAGAGTATAAAAGAATGTTAAAAGATAGAAAATAGTTTTAAAATATGGCAATTTGTCATACTTTTTGAATTTTTCTCAATAACTAGCTACTATATAACAATCTAATAAAAGGTTGTTTTTATGAAATCACTTAACTGTGCTACTTATGAAGGTGTTGATGCTAAAGTCGTGAATGTTGAATCAACTCTCACCAAAGGCTTACCCTCTTTTTCCATTGTAGGTATGGCTTCAACTGCGATTACCGAATCAAAAGAGAGAGTAAAATCTGCTCTTTTAAGTAATGATTTCTCTTTTCCCCCTAAACGAATTACCTTCTCTTTAGCTCCCAGTGAACTCTCTAAATCAGGCTCTCAGTTTGACCTAAGTATGGCACTCCTTATTTTATTAAACGCCGAAGAGAGTGATTTTCAAGAGTGGTTTGTATTTGGAGAGTTAGGACTTGATGGAGCTGTAAAAGAGAATATACAACTCTATCCACTTATCTTATCCTTAGCTAACCAAGGAGTAATACATAAGGTTATTGTTCCTTTTGAATCTTTGGAAAAATTATCAAAAATTCCTAATGTATCATTTTATGGTGTAAAAACTTTGAATGAAGCTGTTGATATTTTAAAAAATCAAGAGAGTGCAGTTCCAAATATAGAGCAGAGTGATATAGAGTATCCATCTTATGAGTTAGATGATGAGAAATATTACTATGTTCAAGAGTATGAGGAGGATTTTGCTGATGTAAAAGGGCAGGAGATAGCTAAGCGTGCAGCACTTATCTCAGCAGCTGGATTTCACAACATCATACTTGAGGGAAGTCCTGGGTGTGGTAAGAGTATGATAGCCAATAGACTCCGTTATATCCTCCCGCCCATGAGTGCTAGTGAGATACTAGACCTTGCTAAGTTAGAAGTTTTAGATGGAAAAGAGCCAACATTTAAGCCACATAGAAACTATAAAAATCCCCATCACTCTTCTACCCCAGCTTCAATTTTTGGTGGTGGGAGTTTTAGGGCAAAAATAGGAGAGGTCGGTTTGGCTAACAATGGTATTCTGTTTTTTGACGAACTGCCTCACTTCTCTAAGGGTGTATTAGAGTCCCTTCGCGAACCTATGCAGGATGGTAAGATTCGTATTTCACGTGTCAACTCTAAGGTTGAGTATCCAGCTAAGTTTCTTTTTGTCGGTGCGATGAACCCTTGTCCATGTGGAAATTTACTTGATACTCAAAAGGAGTGTAGATGTTCAGATCTAGAGATACAGAGATATAAAAATAGACTCTCTGAACCTTTTCTCGATAGAATAGACTTAAATATAGTAATGCAAAATGTAAACGCTAAAGATAAGAGTTCTTTAACTTCTAAAGAGATGCACAAGATGGTAGTGGAAGCGCATATTAGAGCTAAACAGAGAGGGCAAAAAGAGTTTAATGCAAATCTTAGTGATAAAGATATTGAGAAGTTTTGTATCTTAAGTGATGAGGCAAAAGAGAGTTTAGATATGGCTACTAGTCGGTTTGTTCTCTCTTTTAG
>CAZTNH010000133.1:0-3911 GCA_964615395.1 uncultured Sulfurimonas sp.
CTCATAACCACTCGTTCCCCATAAAAAGTTGGAAGAATTGAGACACGAATATCTAGCACTTCTCCTGCTATTTTTATCTGTGTTCGTCCATCTTGTGGAATACGTTTTTCAGATATGTCAAGATTTGAGATAACCTTGATACGACTGACGATGAGACTCACCACTTTTTTATCTAAGTCAGCATTTTTACTTAGCATTCCATCTACACGAAAACGAACCTCACCCTTGTTCTCTTGAACCTCTATGTGAATATCGGAAGCTCTCTTTTTAACAGCCTGATAAAAGAGTGCATTTACAAACTTGATAATAGGTGCAGACTCTTCACTTGTTAAGATGTCAGAAGAGGTACGAAGAAAGTCAGTAAGAGAGATATCCTCTTCAGCCTCGCTCTCATCACCCTCCTCTTTCATGGTCTCTATAGCCTTGTCCGTACGGAGTTCTAAAAAACGGTTATAGAGTCTGTCATAAGAGTCTTCATCTAAAATATTTAGTGGATACTTTTTCTCTAATTTTGAGTAGTAGTTACTCCCCTCAGCAAAATAACGCTCACTTAAAAAAGCTGTCACCTCACCATCAAGTTCACTAAAAAGAAGATAATTTTTAACACTTATATCTGTTGTAAGTTCTTCTGGTTCATATACCTCTAACTTTAGATTATGGAGTGTTTCTAAATTTAACATTTTAATCTACTTCTTCAATGACTAGAGATGTTTTTTTCTTTTTAGGTGTACTCTCTTCTTCAACTTCTCTCGTTTCATCTTTTTTACTACGATCTTCTAATTTTTTAAAAGCTTCAATGTCATACTCCTCTTGTAGCTTCGCTAAAACTCCTAAATCTTTTTGTAGTTGAGAGAGTTTTTCACTTTTGTCGATTACATAAGGAGTTAAAATCACAATTAAGTTATCCTCTTCTGTA
Organism: uncultured Sulfurimonas sp.; assembly: GCA_964615395.1. Classification (GTDB taxonomy): domain Bacteria; phylum Campylobacterota; class Campylobacteria; order Campylobacterales; family Sulfurimonadaceae; genus Sulfurimonas. The sequence continues at coordinate 917 of CAZTNH010000133.1, forward strand.
CTTGTAGTTGTAGAGGTAAACAACCACTTTCCAATCCATGGAATATCTCCTAGTAGAGGTATTTTACTTACAGATTTAGAGTCATACACTTTAACAAGTCCACCAATGATGATACTCTCACCATGACGAAGAATTGCTTGAGTTTTCACCTCTTGTTTAGAAGTTGTTGGCTGTCTTATAGGTTGACCATTTGCATCTAAACCTGTATCTATAACATTTTCTAAAACTGTTTCAACATCTAATGTCACCTTGTCATTTGATGAGACACGAGGCTTTATTTTTAGAGTAAGTCCAACATCTTCACGTTTGTAACTACTTGTCACTCCTCCACCAGCAGTTGCATCAGTAACAGTTCCTGTTGAGATAGAGATAGTCTTTCCTACATAGATAGAGGACTCTTTATTGTTCACACATAGGATAGAGGGATTGCTTACTGATTTTGAAGCACCATTTGTTTCAAGAAAATCAAGTGTCGCTCCTAGTGCAAAGTTCACACCTGAGAGAGAGATACTATCTAAAAAAGTATCTGGAATTGCAACTGATGAACCACCGAAATTACCGGAGAGGGTATAGAGTCCACCACTAGAAGAGACACCCCCTCCATCAAAGCCATACTTCATCCCTAAGCTCTCAACATCATTTTTATTTATCTCTATGATTCTTGCTTGAACATAGACCTGATACTTCTCTTTATCTAACTCATCAATAATAAGCTTTATGCCTTTAATAATTGTAGGTTCACCTATAGCAATCACTGCATTTATCTCTTCACTTGCTGAGATATTTGGTTTTGAAGAGGGGTCTGAAAACTTCTGTTTTGAGATAATATCATTAAGTGTAACTGCTACTGATTTTGCATCAGAATTTTTAAGTGAAAAGATTTTAATCCCATTACTCGCACTAGATTCAACATCCATAGAGCGAAGTAACTTCTCAATAATAGCTATGTTTTTTTTATTTCCTATCACAATAACACCATTTATATTCTCATCTAAAATAATTTTTACTTTTTGAGATGCTATCTTAGGATTGAAAATTGATTTACTTATCTCTACTAATCGTGCTTGAAGTTTCTTAGCTTCTGCATGTTTGATGGGCATTATTTTCACAAGCATAGTACTGTTTATAGCAATGTCACCTATAACTTTTTTAATCGTCTCAATGTTTTTTGGATAATCTGTTAAGAGCATTGTATTACTCTCTTTCATAGTCATCAGTTTTGCAGTTTTTGAGATTAAGTATCTTATCTTCGCTGCAACGACATCTACATTTGCACCCTTAACCTCAATAGCTTGTGTTACCATCAAAGAGCCATGAAGATGCTTCCCTTGTTGGGTAACTTTTACATTATGTTTTGCAGCTTCTGTTGAGCGAACAACCTCATAGATAGAACCTTTTTGAATAAGAGTAAAACCCTTAGACTCTAAAACAGAAACAAGTATGCCAATCAACTCATCGTCATAGACTGGAGTTGTACTTATAAAGTTTACAGTTCCATTTATTTTATTATTAATCAAAATATTTTTATGAGTGATTTTAGAGATAAGTTTAATAAAATCATTTATTTGTAGGTCTGAAAAGTTGACATTCACTTGCTCTCTAGCATTTAGACTCAATGCTAAAAGTGTTGTTAAAAATAGTATCTTAATGTATCTCATAAATTATTTCCTTCTCTTGATTATTTCTTAAAACTACAAGGGATATAGTCTCTAGTTTATTTATATTTTGGTAAAGCTTGATTGCATCTCGACTTGATGAGAGTTTTACATTGTTTGCACGAATAATAATATCTCCTTTTTTCAAACCAAGTTGCGCCATTTTAGAACCTCTTTTAATTCGGTTGATCTTAAAACCAACTATCTTACCAGCTTTTTTCAGTGGTGCTATAGATATATCTTTCCAAATTTTGGAAGGATTTTTAGAGTAGTTTTGGATATCTGAACGACGAACTACAGCCTCACTTATCTCATCTGATGAGACTTTAGTATGTCGTCTTACTGAAGTAGCACCTTTTGATTTTCCAAGTTCTAAAACATACTCTTTTGAATGTTTCACAAATATAACATGAGTAAGATCTATCGTTTTTAACTTATAACCCGCATAAACTTCACCAACTGAAACTATAGTTGTTTTAAGTGGAGAAGCTTTTTTTGCAACAATAGCGAAGCCATGAGAATCTTTTCCATATAAACCTTTTAAGATTAAGGAGTCTATACTACAAAGTGTTGTTGATTTTGACTTACGAACAGAAGTAGTAGATTTACCTGCATTTGTCAACATATTTTTAAAATCAACTCTTTGGTACTTAGACCCATAAGAGTTTTGTCTATTTAGCTCAATACCTTCACTCGGAAGATACCACCATAGGGCAAGTGAAATAAGTTTTGCTATTAAGATTAAAACTAAAAGTGTTGTAAGAGTTGGAACTATTTTACTACTAGAGAGATTTTGCATAAAGATACACCCCCTCTTTAGATTTTTTGAAAAAATGGAGAGATCTTCTATACTTTTTTAACATAAGTTTAGATGGTTTTAGAGTAGCGTTTAACTCTAAATTCAGAAGATTAAAAGTAGCATTCATCTCTCCAAACTCACCTATAGATTTTGCTTGAACCATTAAAGGATGAAGTAGAGAGTAATCTAAATCTATAGACTCTATCTTAGAGGGAAAGTAAGCTTCAACAATAGATGAGAGCTGAATCTCTCTGACTTTTACACTATCGTAAACGCCAAGAAGTGTCAACTCTACAGAGTCTATATGGGCACTCTCTATCCCCTTTGTAGTTACATCTAAGTTCTCTATATTAAGAGAAAAAAGAGAATCACGAAGAGTCTCTTTAGATACAACAACATCAAACTTCTTCAAGTTCTCTTCTGCCAAGTAGTAGAGACTACTTTTAGGGACAAAGAGCATAAGTGAGAAGATAAACACCAATAGATATGCAAAAAACTTTCCTATCCTCTTCACAGTTGTATCTCCAGACTGAGTGAGGCT
>CAZTNH010000134.1:0-3898 GCA_964615395.1 uncultured Sulfurimonas sp.
ATTAAGAAAAGAGCGAAAGGCTCTTACCCAAAAAGGATTTATTATGGGATTTAGAATTAACACAAATGTTGGTGCGATGAATGCACACATGTATGCGAGTAAAAATAATGTTGAGCTAGATAAAAGTTTATCAGCACTGAGCTCAGGTCTTAGAATTAACACTGCGGCAGATGATGCTTCTGGTCTTTCTATAGCAAACAAACTCTCTGCACAGTCTCAAGGACTTGGTCAAGCCATAAAAAATGCTAATGATGGTGTTGGACTTGTTCAAACAGCTGATGGTGCACTTGAGGAGTATACAAACATTTTAAACCGTGTTCGTACACTTGCAGTTCAAGGTGCCAATGATACTCAAGATAGTGGTTCAAGAAAATACATTTCTGAAGAGATGTTAAGACTTCAATCTGAAATGGATCATATTGCTAATGAAACAAAGTTTAATGGTAAAACACTCTTAGATACTTCAGGAAATAAATTCCAATTTCATGTAGGTGCTTATACAGATGAGAGTACATCTACAACTATTGGCGATATGAATGCTGATAGTCTTTTAGCAAGCAATCTTTTAACTGCTAGTAATACTGCTACACGATCAGACTTTGAGAGAATTATCGGAAATATGGATAGTGCTTTAAGTAAAGTTGCAACACAAAGATCTTCTTTAGGTGCTGCTCAAAATCAACTTGAATCTACAGTTAGGAATATCTCTGTTACTCAAGTAAATATTACTGCTGCTGAATCACAGATACGTGATGTTGATTTTGCTGCTGAGTCTGCAAATTTCTCAAAAAGAAATCTTCTTGCACAGTCTGGTTCTTATGCTATGAGTCAAGCCAACAATGTACAACAAAATGTTATGAGACTTCTACAGTAGTAGAGCTCTTATATCTTCAAACAGCAGGAGCTTTTCTGCTGTTTTTTCTTCTCTTATTTTTTCAATTAGGAACATTACTTGCTTTAACTCTATATAACTTTATAAAAAAGGACTTATTATGGGTTTTAGAATTAACACAAATGTTGGTGCGATGAATGCACACATGTATGCGAGTAAAAATAATGTTGAGCTAGATAAAAGTTTATCAGCACTGAGCTCAGGTCTTAGAATTAACACTGCGGCAGATGATGCTTCTGGTCTTTCTATAGCAAACAAACTCTCTGCACAGTCTCAAGGACTTGGTCAAGCCATAAAAAATGCTAATGATGGTGTTGGACTTGTTCAAACAGCTGATGGTGCACTTGAGGAGTATACAAACATTTTAAACCGTGTTCGTACACTTGCAGTTCAAGGTGCCAATGATACTCAAGATAGTGGTTCAAGAAAATACATTTCTGAAGAGATGTTAAGACTTCAATCTGAAATGGATCATATTGCTAATGAAACAAAGTTTAATGGTAAAACACTCTTAGATACTTCAGGAAATAAATTCCAATTTCATGTAGGTGCTTATACAGATGAGAGTACATCTACAACTATTGGCGATATGAATGCTGATAGTCTTTTAGCAAGCAATCTTTTAACTGCTAGTAATACTGCTACACGATCAGACTTTGAGAGAATTATCGGAAATATGGATAGTGCTTTAAGTAAAGTTGCAACACAAAGATCTTCTTTAGGTGCTGCTCAAAATCAACTTGAATCTACAGTTAGGAATATCTCTGTTACTCAAGTAAATATTACTGCTGCTGAATCACAGATACGTGATGTTGATTTTGCTGCTGAGTCTGCAAATTTCTCAAAAAGAAATCTTCTTGCACAGTCTGGTTCTTATGCTATGAGTCAAGCCAACAATGTACAACAAAATGTTATGAAGCTTCTACAGTAAAAGATAAATTCTATAAATAAGTGAGACGAAAGTCTCACTTTATAGTAATACTTGGTAAATAATCTTGAATTTTATCTTTATAAAACTTGATTACTTTAATAATGTTGGGAATTATTTTCTTATCGAGTTCTTTAATTAACTTCTTTTTACCCTCAATCTCTTTTGTGTTAATTAAATCAAAAATAAAACCACTTATAAGCTCAAGATATAGTGTTAAAAGTGTATCTATATCGTAGTTTAAACCATTTTCTTGATCTGAGAGAATATCATAAAATGTTCCTAAGAGATTGTAATGATATTGGTCAATATTGTTATAATGAGCAGTCTGAAGATGTTCTTTAAGTCTTTGAATTATAGTCTCATAATAGCATAATCGTTTTTGAATAGATTTGTACTCATCTTCTGTTAAAAAGTTTTCACTTTTTGCATTGAATAGTGTAGTTAAAGAGTTGTAAAGTTCCTCTTTGTCAATAACTGGAAGCTCTTGAATTTTTGTGCTACCTAGCTCTAAGGGAGTTGCATCTTTTATTTTTGAACCTTCTCCTAAGTTGTAGATAGTCTGATCTTTTCTCTTAAAAGATTTTGATATAGTGTTGCATTGTCGTTTCATCGAGTTTAAAAGTGCTGTAGTGTAGACTTTTTCTTGAAAATTTCCTTCAACTTCAATAATCTCATTTTTGGCACTCATAGATCCCCCAAGCTCATGTAACTCAAGTTTTACATCTCTTGTATGTGCATGATTTGCACTATGTGTAGCACCTGTTTTCTGATTTGTAGCAAAATCAAGACCTAATAAAAACATCTCTTTTGTTTGAAGCAGAAGGAGAATACCATAACTTAGTGCACCAATATTAGGAGCGGTAAGGGAGCCAAAATTCTTTTTGTAGCTGCTAGAACCTTCAAAAATATAAATATTTTCTTTTTTAAATTTTGCAATAAATTCAGGATAACTCATAGCAGCAAAGAGAGAGATACTTTTGTTAAAAAAATTCATATCTTTTATTTTTTCTATATGAGGCATAGCATCTTTAAATCCATGGGTATGAGTTATAATGTCTGGCTTAATCCCAAGCTCTTCAAACTTTGACATCATTGCACTTACAATGACTATAATAAATTTTTTATGGTTTTTTATAAGCCACTCTTTGTTGTTATCTAAAGATGGTCCTGCTCCAATGAGCAGTACAGGATGGTCTTGAAAAGGTGAGCCTTTATAAGAATCGTTAATGTTTAAAATTTTGTACCCTTCTATGAGGTGTTCAAGTGGACGAAACATACTAATTAGAAGTGCACTATAGTTAAATGATATATGGGGTAATGTTACAATCATAGCTTGAATTTCTTTCAGCTTTAAGTCATTATGGTTTAACATATGAAAGAATTTTATGTAATGATTGTAAATAAATTGTTCCCTAAAAAATGCTAATACTTTATTTGAAAATTCTTGTTCATCATCAAATATACTAAAAAATATTTTAGCACCATTTTCCTTTGTAATTTGTTGATAATTTGTGACAAAAAGTGAAAGACGAAAGAGTTCTAAATCATCTTCAATAATTAAATACACATTTGAGTTTATTTTTTCATGAATTGATGTTATATGTGTTCCCAATCCTGTTCCTAAAAAAATAAACTTATACAACTTAAGCATTGTTGTCTCTCTTGATGCATATTCGTTTGAGTATTGGATCAAAGAAGCAACTGTCGAGTAACCATGTTTTGTTAAATCATTTTCTTTTTCAACTTCTTTTACTGCTTCTTTAGAGAAAGAAATATTATGAAATGTCTCAAAAAGATTATCTACTTTTTCATAGTTTACTGAAGATGTAGCAATATCTGCATAATCGTTTGAGTTTTTCCCATAGAGATATTTTCCACTCTCTAGCTCTAAAACATCAAAATATCCCTCATCCTTATACTCAAGAGAGTATCTCTCTTTATAGTACTTATTCTCAATGGCAGCATCTAAAGATATTAATTTCGTATAGAGCTGAATATCTGTTTCTTGAAAAAAAAGTAAATTTTCTCTATATGTTGTAAGTGCTTGTTCTTCTATATTTAATTGCTCCATTTTT
>CAZTNH010000135.1:0-3867 GCA_964615395.1 uncultured Sulfurimonas sp.
CAAGCTCTAAAAAGTAGCTTTGTGTGTTTGTTGTCATTTGGTTTTTCCGTCATAATTTTAAGTATGACATTATAACTGATTATAGATTAAGATTTTTATTAAATGATTAAAAGAATTAATATATTATAATTTATAATATATTAAGTTTTTTAAGGATAGACTTTGAAAGCTTAATATAAAGGAATGAAATGAAATTATTAACAGGTACTTTGCTATCAATGGTAACAATACTGAGTATTGCGAATGCAGAGATGATGACAAAAGAGAAAAAAGTAATTAACTATACCCTATCAACAGATAAACCTGTTGATTATGAGATGACATTTTCAAGTCCAAGAGATGAAAAATGTGAAATAAGAATAGATGTCCATAATGAAAATGATGCTAATGTTATGAATGCTGTTCATAGTATGAAAAAAGGAAAACAGGTATTTAATCTTCCAGTAAAAAGTGGTTCATACTATTTGAAATTACATGTTCCAAATCATATTCAATCTTGTAACAATAAACCATTTGACTTTAAGTTAACAAAAGTGAGTGGACATTTTGAACAAGAAGATAATAATAATATTTCAAATGCCACAGATTTAATAGAGTTAAAATATTTTTATGGTTATTTACAAACTTATTATGCATATAGTGATGCAAAAAATGATGTAGATTATTATAAAATTGTTCTTCCATCAAATGGTATTTTAGATTTTGAATTTTCTCATAAACAGACAGGTAGTAAATCAGCATTTAAAATTGAGCTTTTAGATGCAGGGAATAATGTTTTAACGAAATATGAATCGAGTTTACAAAAAAAGAAGAGTGAAAAATATTTTGGCTTAAAAAAAGGGACATATTATATTAAAGTAAGTAGTAATGGTAATAAAGATGTTAGACATCTTGAATATAAAATTGCTTATGCTGTCTCTAAGAATAACAATATCGAAATGATGCCAAATAACAAATTTTCTGATGCAACTTTAATTAAAGATGGTGTATATATTTCTGGTAATTTCAATCAATGGCAAAAGGATGATTATTATAAATATCAAGCAAAAAAAGGAAAGTATTCATTAGTATATGAACATAAGCCATTTGATAAAGATACTGATATTTCTATTTTTGATAGTAATCAACATAGAATATTTTCAACAAGAGCGAAAGGTTTAAAAGAAAAAGAGTATTTTAATTTTGAAGTAAAAGAGGATGGTCCAATTTATGTTAAGTTAAGTCATTCTTTTGACTACACAAAAGTTGACGGAGATAAATATAAATTTGGTATTCTTAAAGGAAAATAATTTAAAGATTATTAGAACTGATTTACAGTTCTAATATATCTCTAGTTATAGGGATAAGTTCCATCTTGATAGTCTTTAAAAATCTCTCTATATTTGTAGAGTTTGAGTAGTTTGGTTCTTCATACTCTATCTCAATAACTGCTGTATCAGCACCAAACTCTGGTAGTTTTTTTGCTGGTGTTTGACTCATAACAATCACTAAGTCAAAGTTTAAATCACCAAGAGAGTCAATAGATTTTGAGTGATAACTCTCCTCAAATGAGCCATCTTTTATAAGTGCTTTTTTAACATCTTTATTAAGAGGTTTACTCTTTTTAATAGCAGCACTTTGAACATTTATGCCTGAAAGATTTTTGTTGAGTATAGCCTGTGCCATGATGGAGAGTGAACTATTGTCATTACAGAGTGTAAGTACATTTTTTGTCATAGTGAAATTTTCCTTTAATTAAGTAAGAGGATATAAATAACTTCATAGCCAATGAAACAAGAAGCTATAAGATACAAGGCAAAAATTCGTAGGAGCTACAAGTAGCTTCAAGAGTTTTTAACGCAGTAGGTTGTAGCTTCTTGTTTCACCCGTAGGGCAATCTTTAAAAGGCTCATCTTCTTCGTTGAACTTTACTTAACGATACCAGTATCGCCAAATAAAGTTCGCCTTGAATCTAAACCTTTTAAAGGTTGTTGGCTATGAAGTTATTTATATCCTCTTACTTCTTAATGTAATTGTAGCGAATTTGGAGTGGAAACACTATATCTTTGCTCTTGTGATAAGAAGCTTCCCATATCTTGCTCCCCATACTATAAAGAGTATAAGCCAGAGTGAAAAAGATATATCAAACAAGAACTCAAGACCCCATCCAAACGCCATGTTGAAACTAAGAAGAGCACGACCTAGGACTACCACTTGAACAAAGATAAAGATAGTTGTTGCAAACTTATCTCCATTTGGAGTTTGTCCTGCATGACCAAGTGTTACACGAGTTCCAAAGCCTATAAGAACCGTTGTTAAAAATCCAATAGCAAGTAGATGAACATTTAGAAAGTAGAAAGATGTCTCTAAAAATATCTCACCTAAGAGGCTAAACGCTGAGAGTAAAAAAGCTGTTGGCAACCAGAAGAGGGCAAGTTGAAGTACCCAAAGAATAGGAGGTGCTTTTAAGGGTTTAAGCTCCCAGCGTTTAAACTCTAAAAACATATAAACACTCAGTACTAAGTCTATAATAATCTCAACACTCTTTATCTCAATGGATGTAAAAAGAACTTTTAGGAGAAAAAGAGTAAAGATGATTTTAACAAAGTTCGGATTTTTTGGAGCAAAAGAGTGAGAGAAAAATGGAATCATTCTCTGTCCTACACTAAACGCTAAAAAGACTAGGTAGAGATAAAAAGATATATTGACAACACTAGGGAGTATAGATGGAAAATAGAGAGTAAGAATAAAGAGAAAGTTAGCAAAAAGACCGATATAACTAGCGTTTAAGATCCAAAAAGAGTCAGATTTATCAGGATTTTTCCCTACTTGATAGATAGTGTAGAGTTTATAAACTACAAAAAATTGAGATATGAAATTAAGGAGCATTCCTAAAACTACTATCCAAAGAGAGAAAAAGCTACCTACAAGAAAGAGAATGGAACTGAGAGCAGTTAGATAAAATAGATTTACATAGTACTCTTTATTAATGCTAGCTGTTTGATTAAAGCGGGGAAAAGTTGTAAATAAAAAACCTGTAAACATATTTGTAAAGAGTAAAAATACAAAAGAGTAGACATGAAAAGTTTTTAAATCTATAGTTAAAGTAAGTATGCCTTTATAGCTAAGTGCAAAAATGAGCATCATTACAATGGCATTTATAGTACCTAGAAGAAAAAAAGGCTGGTGTGCTTGTGATAAAAAATAGTTCTCTTTTGTTGTTTTGTTCATAATGTTCCTAGATTAAGTACTCTTGTCCGAGTTTTTGTGAGTAGGCACTTAACATCGCATGTTCAAAGTCATTGTTTGTGCTGTACTGATAGCCAAAAGTTTTTGCCCACATCTGATGCTCTTCCATACAGAGATAGAAAAATACATCTTTATGCCAAGGTTCAAATGAGTTATAAGCATGTTTGAACATCTCCTCTTTTGTAGAGTCTGGATAAGAAGTTTTTCCACTTGCATCTTCATGAGGAATCTGTGTGATTTTGGTACGAAACTCACGATTACGGAGCTGTTTTATAACAGGCTTGATAAATGTAAGTGTTCCAAAACTTATAAGTGCTACCTCTGATGCTTGAAATTTTGATAAGATTTGTTCATATACTTCTTTGTACTCATCAAGATAGTTCTCATACTCCACGATAGGATGAAAGTGAAAACCAACCTTTGCACCTCTGTCTGCTACTTTTCTTGCTGCATCTATACGTTTTTGGAGTGAGGCAGTTAAGTGTTCCTCATTTTCTATGATTGTTGGTGTGTTAAGACTCCATGTAAGAAGTATGTTGTTTGGGAGGGGGTTTTCTAAGAAGTATGTGATGTTATCTGATTTCGTTTTAAACTCTAAAATAACATTTGGATTTGCAAAGGCAAACTCAAAAAGAGCAT
>CAZTNH010000136.1:0-3863 GCA_964615395.1 uncultured Sulfurimonas sp.
TATGTTCCTGTGTCGCTTACTGTTCGTGTTTTAGTAAACGCTGGGTTGAGACCAAAGCCTAGCTCTCTTACCCAAATACTTCCTTCACCTTCACGAATGAGATTAAGTATCTCATCAAATTCTGGGCTGATGTTTTCTGTAGCTACTACTTGACCTTTTTCTATGATAAGTGTTGCTGAAGTTTTTGGTCTGTTTATCTGGTAACTTGTGTCACTAAAGATAAAGATTTTAACACGACCTCTAAGAGACTCTAAATCTTTAGCTTCGGTAAATACTTCGCCTATTGGAAACTGTCCTCCACTATTTGGCATCTCTGAGTAGTCTCCAATGTTAAGTTTTGCTGACTCAAAACTACTATCACAGTAGAGTAACTCTCCATCACTCTCTATGACTCCAGAGCTTGCAGCATCTATTTTAGCTTTGAGGGCACGACCCGTTTTTCTGTAGTACTCTTTATCGTAAAAAAGTGAGTCAACATAAGCTGGAAGTTCACTCTCACCCATACGACTAAGATGCGGATGCTCTATAACTTTTATCTGGCGTTTGAAGAGTTCTACACGGATTCTAAAGGCATTGAGACGGAAGTTTGTTGACTGGATAAGTGCTACAAAATCTCCCTCTTTGAGTGCTTGAAGTTTCTCTAAAATATCTTCAGCAAGAGTAGCATTAAAGTCTATAAAGATAGCATCAGGGAGAACCTCTTTATAAGCACTATAGAGTAGTTTGGAGATGAGAGAGTTAGTGTCATAGACTATAATAGCATTCTGTTTATCACTATGTTCAAAAACATCTTTTACAATGCTTTTTATATTACTGGCTGCTTTTTCACTTAAACTCTTCTCATTATTCATAATGTAACCCTTATCGTATCTCTATAAATTATAATATTATTATAGCGAAATGTGTTATAGTAACAGATACAATAGTGGGGAGAAGAGAATGATAATTTATATACACGGCTATGGAAGTCACGGACTAGGAAGTAAGGCGAAGCAGTTTGCATCGTACTTTAAAGAGAAAAATATCTCATTTATCGCTCCCTCTCTCTCATACATCCCCGATTTAGCTATCCAAACTTTAGAAGCATTGATAGAGTCTTATGATGAAGAAGTGACACTTATAGGCTCCTCTATGGGTGGCTATATGAGTATATATCTTGCTAACAAGTATGCACTAAAAGCTGTTCTTATAAACCCCTCTATCTACCCCTATGAGACACTTAAACAGACTCTAGGGTTTGCTCCTAGTTTTTATGATTTAAGTAGTTTTGAGTGGAATAAGAGACATCTTAGTATGCTTGAGAGTTATGATGTTCAAACGCCAAAGCAGGAAGATTTTATGCTCTTAGTGCAGAAGGGTGATGAGATACTTCATTATAAAGAGGCAGTAGATAAATTTTCAAACGCCAAGATGATAGTAGAAGAGGGTGGAAACCATAGCTTTGAGGGTATAGAGAGACACTTTGATGCTATAGACACCTTTGTATCTCCAAAGACTCAAACTCAAAAAGAGCTCTATAGTATAGATAAGTACAAGGCCAATCTAGCGTTTGCACTCAAAGCTCATGGCTCACAAGAGACACCTACTGGACTCCCTTACTCTTTTCATATTGTAAGTGTTGCAGGAGAGATCATTAATGCTATTGGCGTTTGTGCTATTGGAGAGAGTGAAGCTAACACAGCTATAGCTTGTGCCTTACTCCATGATGTCAATGAAGATACAGATACTAAGGTTACAATAGAGTCTAATATAGTGGGAGATAAAGAGCTAATAGTTCAGGGAGTAGAAGCCCTTACAAAAGATGAAACACTTCCGAGTAAAAAAGAGCAGATGCAAGATAGTTTAGAGAGACTTCAAAAACTCCCCTCTTGTGTGCAGATGGTAAAACTAGCCGACAGAATCACAAACACAGCAAAGCCTCCCATCTTTTGGTCTAAGTCTAAACGCCAAAGTTATAGAGATGAGGCGCAGATGATTTTAGATGCTCTGGGAAGTTCTAACAGCTATTTAGCTGAGAAATTAGCCTTACAGATAGAGAACTATAAGAACTACATAGATATAGAGGATGATTATCTTGTGTTTTATGGAGAGTTTGCAAATATTGTTTTAGATAAGAGTCATAAAAAGTACTCAAAAACTTTTAAGGCTCTGAGTCGTCTAAATGACTATATGCTCAAAGAGTATAGTGTGAAACTCTTTAAAGTAGCGGGACGAGAGTTTGACTATGCAAATATCTCAAAAGCGCAACTTAAAACGATTGATAAGAGAAGTAGTGAGAGTTTTATAGCTGAGATGATAAGTATGACTATGAGAGATAGTGATGAGTTTATCAATAAAAAATATAGTGAGATTTTAGAGGGAAGAGATGTCTTCGTCTAGTACAATAGTTCAAACTATGAAAAATATCATCTTCTATAATGAGTTAGTTGTAGATGCTATTGAGAAGTACCATAGCACAAAGGAGGGCTTCTCTCTCCTAGAAGATGATAAGTTTATATCTAAGATAAGGGGCTATGTAAAAGAGGCTCTTCGTGAGAAAAGTTTTGATAAAAAAGAGAGACTCTACTACCTAAAACTTCAAAATGAGGGAAGAGAGTTTAACTCTGAACTCTGTAGTTGTATGAGTGAGGCTATAGACCTCAAAGCCTCTTACAACTCCTATAGTGCTACAAAAAAAGTTTATAGCTTAGAGATAGAAGAGTGGATAAAGGTTCTTAGTATAGAGAGTATCACACTAGAGGATGTTTTGGATGATGAGGATTTTTTCACATCTTTTAAAAACAGTTTTTATAAGGTCACTCCCTATACTCTTGAAGATATTAACGCTATTTCAAAGGGTGCAGAACTCATCTGGTCTATAGATGGTGGGGATCGTTTTCACATACTCTGTAGTGGCTCTTCTTTTATACTCCCTCGTGATACTCAAAAGAGTATGCCTTTTAGATTAGATGGTGGTTATGCTGTTATGATAGATAAAAACGGTAAGTTTGGTCTGATATATACAGGGAAAAGTTTTAAAAAAGTTTTGGCGTTTAAGTATCACTATATAAATCTTGATAGTTTTGGGTATGCTGAGGTGCAAAAAAGTAAGATAGAGTGTGTCAAGGATTATAAGGATTTGGTTTGCGAAATCATAAATGTTTCTACTTTAGAGACTCTCTGCAAGTCGGCTCTTAAAAACTCTTTGAGTATGGGGAGATTTATAAGTGTAGATGAAGAGAGACTTTTAAGATTTCATACAAAAGAGAGTGAAAATATCTCTGCTAAATATGCTCAAATCATGATGGCATACTCTCTTACACCAGTCCAAGATGCAAAAACACTTTTATGGGGATATATTGATAAAAGTGTTAAAGAAGTTATAGCGTGTCAGTTTCATGATTGGAACTTTTTTAATGATGGTATATCTATTTTAGAGGAGCCAAATGCCACTATCGTTATAGATGAGAGAGGAGAGATACTCTTTGAGTCCACTTATGAGAAAATCATTCACCATAAAGAGAGAATCTTCTTTGTCAAAGAGCAGGGGAAGTGGGCTGTTTTAAAAGATGGTGAGATATATGTGGCGTTTAGAGAGATAGAAGAGAATGTAAGAGAGAGTCTCATAGAGGCTATCGCTGAGGTGAAGTCTCAGTACCTCTCTGAGCGATATACAATGCCTCTTAAAGAGTATGTAAAACTCTTTGACCCCTTTAGAGATAGAAGAGATTTAGTTGATGCTGGATTGTATGGACATCCAGTACGGATAAAAGAGAGTGGTAAAAGAGGCTATATTTCTTGGGAGTATCCATCTTCTGCTTCACTTTATAACCTTAGTATAGAGCTTCCTGTAGATAGTTTTGGATATAGGTTTGAAGCTCTTG
>CAZTNH010000137.1:0-3828 GCA_964615395.1 uncultured Sulfurimonas sp.
TACTCCTTACCGTACTTGCAATTATATTTGCCAGTGCCTTGTTAACAATGGACCCAGTGTTTGGTGGTCTTGGTGTAGCACTTATTGGCGGAACTTTAGCGGCTTATGCTGTCTCGCTTTTTATTGTTCCTATAATTATTCAAATGCCTTTATTGAAGCAATATCCATCACAAGAGAAGAAAAAGCTCTAAGCTTCCTCTTCTCTTTCCATTCTATCCTTAGCCTCAATTCCCATAAGAGAAAGACCAGTTTTTATGCTAAGAGCTACTACTAAAAGAAGTTTGAGTAGTTTTGCTTCATCTTCTGTACCTATCATACGAACATCGTAGTAGAACTTGTGCAGAGATGCTGCTAGTGACTTTAAATAGTCAGGTAGTTTTTGTACTTGACGAGAGCTAAACGCATCTTCAACAACTTCAGGAAGCAGAAGTGCATCAAAAAGTAGAGTATCTGCATTTTCTCCTAAGTTTTTAAGAGATGAGGCATGTATATCTTCCATAGATACAGTAGCCTTACTTAGTAGCGTTTGAATACGAGCATGAGCATACTGAATGTAAAAAATAGGGTTTGAACTATCTTGCTTTTTAAACTCTGCAAGGTCAAACTCTAAGGCAGTATCACTTTTTTTAGAAGCAAAGATAAAACGAAGTGCATCACTTCCTATCTCTTCAACTATATCACTCATAAGTATTACATTACCAGCACGTTTACTCATTTTGTATGGCTCACCATCTTTAAGAAGACTTACCATCTGAGCAAGAAGAACTTCAAGTTTGTTTGAGTCATAACCTAAGAAGTCTATGGCTGCATTTACACGAGGGATGTAACCGTGGTGGTCTGCTCCCCAGATGTTAATGTAGTGGTCATATCCACGTTCAAACTTTTGGTTATGATAAACGATGTCACCAGCTAAGTAAGTAGGACGACCATCATCACGAACAACAACTCTATCGTGGTCATCGCCCTTAGACTCTGATTTGATCCAGAGTTTTCCCTCTTTCTCATAAACATTATCACCCATCTTTTTCATAACACGATCCCAGTCTTCATAAAGACCAGACTCATTTACAAAAGTATCAAAGTGAATATTTGTATCAGCAAGAGAATCTACAACTATCTCCATTACCTTGTCTTTAGCCCACATAGCAAGCTCTTTTTGACGAGACTCATCACTAAGTATCTCTTTTCCAAAATGCTCCATTGCACCAGTAGCTAAAGATTCTAAGTACTCACCTCTATAGTAAGACTCAGGATACTCAACATTTTCTTCTTTTAAGATATTCTCACGAGCATAAAGTTGTATAGAGAGACCAAGTAAATCTATCTGATTTCCAGCATCATTTACATAATACTCAGCTGTGATGTCATAACCTAAGTGTTTCGCTAAACGGTAAAGAGTATCACCATAAACTGCACCACGAGCATGACCAATATGAAGAGGCCCTGTAGGATTAGCAGATACAAACTCTAAAAGTATTTTCTGATTTTTTTCTTGCTTTGCAAAGTCGCTAGGATTGTCAAGTGCCCAAGATGCATACTCAGCTAAAAAGTTCTCACTCAAACGGAAGTTTAAGTACCCTTTTACAGACTCAACACTTGAGAACTCTGCAACATCACCAAAAGATGAAGCAATCTCTTCGGCAATTACCATAGGCGATTTACGAAGTTCTTTAGCGAGAGAAAAAGCTATAGGAGTAGCAAAGTGACCAAAAGAACGGTCACGTGGTTTTTCTAAAACAACCTCACGACCCAATTTTTCGCGCAAAAGCGCCGATACACGTTGTTTCAAAATACTATGCTTGTGTAGTAGTTTTTGGAGCTTCAGTAGTAGATGCTACTTCTTCGCTACCTTCAACTTTTTTAGGAGCTTCTGATACTACATCTTCAGCATCTTTCATTTCGTTTTTAAAGTTTTTGATTCCTTTACCGAAACCTTTCGCTAACTCAGGTATTTTCTTAGCACCAAAAAGTAATACTACGATTCCAAATATTAAAAATAGTTCCATTCCACCAGGTATTTGAGGCATATTTATTTCCTTTTAAAAAATTATTACACAATTATAACTAAATTTGCTGTTACTTCTCTTATCTATCTTCCCACTCTTGCACAAAAGCATTGATTTTAGAGTGAGGTATTTTAAGTCTAGCTGTAATTGCTATCTGTCTTAAAACATTTGCAGCAATATCAAGATTATCATTTACTACTAAATAGTCATACTCCGATATTCTCTGTATCTCTCTTGTTGCCATCTTTAAACGCCCAGCTATCACTTCATCTGTATCTGTTGAACGATTTTCTAAACGACTCTTTAATTCAGAAAGAGCAGGAGGCGTAATAAAAACAGAAGTTGTAATATCCCCTAGTCTATTTTTGATAGCCATATTTCCTTGAACATCTATATCAAAAATCACAAGTTTTCCTTCTGAAAGAGCTTTTCTAACAGGTTTAAGGGAAGTTCCATAGTAATTTCCATGAACAGTTGCATGCTCTAAAAAATTGTCATTCTCTATATCTTGAACAAATTCTTCTTTACTTACAAAATGATAATCCACACCCTCTTTTTCACCCTCACGCATTGGACGAGTAGTTGTAGAGATAGAGAAATAATAATCCCCAATATCATCCTCAATTTTCTTTATAAGAGAACTTTTTCCTGCACCACTTGGACCAGAAAGGACAAGTACTACTCCATTATTTTCTATCATTAGTTATCCCCTAGTGTAATATTAATAGTGATTTTCATACCTTTCATAGAGGCAGCAACTTTTTTATCACTTAAGGCTGCAAGTAGATTTTTAAGTGATTCAACACCATCACTACTTTTTTCATCAGTTTGAGTTTCAGAATCTATCTCTTCATCCTCTACACTCTCTTCTAAAATTTCTTCATCATCAATAGTTTCATCTTCTGTCACTATCTCTTCTGATTCTACTACATCTTCTACTTCTTCACCAACAGCAATTTTCAGATCTCTACTTGTAAGACCATCAAGAGAGTCAATATCACTAGCTACTATTTCCAAAAGTGTATCCTCATCAACTTCACTCTCCAAATCTTCATCACTTAACTCATCAACAGCATTTTCTATCTGAGACTCTATATCAAGTTCATCTTCAACAATATCCTCTTCTGCTGAATCTTCAAGTTCACCTAAATCATCATCAAGTTCTATCTCATCAAGTGAAACATCCTCTTCTGAATCTTCAAGCTCGTCCAACTCATCGCCAAGTTCTATCTCATCAAGTGAAACATCCTCTTCTGAATCTTCAACTTCATCCAACTCATCGCCAAGTTCTATCTCATCAAATGAAACATCCTCTTCTGAATCTTCAACTTCATCCAATTTATCATCTTCTTCTCCTGAATCTTCAAGCTCGTCCATCGCATCAAGAGAAATTTCTTCCGATGAAGGTTCAAAATCATCATTCAGAGATATATCTTCCTCATCTAACTTGAACTCTTCTTCCTCTGTTTCATCAAGGAGATCTTTAACTTCTTGAGCTTCATCGTCATCCAAAACAGGTTCACTAGAATTATCTTCATCTTCCAAACCTAAATCATCTAATGTAATAGAATTTTCCAACTCTTCAACATCATGTAACTCGTCTAATTCACCTATCTCATCTAAATCAAACTCATCATCATCGTCTAATTCAATATCATCATCTAAATTAAATTCTTCGTCATCATCTAGTGAAATATCATCATCTAAATTAAATTCTTCGTCATCATCTAGTGAAATATCATCATCAAGAGAGTCAAGCTCAGAAAGATCTTCCAAATCTTCCAAATCTTCTAGTTCTTCCACTTCATTTATCTCTTCTACT
>CAZTNH010000138.1:0-3795 GCA_964615395.1 uncultured Sulfurimonas sp.
GAAGATGCTTGTCTTATTGGGATGAGTGCTACTATTTTAGATAATGCAGTTATAGGAAAAGAGTCTATAGTTGGAGCGAGTTCACTTGTTACAAAGGGAAAAGTTTTCCCTCCTCGTTCACTTATTATGGGAAGTCCTGCAAAGGTTGTTAGAGAGCTTACAGAGGCAGAGGTAAAAGAGTTATATGCTTCAGCCAAACGCTATGTAGCGTTTAAGAATGATTATCAATAATCAGGATACACTATTGGACTAAAGTCCAAGCCCTTAAGAGACTGGGGGATGGGACTTCAGTCCCATAAAAAGCTCTTTCAGTCCCATAAAAAATTATGTTCTATCCCTCGTTCCAAACGTCCCCGTTTGGAATGATATAACAGCTAAAAAATTATGTCCTATAATCAGCGTTTATCTTAACATACTCATAACCCAAGTCACATCCAAAAGATGTGAACTTACCATCTCCTAAACCTAAATCACAAGAGATACTAAACTCTGAGAGTTTCATAACTTCAGAAGCTTTTACTTCCATCTCATCATCAAAAAGAAGTTCCCCTTTATCATAAACACAAAGCTCATTAAAGCTAATGCTTAAAGTAGCTTCATCAGCTTCTACACCACTTGCCCCAACGGTTGAAGCGATTCTTCCCCAGTTAGGATCTTCGCCATAGAGTGCTGTTTTTACAAGTAGAGAGTCAGAGAGAGACTTTGCTACAACCTCTGCCTCTCTATCATCTTTAGCCCCTGTAATTTTATAAGTCACTAACTTTGTAGCACCCTCACCATCACGAACCATCTCACGAGCTAGAAAGAGCATAATCTTCTCGAGTGCTTGGGAGAAAGCTTCTCTATTATAAACACCACTTTTAGCATTTGATAGAAGCATTACAGTATCGTTAGTAGAGGTATCACCATCTACACTCGCTGCATTAAATGTTCTCTTTGTAACATCATCGAGTATCTCCTGCATTTCAAATCCTGAGACATCTGCATCAGTCGTGATAAAGCAGAGCATAGTAGCCATAGCTGGATTTATCATTCCTGCACCCTTTGCCATAGCCCCTATCTTAAAACTTTTACCATCGGAGAGTTCTACCTCAAAAGCTATCTCTTTAGAGAAACTATCTGTTGTCATTATCGCCTGCGCAGCACTATGAGGCTCTCTCTTTGTCAAGTCAAAAAGCTTTGCTCCATTGATAAGTTTCTCTTTTGGAACTCTCACACCGATAACGCCAGTTGAACTCATAAGGGGATTTACTAAACCACTTGGAAGAGTCTCTAAAATCTCTTCTATATCAGCTATTCCTGCTTTTCCTGTCATAGCATTTGCATTTTTCCCTCGTTCCAAACGTCCCCGTTTGGAATGATATAACAGCTAAAAAATTATGTCCTATAATCAGCGTTTATCTTAACATACTCATAACCCAAGTCACATCCAAAAGATGTGAACTTACCATCTCCTAAACCTAAATCACAAGAGATACTAAACTCTGAGAGTTTCATAACTTCAGAAGCTTTTACTTCCATCTCATCATCAAAAAGAAGTTCCCCTTTATCATAAACACAAAGCTCATTAAAGCTAATGCTTAAAGTAGCTTCATCAGCTTCTACACCACTTGCCCCAACGGTTGAAGCGATTCTTCCCCAGTTAGGATCTTCGCCATAGAGTGCTGTTTTTACAAGTAGAGAGTCAGAGAGAGACTTTGCTACAACCTCTGCCTCTCTATCATCTTTAGCCCCTGTAATTTTATAAGTCACTAACTTTGTAGCACCCTCACCATCACGAACCATCTCACGAGCTAGAAAGAGCATAATCTTCTCGAGTGCTTGGGAGAAAGCTTCTCTATTATAAACACCACTTTTAGCATTTGATAGAAGCATTACAGTATCGTTAGTAGAGGTATCACCATCTACACTCGCTGCATTAAATGTTCTCTTTGTAACATCATCGAGTATCTCCTGCATTTCAAATCCTGAGACATCTGCATCAGTCGTGATAAAGCAGAGCATAGTAGCCATAGCTGGATTTATCATTCCTGCACCCTTTGCCATAGCCCCTATCTTAAAACTTTTACCATCGGAGAGTTCTACCTCAAAAGCTATCTCTTTAGAGAAACTATCTGTTGTCATTATCGCCTGCGCAGCACTATGAGGCTCTCTCTTTGTCAAGTCAAAAAGCTTTGCTCCATTGATAAGTTTCTCTTTTGGAACTCTCACACCGATAACGCCAGTTGAACTCATAAGGGGATTTACTAAACCACTTGGAAGAGTCTCTAAAATCTCTTCTATATCAGCTATTCCTGCTTTTCCTGTCATAGCATTTGCATTTTTAGAGTTGATTAAAACAAAGTTTGTTTTAAATTTTCCCTTAGCTTTTGCATGACGAACAGGTGCGGCAGTCATCTTGTTTGTTGTAAATACAAAAGCACTCTCACACTCTTTTTCTGAGTATATAAATGCCATATCTTTGGCATTGTCTGCTTTTAAACCAGCACTTATACCATCAGCAAAAAAACCATTTGCACTACAAACGCCAGTTGTCAACTTTTTTAATTTATACAAATTTTAACTCCTTAGGTTTTATACGTTGTGCTAACAACTCTTTAGTTGTAGCTATTCCTTTTAATGTTCCAATCATTAAAAGTTTACACTCACTCGTCACTAAAACATCACCCTTTGGCATACTTATAAACTTTCCATCTTTTTTCGTTATTCCAACTACTGAACAGTTTGTAATCTGACGAATATGTGTCTCTTTAAGTTTTTTAAGAACTGCCCAGCTATATTTTGGGACAAAAAGGTCTTGTATATCCAAAGGATTATCACTCTTATAAAGAAACTCTTCTAACATATTTTCCATATCTGGACGAGCGGCCATGGCACTTACACGTTGTGCTGTAAGTTTCGTAGGACTTACAACTGTATCTGCACCGAGTTTTTTAAGCTTTTCAACATCGCTCATACTCTCTGCTGATGAGATAATATAATAGGGTCGTGGTAAATCATGCTCTTTTTCAAAAAGTCTTACCGATGCTATAAGTGCTATGTTATCGGCAATAGAATCAGAAAGAGCTATAAGTCCCTTCGCTGATGAGAGATGAGCTTTAAGCATTGAAAGCTCTGCATGAGGTTCAGCACGAAGATAGTAAGGGTATTTATACTCTTTAGCCAACTCTTCCATATCTGCACGTGGATCAATCACGATAAATGGAATATGATTTTTACGAAGCTCTTTTGTAACCTCAATCGTATAGTCATTATGGTAACAAACAACATAATGTTTTTTAAGTCTAGCAATCTTATATAACATCGCACGCTCCTTAAGAATAGATACTATTTCACCCTTGTTTAACTCTGAAACTAAAATACCTATGGCACTTGAAAAAACTGCAAATCCAGCTATAATTAGGTTAATAGTAAAAAGTTTTCCAGCATCTGAGATAGGATGAACTTCTCCAAAACCAACAGTTGTAAATGTTATAGCTGTTTGATAGACTGCATCTAAAATTGGAAAATCATCAATAAGAACATAACCTATTGTTCCAATAAGCATAACAACAACAGTAAGTATAAGAGGTAAACGAAAAGATCTTAGATGAGAATAAAACTCAGGGAGAAGTTTGGGGTCAGGTTTGGGAGAAGTCTCCCAATTTAGAAATTTGCGAATCCTTACAAGAAGGCTCAAATTTATTCCTAATACTTAAGAATTTTTCTTAAGTGTACGAAGCTCTCTTGCTGAGATCTTAATTTTTTTAGTTGTACCATCTTCTAAAGTGATACGTACTGTTCTTAAGTTTAATA
>CAZTNH010000139.1:0-3782 GCA_964615395.1 uncultured Sulfurimonas sp.
AAGACTCACAGGCTACCACCTAAGCACAGGACGAACACTCGCTCACTATAACAATTCAGCACAGACTTCAAGAAGTGAAAAGCTGATGAAACGCTACGATGAGGATGTTTTACTTGTTTGTGAAGAGGATACAGCTGACTTTACAAGTGAGAAAGTTATACTAAGAAGTGAATTTGGAGAGACAAATCCTCTCACTATAAAAATCACAGACAAAGTCCAACCTAAAACACTCTTCTCAACCTTCCACCATGCCAGTTCAAGAATCAATGCACTCTTTGGAGATGCAGCCGATGAGGTCATTTTGACTGCGGCGTTTAAGACTATTAAGGTTGAGGTTATTAATGTTTAATAATGTCAAGAAGAAGTATATTTTTATTGCATTTACTATATATATCTTTTTTACTTTAATAGTAATGTATCTGCATGAAAATTATCAAGATATGATACCTTTTTCTGAAAATTTTTACATCTCTTTTTTAGCATCTTCATGGGAAGATATTATCTTCTTTGGTATCGTTGGTTTCGCACTAGCCTTAGTGAGCCTTAGAGATCCTAAAGAAGATATTTTTGTGCAAAGAATAAAAAATCTTTTTTCATTTACAAGTGATGTTGATCCTTCTATTGAAACTGCTGTAATAGATTCTGTTAAAAAAGTAGCTATATATTCTACAAAGAACAGTATCAAGTTAAGTATATTAGAATACAGTGAAGAGTTTAATGCTATTAAAGTTCAAATCAACCAAGAGATACATTTGTCAAATCTTTTACATGATGAGCCGTATAGTTACTCAAGACCTGTTGATTTTATGTTAGATGATTTTGGAGAGAATAAACCTGATATTTTAGGTAGAATTAATGAAGCTTCTTTTACAGACAATACACTAAATAAAAGTTTTTTTTGTGAAACAAAAAGAGCATTTAAAAAGAAAAAGTACTCTTTTAACATAGAAGAAAATATCGCAAAAGGTAGTTACGGGATTACAACACTTAATTATTGGATATGGTATAAGCTTGATGAAGATTGGAATTTTAAAGTGCATCATCATACTGCGCAATTTAATATAAGCATTCAAAATGATGATATACATTTAGATAATAGATTAGAGTTGATTCATGAAAATGAAAAATTGAGTTTAAACAATCATGAACAAAATTTAAATTTAAATGAGTTTTACTCAATCAACTCCAAGGTGCATTTTAAGATTCGTTATATTAAATAATGATATAATTCTACACCTTTTAAATTTAAGGAAAAAAATATGAAAAAATTAATGCCAACTATAGGTAGTTAGTCGCTTCTGTTAAAACTTTTATAGTTTTCAAACATTTAGCCTCTCTTTAAAGAGGCTATAATTTTAGTCCATCTTGATACTTCCCCAAAATATCTACAATGATTTTTCTCATTCTTTTCTCATCATCATTTGAAATATAGCTGTATTGTTCAATAATTGCATCATAGATTTTTGTAGATTTTATCTCAGAGTAGCCTTTTCTATCTGACTTTCTATCTTTAGTGGGAATGAGACTATCAAAATAATCTCTTTTACCTCGAAGTGTATTTGGCTTGACATTAAGAACATCACCAAGTGCATCTATGGCTTTTGCTGAGCTTATATGGAGTCCAAAAAGATGCTCATGGTCAAATCTACTGAGGTAATAGGCGATAGTCAAGAGGTCTTTATTTGAGATATGTGGTTCTTCGTTATCTTGTAGTATATAAACACTAGCAACTCCTAAAACTCCTGCTGCCAACATTCCCATGGGTCCTGCTTTCATTAAAGCTCTCGCTCCAGCAGAAGCTGTCATACCCGCTGCAACCGCATTGAGAGTCTTGGAACTTTTATTAGAGTTTGAACTTTTAACATGGTTTTCTAAGGCACCAAGCATAGAAAAAAGTTCTAATTTATCTTCCATATCAAAATCACCACTTTGCAGTGATTTTTTTAATATATTTTCAATATCGTTTAAAATAGATGCTAACTCATCATCATAAGCGAGAGCATTTTTAATTGCACCAAATCTTGAGGCTATTTCAAAAATATCATTATTGATATCCTCTTTTTTTAGGATGGCTTTTAACTCTAATATATTTTTTATGTTCTCATTCATACTTTATTATAGCAAAATATAGATAATAAGTTGAAATATATACTTATTACTTATATTAAAGATATTTTAATATGAGTTGTGAAATAATGCCTAAATATTAATAAGTGGAATAATTATGAATTTTAATGATGAGTTGGAAAATTTGGTAAAAGCAAGTATCCCTGTTGTTCAAGTAGTAACTTATGAGTGGCAACGCTTGTATGGTTTTTGTGTAGGTATTGCAGAGGCTAATGAACTAGAACTCTATACATGGAGTGTAATAAGTGGACTTAAAAAATGGAATGAAGAAAATAAACTTTTTGTTGATGAAAATGATGAAAAAGACCCTCTTGAAATATTTGAATGGTTTCAAGAGAAAGATACAAATAACTGTATCTTGATACTAGAAGATTTTCATCCATTTATTACAAATGAAAATTTTGGAATTATTAGATATGTAAGAGAACTCTGTAGAGTAGATGCGAGTTTAAGGAAAACATTAATTATTCAAACACCATTTAATCTAAATGTTAAAGAGTTTGAAAAAGAGATACCACTTTTAGAGATAGAACTCCCACAAGAAGAAACTATTGAAGCTATTTTGAACTCTACAATCAAAGATTTACATTATGATATGAAGCCAAGCAGTGAAGATGTGAGAGATATAGTATCTGCATCAAAAGGTTTGTCAATTATGGAAGCTGAGTGGACATACAGAAAAATAATAGCTGAAAAAAATAGACTTACAAAATTTGAAATCCCACTGATAGTAAAAGAGAAAGAGCAAATTATTAAAAAAAGTGGCATACTAGAGTATTTTCATCCTGAAGGAGACTTTAAAGAGGTTGGAGGCATGGAAAACTTAAAAGAGTGGCTAGAAAAACGAGGTAAGGCGTTTACAAAAGATGCTAAAGATTTTGGTCTTGTATCTCCTAAAGGGGTTATGCTTTTAGGTATTCCTGGGTGCGGAAAAAGTTTGGTGTCTAAAACTATATCAAATGAGTGGGAATTACCTCTTTTAAAACTTGATTTAGGAAGTGTTTTTGGTTCGTTAGTTGGAGAGAGTGAAGCTCGGATGAGAGAAGCACTTGCACTTAGCGAAGCTATATCTCCATCTATTTTATGGATAGATGAGATAGAAAAAGGTTTAAGTGGAATTTCAAATGGAGGAGATGGTGGAACAAGTGCAAAAGTATTTGGAACTCTGCTTACTTGGATGCAAGAGAAAAAAAATGAAGTTTTTGTTATAGCAACTGCTAATAATATTTCTGTACTTCCTCCAGAGCTTTTAAGAAAAGGTAGATTTGATGAGATATTTTTTGTAGATTTACCCTCTTTTAAAGAGAGAGAAGAGATATTTAAAATACATATAGAAAAAAAAGAGAGGGATTTAAACGAATTTAATCTTAAATTATTGTCTGAAAATTCTAATGGTTTTAGTGGTGCAGAGATAGAAGAGGCTGTTAATGAAGCTCTGTTTATTGCTTATGATAATGGAAGAGAAATAAATACAGATGATATAGTAAAAGCTCTAAACGATACATTTCCACTCTCTAGAACTATGAGTGATACTGTGAAAGATTTGAGAAATTGGGCAAAAGTAAGAGCTAGATTTGCATCCAGTGGAGAAAGTGAAGAGTTACCTATATTTAAAGACAAAGTACCTACTCTTGCTCAAGAAAAACATAATCCTT
>CAZTNH010000140.1:0-3773 GCA_964615395.1 uncultured Sulfurimonas sp.
GAGAAGCAAACAATCTTTTTGGCGTTTGGTCATTTAACAAAAATGAGCCAAGAGTTGCTGCTGGTAAGAAACGTGGTAAAAAGACTATTTATGTAAAAAAATATAGTAGTATTGAAGCTTCGATTAGAGACTATTATAAAGTTCTTGCAACTGGAAGAATCTTTAAAAAATTTCGTGCTGAGAAGATGAAGAGTAATAACCCTTATAAGTTAGTAAAAACATTAGATAAGTACTCAGAGAGAGGTGCCGAGTATGGAAAAGAACTTGCCTCTATGATTAAGTACAATAGATTTTATAAATTTGACTAAACTCTCTAACCCTTAAAAAGGGCTAGAAGGCATAGTTGGCATTGATGGTGGTGCTACAGGCATCGCCATATTTGGCATACTCATTTCAGGCATTTTGACACTACTTTGTGTAGGTTGCTCAAAATCAAACTTATCTATAACACTCATCATAGATTTATTTATAAGTGCTATATCATCATTGATAAGCTTTTCACTCTCAACGATTCTATCAGCCATAGTTCCGATTTTATCAGCCATATCGCCAATTCTATCAGCCATAAGACCGATGTCATCACTGAGACGAAGTGTTGTTTTTGTAAGGGTATCGAGAGTAGTAAGGTAAGAGCTATTTGCATTTGTTGAAGTCTTATCTGCTAATGCAAGGAGAGAGTTCGAGAGTGCTACTGTATTTTTAGAGAGAGTCTCTGTTTTACTCAGCATATCAGTTGCTAAAGCAGGGTCTGTAATTTTTGTAGAGAGTGTTTGTAAAAAAGCAGTTGTTTTAAGCTCATAAGCTGAAATTTTTGCTTCTATAGTTGAGTCTGTAGAGAGAGATGCTAGACTCTTATCAACTAAGGTAGATTCTATTTTCTTTGAGTCACTGATAAGTGAGTCCATTTCACTTAAGTATGCTTCATTCGCAAAAAGAGATGTCATTGTAAGTAGTAGTATAAAGATTTTTTTTATCATGATTTTTTCCTAAAATGTTTTTGAAAGTGTAAGTGTATAAGCATTATCTGCAGCAGAATCGCTTAAACCATAAGTGTAACTAGTCGCTATTTTAAATGACTTTGAAGCCTTATATGACATATAAACAGAAGCACTTTGTGTATCGTCTAATGTATCAAAAATAGCTTCTCTATAACTATAGTTTATACCACTTGAGAGTGCTGGAGTGAAGTTGTAACCCAGAGCTGTTGAACCATAAGCAACATTATTGTAGTCTGTTGTATTGCTATCACCCATAAGTGTATAACCACCAGAGAGGTAAATATAGGCACTTCCTAGCACCTTGTAGATGTCTAGTTGTGCACTATAATCATTTTCTCCAGTTCCTAAGCCTTTGTCTTTATCAGCTGTAGCTACTTTCATAATAGCCGATGTTTTAAGATAGAGACCTTTTGTAGGTACAAAGGTATAAGCTACTTTTACATTTATATCCCCAAGTCCACTAGTTTTTGTTTTGCTAGTGTTTGTATCTGTCGATGTTAAAGGATCACTAAGTGAGTCTGTTGTTAAATAATCCGTAGATTTAGTAGGACTGATAGGAACTGGCCCACCTGGTGTCCATGTAAAACTTCCTTCACTATCTAGCTCTATATAAGGAACTGTTACATCCATTTCAAACATGTTGTTTTTGTATGTAGCTGTTACTGGAATATAGATAGAAGTAGAACTGTTTTCTGTTCCATACTTCCCATCACTATATGTTCCACCCACTGAGAGTGTAGTTGAACTTTGTGCTAAGAGTAGAGAAGCACTAAGAGATAATGTTGTTAAAAGTAAGATGTTTTTTTTCATTTTATATCCTATTGTTGTAGACTTTATATGTAACTCATAAGAAATTGTACACTAATAATGTTAGCAGAGTGTTAGTTCTTATTAATTAACTTTTTTAAAATACAAACTTTTCTTTTAAGGAATATTTCGTTATAATTTCACTTCAAAAATCTGCCCCCATACGGATTTAAAAAATATATAGTTTTACGTACTTTGACGTGAGACAAAAGGCAAAATAATGAAAAAAGATTTACACCCAGACTTCGTAGACTGTACTGTAACATGTGCTTGTGGAAACACATTTCAAAATAAAGCGGCTCAAGATACACTTAAAATAGACATCTGTAATGAGTGTCACCCATTCTTCACAGGTTCTGAAAGAATGGTAGATACAGCTGGTAGAATCGAGAAATTTAACGCTCGTTACGCTAAAAAATAGTCAAGATTTTCTCTTGCTTAGTCTAGTTCCAACACCCATTGGTAACATAGGCGACATCTCACTCAGAAGTATTGAACTTCTGAGTGAGGCCGATATACTCCTCTGCGAAGATACTCGTGTTACAAAAAAACTCATTAATATTTTAAAAACTCGTTACAACACCTTTTTTAAAGAAGATCAAGAGTTCATCTCTTTACACTCCCATAATGAAAAACATTTTATTGAAAAACTATCACCCGATTTTTTTGACTCAAATGTTGTTTATGCTAGTGATGCTGGTATGCCCGGTGTAAGTGACCCAGGGCAAGCACTTGTAGCCTACTGTTTAGCACACAATGTAGCGTTTGATGTCCTCCCTGGAGCAAATGCTGTTCTTACTGCTTTTGTCGCTGCTGGTTTTGAGGAGACAAAGTTGCTCTTTTTAGGTTTTTTAGATCATAAGGGTGCATCTCGTGCGAGTGGATTACAAAAAGCACTTCATAATGGTTTCACAACAGTTCTCTATGAGTCCCCACATCGAATAGAGAAACTTCTTTTAGAGATAAAAGTTGAAGAGCCATCTCGCGAGATATTTTTAGCTAAAGAGCTTACAAAAAAATATCAAAAATATTTTCGTGGTACTGCTCTTGAAGCACTAGATCATTTAGATGGAAATTTTCGTGGTGAGTGGGTAGTTGTGATTCAAGCAGGAGAGAGCCAAGCTGATTCTGCAATAACTCAAAAAGATATATTAGCACTAGATTTACCTAAAAAGGTTCAAGCAAAGCTAATAAGTAAAATTACGGGTGAAAATACTAAAACTTGTTATCAGAGACTGCTTGAAATAGAGTAATTTCTGAACTTCTCTTCATAACTCACTAAATAGACGCTTTTTTTAGATAAAATACTCTTATGTTAATTTATGCAAAACAACCAATATATTATTTAATCAACAAATACCCAAATAAAATTAAGACACTTTATTTAGCCAAAGAGCTAGAGAAAAAAGAGTATTCTCGTCTTATGAAAATGGGATTTCCCATCAAACGTATTCCTAATGAAGCTGCACAAAAGATGTGTAAAAATGCCTCTCATCAAGGATTTTTAGCTGAGGTAGAAGATGTTCACCTACAGCAGTATGATTTTTTCTTAGAGAAGAAGTTTGTACTTATTCTCTCTGGTCTTACTGACGTTGGAAACATCGGTGCACTTGTGAGAAGTGCCTATGCTATGGGTGTAGATGCCATTGTGGCTTGTGGTGTGAAGCAACTTCCTCTTGATACAATTATGCGTACTAGTACAGGTGCTCTGTATGATATGCCATTTGCTATTGAGCATAATATTCACGATGTACTCAATGACTTTAAGATGTCAGGGTTTACTACATACGGTGCTGATATGAGTGGAATGGATATTCGTGAAACTAGAATTGATAGAAAAAAAGTTTTAGTTTTAGGAAGTGAGGGAGAGGGTCTTACTTCTCGTATAGTCTCTAAACTTGACTGTGCTGTTAGTATCAAAATGAAGCATGAGTTTGACTCTTTAAATGTAAGTGTCGCTGGTGCAAT
>CAZTNH010000141.1:0-3765 GCA_964615395.1 uncultured Sulfurimonas sp.
GGTGAGCTTACTATAGAGTCTCTTAAGGGTAAAACATTTGTAGTAAGAGCTAAGCGAACAGGTACACACAGTTTCTCTTCTATAGAGTTAGAGAGAACTGTAGGTGGCTATCTTCTTGCACACTCTGATGCTCTCAAAGTTAATCTTAAAAACCCTGATGTAAAAATAAGTATGGAACTTATAGAGAGTCAACTCAACTTCATTACAACAAAGTACAAGGGACTTAGTGGCTTTCCAATAGGGACACAAGGCGATATCCTCTCTTTAATGTCAGGAGGATTTGACTCAACGGTAGCCTCATACCTTACCATGAAGCGTGGTATAAAAACTCACTTTATCTTCTTTAATCTCGGTGGAATGGCACATGAGATAGGTGTAAAACAGGTAGCTCTTTATCTATGGAGTAAGTTTGGTTCATCGCATAAAGTAAAATTTATCACAGTTGATTTTCAAGATGTAGTTGAGGAGATATTTCGCTCAACACCACCAACATACATGGGTGTAACACTTAAACGCCTTATGCTTATGGCATCTGAAAAAGTAGCCGATAGCTTAGAGATAGATGCTCTTTTAACAGGTGAGAGTGTAGCACAAGTTTCAAGCCAAACACTCCGTAATCTCGCTCTTATTGACGAAGTGAGTAACAAGCTCATTCTACGTCCTCTCTCCACTATGAACAAGCCTGAGATTATCGACATAGCTGAGAAAATAGGGACTCGTCACTTTGCAGAGAGTATGCCTGAATACTGTGGTGTTATCTCCCAAAACCCTATCACTCACGGCTCTTTTAAACGTATGGAAAAAGTAGCAAAACAGTTTAACTATGAAGTCTTAGAGAAGGCTGTAGAGGATGCAAAAGATATCTATGTTCACGATATTATTGATGATGTGACAAATTTGGAGGCTGTTGAAGTTGTGCAAGATCTAAACGCCAAAGAGTATGTAGTCATCGACATTCGTGCTGAGGATGAGTGTATTGAGACTGAGTGTGAGAGTATAAAGATACCTTTTCATAAACTCAAAACAGAGTTCCCTAAACTTCCAAAAGATAAAGAGTACCTACTCTACTGTGAAAAAGGTATCATGAGTCAGCTTCATGCTCAGTATCTTCGAGATAATGATAGCTGTGAAAATGTAAAGGTTTATAGACCTAAGGCATAGAACTTAAGAGTTCTGAGCCTCCTCTAAAGCTTTTTTCTCTCTAAGCTTATCTTTTTTACTCTTTCCCTTCCCTTTTACTGGGGCTGAACCTTTTACCTTTTTTGGTACTTCGCCTAGCAACTCAAAACCTTTAATGCTCTCACGAGGAAGTTTTATCTCACTTCTTTTCTCTATAAGTTTAAAATGTGATTCTGTCTCATAGTCTATAAAAGAGATAGAAACTCCCGACTTCCCTGCTCTTGCTGTTCGCCCTATTCGGTGGATGTAGTCAGCAGGAGAACGAGGCAGGTCGTAGTTTATAACACAATCTATGTCATCTATATCAAGTCCACGAGCAGCGATATCTGTTGCAAAAAGAACATTTACCTTAGCCTCTTTAAATGCTGCGAGTGTATCGTTTCGCACATCTTGTTCAAGGTCTGCATTAAATGAAGCTGCTTGAATACCATGTTTTCTAAACTTCTCAGCGATGTTATCTGTCGCTCTCTTGTTTGCCATAAAGACAAGTACTAAACGCCAGTTGTTCTCTTTTAAAAGTGCTCTTAAAAGTGGTCCGCGATTTTCACGATTGACGTTTATAACTCTCTGTTTTATACTCTCAACAACCTGAGTCTCTGACTCTATTTTTACCTCTACGGCAGTAGTTGTTATCTTCGCTGCGATGTTTTGCATCTTTTGCGGGTAAGTTGCTGAGAACATAAGGTTTTGGCGTTTAGCAGGAATAGCTTCTAAAATAGCCTCTAACTCCTCCTCAAAACCTAAGTCAAGCATCTTATCTGCCTCATCTAAGATAAAATGCTCTATATGAGAGAGGTTCATCTGTTTTTTACTCAGTACATCTAAAAAACGCCCACTTGTAGCGACTAAAATATCACACCCTTTTTGAATCTCAAAAAGCTGTTCGCCTATCTTCTCTCCACCGATGATACTCACAACCTGAGGCTTTTTAGGGAGATATTTCCCAAACTCACTAAACGCCGAAGCTACTTGAAGAGTAAGCTCTCTTGTAGGAGTCAACACTAAAACTTTTATCTTTCCCTTTTTAGTATTGTCTCGGTTTTTACTCCAGAGTTGCAAAACTGGTAGAACAAAACTCGCACTCTTTCCACTCCCAGTTTGAGAGAGAGCCATAACATCTTTCATCTCTAAAACAAGAGGAATAACTTTTTGTTGAACAGCTGTTGGCGTTTGAAACTTCTTCTCATCAAGAGCTTTGAGTATCTTGCTCTCTAGTTGTAAATCTTTAAATCTCATCTATTGTATTCCTTTTGAGTATAACTCGTTTTATTGTTGTGTCGTTTTTGACTGTAATCTCTAACTCTTCTTTTGATGAGGAGAGAGAACTATTAAGCTCTAAAAATATCTGACAATACTCTTTAGAGCTTAAATCATAACTGTCTCTCTCCCCCAATGCCAAAATCCTATCTCCTATCTCCAAACCAGCACACTGAGCAGAGAGTCCCTCTGTCAATGCAGAGATATAGAGCTTCTCTTTCTCACTCCAGTGCATAAAAAAACCAAAACTTTTGTAAAACTTGCGCTTTAAGATAGCCTCTGAGTGCTTTTTAAGGTAGAGCTTTTTCTCTCTAAAATCTAGTATCATATCAAAATTTTGCAAAAAATCATTTCCAACCAAGCTCAAAGAGCTGGCGTTTAGACTTACAGGATAACTCTCTATCTCAATCTTTGGAGTGATTTTAAAATCTTTGACAAGATAGTTTCTCTCTTTAGAGTACTCTTTAAGCCCATTAAAAGAGCTCATAAAGAGTCCTGAAGTCTCTCTCATTTCGTAGTTATACTCATTAAAAGAGCCAAACTCATCATTAACAGAGAGGGAGATACCATCGTTTTTCCCAGTATCTACTGTTAGAAGTATATTTCTAAATGCGAAGTTTATCTCAAACCTAGGACCACTCAAACCATCAAAGAGAAGTGGAAGCTTTGTAAAACCCTTTGTGGATGGGACTTTATGAAAAAAATGTATCTCTTGATTTTGGTAATCTATCTGTGTAACTAAAGCATTTAAAAAGTTATATCCAAAGATACCATCTATCTCTAAACATGAAAGAGGTAACTCAGTGTCAAAATCGTGAGTCACTACAGCAAAATCACAAAACTCTAAACCTCCAAGCTTTAGAGAGGATAGAGTGTAGAGATTTTTATCACTTAGAGTATTTTGAGAGTCACTTATCTCTATGCTCTCTAATGGTTTGAGTAGATTACTCTTGATCAGTTTTGTAGGTACAACACTTAAAGCTGCCGTATCAAATAAAAACTTATATTTTTGAGCATCAATCTCTACTTCTATTATTGGAAGATTTGCAAGATATTTAAAAGCTACTGTAGTGGAAAAGTTTTTTTGCAAAACTTCTCCAGACTCAAGTAAGCCTCTCTCCTCTTTAAAACTGTTTTTTAATTTAGAAAATATTTTTTTTATTTTTAACATTATTTGGATTATATCACAAAGAAATAAAAGCTAAAAAATGGTATCCTTACACACTTATATAAAAGGATACAAATGGTTAAGTCTCTTAGAGGAATGAATGATATTTTAAGTGAGGATTATGAACGTTTTACATACTTCATAAATACAGCTACAGATGT
>CAZTNH010000142.1:0-3757 GCA_964615395.1 uncultured Sulfurimonas sp.
AATTTTAGCATTCTTCTTCCAATCTTTTTTTTAAGAAATTTAATTCCATCTAATAAACCTCATCATGTGAACCGATATCGATCAAATAAATCACATTATCTACAATGATAAAGTCTATAATAATTCTATACTCCATATCTATGGAAATAGAGTAGTATTCACTAAGAGAACCTTTGAGTTTGTGAAGTCTTAGAGATGGATGGTGAGGATTTTGTTCTAAAAAGAAAATCGTTTTTTCATATTTACTAAATATATTTGGATGTTTTTTTAAAAACTTTCTAATCTTTTTTCCATAGCTAGTGGTCTCAATAAGTTTATACATTCAAATCTTCTTTAAGGCTCTTCATGTGCTCTTTAGCCGTTAAAACCTTATAATCTCCTCTCTCCACATCTGCCATTACTTCTCTATAAGCATTATCCAACTCTAAGGCACGAAGCTCTTTGTAGCGTTCTATATCCATCACTACATACCTCTTTTTACCACGAACATTAACAACTATCTCATCAAACTTCTCTAAAAGTTCGCCAAAGAGAGAGACACCTCTCTGTTTTACATCATTTGCAGTTACAGTCATAAGAGTATCCTTTATAGTACTTTTAAGAGTATTATATCATATTTTAAAGTATCTCAAGCACTTCATTATATCTATACTTATTAATAGACTCTTCTATCTTTAGAAAAAGTTCTCTATCTTCACTCTCTAACCTATAGTTCCTAAACTCCTCTAAAACTTCTTTACATATTTTTGACCTTCTTCTTTTTGCACACTCTTTAAGGGCAGTAAAAAGTTCCTCTTTTTTAACTTGAGTTAAAACCATACTACCCTGTGGATTATCTTCTTTACTAGGAAGATGAGACAACTCTTTCATTACAAGTGTTAACTCTTCATAAAACTCTGAAAAGAGATTTTTATCCAAACTCTCTTCAATCTTTTTTGAAATTACACTCAGAGCAATTGCCCCGATATTTGCACTTAAACCTTTTATAGTATGTGCTACTCTCTGTAACTCTTGATCCTCTAACTCTTCTAATCTTATCTCTCTATAGTTATTATAAAACTTTTGTAAAATTTTTATATATAACTCTTTGTTCCCTGCCATATGATAGAGACCTTTTTCACTATTTATATGTTTAAATCCAAACAAATCTTCCGAATCTTTCTTTGAGTCACTATGCTCCGAATTATCTACTTTCTTATCTATATACTTTAAAAGCACCTCATAGAGTTTCTCTATCTCTATAGGTTTATTAAGATGTTCTTGCATTCCAACTGCTTGTGTTTTTAAAACATCCTCATTCATAGCATTTGCAGTTAAGGCTATAATGGGTACTTTTGTATCTAGTTCTCTTATAATTTTTGTAGCTTCATAACCATCCATAATTGGCATCTGCAGATCCATAAAAATCAACTCATATTTACCTTTTTTAAACTTTTCAACTGCTTTTTTTCCATTGTTTGCTATCTCAATCTGTATGCCACTATCCTCTAAGAGACCGATTATAATCTCCTGATTAATGAGATTATCTTCGACCAAAAGAATATTTGAGTTTTGTATCTCTACTATCTCTTTACTCTCTATAATTTTTCTCTCTCTAATATTTTTTGGGTTTCCTTTTGGAAGAGTAATCTCAAAAATAAACATACTCTCTTGCCCCTCTCTACTCTCCAGCCATATATCACCATCCATAAGATCTACAAGTTGCTTAGAGATAGAGAGCCCTAAACCTGTTCCCCCATACTTCTTCGATGTACTACCATCAGCTTGTTCAAAAGGGTGGAAAAGTTTTGGCTGTTGTTCTTTACTTATTCCTATTCCTGTATCTTCTACTTCAAATCTAAAAATATTATGAGGTTTTTTAATAATTTTTATTTTTACAAATCCTGTTTTTGTAAATTTTATAGCATTTCCAATAAGGTTGATAAGGATTTGAGATATTCTTAACTTATCTCCATAATATATTTTTTCCTCATCACAACTACACTCCATAATAAAATCTAAACTTTTTTCATAAGCCTTTAAACTTACTACAGTTTTAATATTTTCCAACAATAATGCCATACTAAAATCTATCTTCTCTATCTTAAGTTTTCCAGCCTCTATCTTAGAAAAGTCTAGTATATCATTGATAATATTTAAGAGTAGTCTTGCACTACTATCTATATTAGTTACATACATTTTTTGCTTCTCATTTAAAGAAGTTTGAAGAACTAAGTGAGACATACCGATGATACCATTCATAGGGGTTCGTATCTCATGAGACATATTTGCTAAAAACTCCGACTTCGCTCTGTTTGACTCTTGTGCTTTTTTCTTCTCTATCTTTAGTGCCTGTTCATTCTTTTTTAATTCTGTTAAATCCAGTAAAAAAGAGACTCTGATATCTCTATCCTCTCCCTCTTTTGCATGTCCCATTATTAATACTGGAAATATCTCCCCATCCTGTTTTATCGCAAAGGCTTCATAATGATGTGTATGTTTTTGTAAGACATAATCTTTTGCTATTTGCCTCGATATAGGTGCTATAAACTCTAATACATTTAAACCTATTGCCGATTCTTTATTCTTAAATTTAAAAAGTTCTATCCCTGCATTATTTAAATTAATACAGTTTCCAGCTTTAAAAATTGCAATAACTTCCATTGTATTGTTAAAAAGATACTCAAAATTATCTTTTTCATTGTTAAGTTCTAAAGTTCTCTCTCTTATGTTCTTTTCAAGATTTTGATTAAACTGATTAACTTCATTATGTAGTTTAGCACTTACCTTTATATTGTTATTTATAGAGTTAGACATCTCAGAAAATTCATCTTTTGAGTTGATCTGGATGGGTTCAATATACTCAGTTTTATTTTGCAGAAAATCAAAGAAACTGTTGAGTCCATTTTGAAGTTTTTTCAGTGGTTGTGTAATCATCTTCTCTAAGAGAAAGTAAAAAACAACACCCAGTATAAGTATGAAAACGATAGCATTAAAGATAATCTTCTCTATAAGTTTATCTGTATTTAATACTAACTGTTCTTTTTTTTGAGCGATTAACTTTATCTCTTTTTCCATATACTCGCCAGTTCCCACAAACCAACCCCAATCATTCAGACCAAAAGAGTAAGAAATTTTTGTTTGGTACTTCCCATCTTTTGTAGTTCTCCACTTATATGTATAGAAGTGACCTCCACCTTTTTTTGCATTGGCTATATGATCTTTGACAACCCATTTTCCTCCACCACCTTTTAGGTTTAAAAGATGTTTCCCAACGAGATCTGGTCTTGGATGAAACGCCAAAGGTACACCCTTATAACTCCAAACAAAGATATATCCATTATTATGTTCATAAGTCATGGCATCCATGACCTTAATGGCATCTTTTTTTATATCTGCAATCTCTTCAGGTGTACTCTCCTTTGTGATTTTATTCTTATAGAGTTGTAAGATACCTTTTGCCATATCTACATAGTTTTTTAAAGACTTTTTTTTCTCATCCATAACCTCTTTTGTAAATTGTTTTATATTTTGGTTTGCTAATGTTTTGATGGTGTTTACGGATTGAATGGTTAAAAATATTGTAATAGTAGCTATTATAGTGAAGACTATAATTAAAAGTTTTGTTTTAATTGATACTTTTTTTATCATTTATCATTTCCACTAAGATTTATATTATTATATCTAATAAATTTAGTTTTTAAAGTGTTATGAAAAGAGGTAACTAAGTACCTATCCAAAAAGAATACCAATTTATCTTTGAACCACTAAAGGGTAA
>CAZTNH010000143.1:0-3727 GCA_964615395.1 uncultured Sulfurimonas sp.
AACCAAAAGTTCTTGCACGAGAAATCTCTTTTTTATAAGACTCTTTTGTAAATTTCAGTACATAATCTTGTTTCCCTATAACAGGATGGGGAAATTTAATAGTAAAATCATATTGTAAATCAGGAGAAGGAGAGAGTTTTACATACTTTTCACCCTCTTTAATCTCAATATCTTTTTTAATACGCATTATTTTTTTGGGAACATCTTGTTCTACTATACATGCTTCATCTAAAAGCATACAGTAACTCGCACTACTCCCATCCATAACAGGGACTTCATCAGCATCAACTACTACTCGCAAATTGTCTATACCATATGCATAAACTGCTGAAAGAAGATGTTCTATTGTAGATATAACATGATTATCTTTTCCAATAACTGTTGCCATTCTAGTATCTACTACATTTTCAGGGATAAGAGGGATAGAAACATCCACATCCGATCTGTAAAATACTATACCACTATTTGATTCAAGTGGTTCTAAGCGAAGTTTAACAGGAGAGCCTTTGTGAAGCCCTATTCCTACTAATTCAACACTTTTTTTAATAGTTGTCTGATACATATTAACCCCTTAATTTCTATCTATAATTCTTTTGGCACTTTTTATAACATTAGTGATATTAAGTTTAATCCACTGTCTATCCATCCACTCTTGAGGACGAACTTCTATACCTTGTACTAGTACCCCAAAGTGTAAATGATCTCCCATAGCATAACCACTTTTACCTGTATTTGCAACTACTTCTCTCTTTTGTGTTGTATCTCCAACATTTACTTTAATACTTGAACAGTGACCAAAGATACTATAAAGTCCTAAACCATAAGAGATTGCTAGCATATTTCCATATAGTCCATTATCATCTGCAAATATAACTTTTCCAGAATTTTGTGGTCTAATTGCAGCCATAGCATTAGAGGCTAAGTCTAAACCTAAATGATAAGCCTCACTTACTTTTTGTCCATTATAGTAGTATTTTCTATGATCTCCAAAATGAGCTACAACTTGAGCATTTTTAAGAGGATACATTCTATTCATTTTAAAATTGTCAATTTTTTCACTTGGTACCTTAGGTGTTAAGTTATGAATTAGATCTTCATTTTTAGCACGAACATCTTCATTTATGATTTTAAACTGCTCTAAAGAGTCTTCAACTCCTTCTGTTTCAACAAACTCTTCAGCAAGTTCTGCAATCTTTCCTTTTAAAAATTTATCACTTAATTTTATTTTTGATACTCTATATTTTTTCTGTTTTAAATAGAGAGGAACATAAGATCTAGAGATATTTCCAGCTTTATCTGTAGCTATTATTGTGGCTTTAAAGTTTTTATCTACAACTGGCCATGCTAATAAAGAGATATAATAACCATCTTTATAAAATGTTTGTGGCATAAATTTTTTACCATTATTTCCTTCAATATATAATTTATCTAAGTTAGAATCTTCTGCTTTAAATATAACCAATGCAGAACCACCACGGGAAATTTTATAAGAGTTTGCAACTATATTTAAGTTTGGTTTTCTTTTATCTACAATTAATTTAAAAGCCTCTCTTGTATTATTACCATTAAACATATTCCATTTACTAATATCATTTGCCTCAACGATAATCTCAATATTTTCATCTTTAATTGAGTGTGTACTTCTAGGTGGTTTTACTTCAAGTTTGATTAAATTTTGAGGAATTGCAAGCTTTTCATACTCTAAAATTTTCTCTTCTTTATCGGTTTTCATAATTATTTTATATGATTTAACACCACTATCATCGCTGATTGTTAAAGAGAGAGGTTTTTTCAAATTCCAGTAACCATTAGTCTCCATAGAAATTACAGGAGCATTTCTTTCAAACATTGAGGAAAAATAGATAAATAAAGAACCTCCAACTACTGCTAGCATTATTATAAGTGGGGCTATTGAGCCTTTATTTCTTCTTGACAATTATTTTTCCTTTAAATTTATTAATATTTTATTCTCTTCATCACTCTTAATTAATGTCACTTCATTAACATTTACTAAGGTGAAGAACTCTTCTAAAAGTGGATAGACATCACTAATTCTAGCTCCTACAGCTTGAAGTTCATCATCACAAATAGTAACTTCAACTTCTGTAGCACTCCTCTTTAAAATAAAATTTTTAAAGAGTATAGACTTAAGCCTTAGTATATTTAAGCCAGTTCTATTATACAGATACTTATGGCATTTTCTATGTTCTGCCCCAAGTTCTATCAACTCTTTAGCCTGAGCAAAAACTATACCATTATCATCTATATTTTGGAAATTTTTATTCTCTAATAGAAGTGTTGTATAAAGAGCAATTGCCATTTTTTTGTTAATCTTGATTTTATTTATAACAAAAAAATCATATAACTCTTGAGTCTTAAAATCAGACTCAATTATCAACTCTACTGATGAGGGAACAACTCTTCTTACCTTATCGAACCAAGGTAAAAATGCAAACTTTTCAACTACTACATCTGATGAGACTATTGAAACTTTTTTATGAAGAGTTAGTATATATGTATAAATTACACTTGCATAGGCAAATGAATCACTATTTGTACTTATACATATGTGTTTAGCTTCGTTAATTTTTTCTATGTTCATTGTATCTTTTTATGAAATTATATACTCTTATAGTGTTAACAAGTAAACAAGAGCTATTCAATTTTCTTAAATTCATTAATTTTTATTCATTTTATATACATAAGCCAAGACTTCAGCTACAGCTCCAAAAAGTACCTCTGGAATCTGCTGTTCAACCTCAACCTCAGCATATAAACTTCTAGCTAAAGGAGGGTTTTGAACAATATGTACTTCATTTTCTCTAGCTATTTTTTTAATCTGTTGTGCCAAATGGTCAACACCCTTTGCGACAACTATAGGAGCATTAGTCCCCTCTTTATACTGTATTGCCACTGCATAATGGGTTGGATTTGTTATGACGACATCGGCGTTTGGAACATCAGACATCATTCTCTGTCGTGAAATCTCCATCTGCTTTTGCTTTATTTTCCCTTTAATTAAAGGGTCCCCTTCCATATTTTTCATCTCATCTTTTATCTCTTGTTTAGACATTTTCAAACCATCAAAATACTGTTTTCTTACAATCACAATATCAATTAATGCAAAAACGAAGATAACCATTAACATCACAAGCATAATAATAATCATCTTATCTTTTAACCACCCAAGTTGATCGGGTAGACTAAAAAGTGCTACAGTTGGCAACTCTTGAATAAACATAAAGAAAAAGATAAAACCCACTCCTAAGGTGGTAAATGCCTTAAATGTAATCTTAGTACCCTCAATAAGTTTCTTAAAACTAAAGAGGTTTTTCATGCCTTTGATAGGATCTATTTTTGAGAATTTTGGTTGAATTGCTGTAACTGTAAATAGAAATCCAAACTGAGCAACTGCAGCTAAAATACCAGCAACAGCTACTGCTACTGCCAAAGGAAGAACCATTATAAGCCCCTCTTTAAAAGTAACCATAGCAACATCAAGCATAAAGTTTTTATCTAAAGGTGTCCCTATAAGTGAAAAGTAGTATTTAAAAAGGCGAATCATATGATCTGCCATAAAAGGAAAAAGCATTAACATAGCTAATATCGCTACAAAAAGAGTCATAACTCCTGAAGCATCCTGAGACTTAGGAACATTTCCCTCTTTTCGGGCATCCTCTATCTTCTTGTCGGTGGGCTCTTCTGTCTTTTCTGCATCATCAGCCAT
>CAZTNH010000144.1:0-3715 GCA_964615395.1 uncultured Sulfurimonas sp.
AGTAAGTATGCTAGAACCAGCTCCAAGTGATGATATACCCATAACAAATCCTTTTAACACTATATTAAAACTAATATCGGCAATTCATAAAATATTTTAAATTTCATTTTAAATAATTTTTATGCTAAAATATCTGAATCTAAGTAGATAGGGTTATGATTAAATGCTAAATAATAAAAACATACTTATAACAGGTGGAACTGGAAGCTTTGGGAAACAGTTTGTTCACACTATATTAAAAAAATACAAGCCAAAAAAAATTATTATTTACTCAAGAGATGAACTAAAACAGTTTGAAATGGCACAGAAATATAATCAAAAGTGTATGAGATATTTTATAGGTGATGTGAGAGATATATCTCGTTTAGAAAAAGCTATGAATGGTATAGATTTCGTAGTACATGCGGCAGCATTAAAGCATGTACCGATTGCAGAATATAATCCAATGGAATGCATAAAAACAAATGTTATGGGTGCGCAAAATGTAATAGATGCATGTATAGCAAATGGTGTTAGTCATACTATTGCACTCTCGACAGATAAAGCAGCTTCCCCAGCTAACCTTTATGGAGCTTCAAAATTGGTTTCTGATAAGCTATTTGTAGCAGCTAATAACTTAACAGGTTCACATGAGATAAAGTTTTCAGTTGTTAGATATGGCAATGTTTTAGGCTCAAGAGGTTCAGTAATACCTTATTTTAAAAAACTTATAACAGAGGGGGCAACATCACTTCCTATTACTGAACCTGAAATGACACGCTTTTGGATTACACTTCAAGAGGGAGTAGATTTTGTACTTACAAACTTTAAGCGTATGCAAGGAGGAGAGATTTTCGTTCCAAAAATCCCCTCAATGAAGATGACAGAGATGGTAAAAGCAATAGCACCAAACTTAAAACAAGAAGTAATAGGTATTCGACCAGGAGAAAAACTACATGAAGTAATGTGTCCTCTTGATGATTCACATCTTACATTAGAGTTTCATGACCACTTTGTAATTAAACCAAGTATTATGTTCTCTTCTCCTATTGACTTTACAACAAATAATTTGGGAGAAAAGGGAGAGATTG
Source organism: uncultured Sulfurimonas sp. (assembly GCA_964615395.1). Taxonomy (GTDB): domain Bacteria; phylum Campylobacterota; class Campylobacteria; order Campylobacterales; family Sulfurimonadaceae; genus Sulfurimonas. The sequence continues at coordinate 1,071 of CAZTNH010000144.1, forward strand.
TAAAACAAGGGTTTGAATACAATTCAAAAGAGAACACTATTTGGCTCTCACACTCAAAACTGCTTGAAAAATTAAAAAACACTAAAGATGAAGAAGAGTAAATGTTAAGTTACTCAACCCAGCTTATTGATGACGATGATATAGCTGAAGTTCTCAAGGTGCTTAAAAGTAAGTTCTTAGCACAAGGACCAAAGGTAACTGAGTTTGAAGAGAACTTATGTAACTATACAGATGCAAAATATGCAGTTACTTTTAACTCAGCAACTTCTGCACTGCATGCAGCATATAGTGTATGTAGCATAGAACGAGGAGATGAAATTATTACAACTCCTATCTCATTTGTAGCTACCTCAAACATGTTTGTAGCCTTAGGTGCAAAACCTATCTGGTGTGATGTTAAACTTGATGGTAATATTGATGAAAGATGCATAGAGAAGCTTATAACACCAAAAACAAAAGCTATTGCTCCTGTAGATTTTGCTGGTAAACCTGTAGAAATAGATATCATAAATAATATAGCAAAAACAAATAACCTTTTAGTTATACAAGATGCCTCTCATGCTCTTGGCTCTTCAATAAAAAATAAAAAAATTGGTTCTTTTTCAGATATGACAATCTTTAGTTTTCATGCTATAAAACCTATCACAACTAGTGAAGGTGGTGCTGTACTTACTGACAATAAAGAGTATGCTAAAGCTCTTAGACTTTTTCGCTCACATGGCATAATAAAAAAGGAACTTTGGGATTCAGATATGCTTAGCATGGGTTACAACCTACGAATGACAGAAGTTGCCGCTGCACTTGGTTCTTCACAGCTTAAAAAGTTAGATACCTTTATAGCACAGCGAAATCAAATAGCAAACTATTTTAATGAGAGATTTAAAGATAAAAAATATTTTTCAACTCAAGAGGTAGCTTCCCATAGTACAAGTTCAAGGCACTTATATCCTATATTTTTAAACTCTAAGATGCACCCTTTTAAAGAGAAAATTTTTAAAGAACTTCAAGAGTGTGGTTTAGGAGTGCAAATACATTATAAGCCTATCTACCAAAACTCTTTTTATAAAGAAATATTTGGAGAGTTCTCACTTCCTGCAGCAAACCTTTTTTACAATTCCGAAATTTCTATTCCTTGTAATCAAACTATGAGTATGAATGATGCTAAATATGTTGCAGATACTCTCCTCAAAATAGTAGCTCATTATGAATAATGCAGTAGCTATTATTCCTGCTCGTGGAGGAAGCAAGCGAATACCTCGAAAAAATATAAAAGATTTTTTTGCTAAACCTCTTATTGCATATAGCATAGAAGTTGCACTTGCTTCAAAACTATTTTCTAAAGTTATAGTCTCTACTGATGATGTAGAAATAGCAAAAATAGCAAAAGAGTATGGTGCTGAAGTTCCTTTTATACGACCAGCAGAGTTAAGTGATGATTTCACAGGAACAACTGATGTTGTAAATCATGCTATAAAGTACCTAGAAGAAAATGGTGAATCATATGAATATGTTTGTACCATATATGCAACAGCACCGTTACTACAAAAAAAATACCTAATACAAGGCTATAAAGAACTTATCAATAGTGATGCACTAAATACATTTAGTGCCACCTCAATGCCATTTCCAATACAAAGAACTTTTAAACTAAATACCAATGGTAGATGTGAAATGTTTACTCCAGAGTATTATCAAAGTAGAAGTCAAGACTTAGAAGAAGCTTATCAAGACGCAGGGCAGTTCTACTGGATGAAAACAAACCAAAAATCAAATGAAATTATGTTTGGGAAAGATTCTATTCCTATTGTTTTACCAAGACATTTAGTTCAAGATATAGATACTCTTGAAGATTGGAATAGAGCTGAAAAACTATATAAGCTTTTTCATAAAAATTCATATGATAAATGGAATGAGTTAAAACAAGCCATTGAAATAAGAAAACCAATACTATTTGGAGAAAGAGATATTCTCTTTATATCCATGGGACAAAATATCGGATATGAGCAGTATGGAAAAGGAGAAGAATTTCTACGACCAGTAGTAGTTCTTAAAAAGTTTAGTAAAAATCTTTTTTTAGGTGTACCTTTAAGTTCACAAGAAAAAAATGGATTTTTCTTTCATAAAATTACTTTTAAACAAAGAGAGAATACAGCACTTTTACTACAGTCTAAAACATTTGACTCTAAACGTATCAAATATAAGTTAGCAAAGTTAAGCAAAAATGAGTTTAATAAATTAGTTGAAAGGTTTTGTGAAGTGGTAACCCCTCTTTCAGAAAAAAAGGGGAGCGACTAGATGTCGAATTTCACCTACCATTATACCAAAAGAGTTAAAACATGTCAATAAATACTCAAACAATACTTTTTAGAGCAGACTCATCATCTAAAATAGGCTTAGGGCATATCATGCGTGATTTAGTTTTAGCTTCAAAGTATAAAAATGCAAACATAATTTTTGCTACACAAAACTTAGATGGAAATATAAATCATAAAATATTGGAAGCTGGATATAAAGTAAAAAATCTAAAATCAAATTCAAAAAAAGAACTTGTGAAGCTTATAAAAAAGTTAAATATAGATTTACTAATTATTGACCACTATCAAATAGACTATAAAAAAGAAAAATATATTAAAGAAAAAACAGAT
>CAZTNH010000145.1:0-3633 GCA_964615395.1 uncultured Sulfurimonas sp.
CCATAAGAACCGCTACAACCATAGAGATTCCAAGAGAGAGACTATCTGCTGCTTCTATGATAGGTTTTATTCGAGGTTTTCTCTCCTCTTTTTCATTAGCCATTCTTTATCTCTTTAAAGATTTTACTTGCAGCTTTGATTGTATCTTCAATCATCTCATCAGTAGTAGCTGTAGAGATAAAACCTGTCTCATAAAGTGAACAAGCGAAGTAAAAACCAGCATCAAGCATTTTTGAATGAAATGCAGCAAACATCTCTGCATCAGAATTACAAGCATCTGCAAAGTTCTTCACTGGTTTTTCATTAAAAAAGAAACCAAACATACTCCCTCTTACATCTGTCTGCATTGTTATACCCTGCTCAGCAGCGGCCTCTTGCATACCAGAAACTAATCTTTTAGCACGAGCTTCTAAAACACCCATTACTCTAGCATTTTTCTTCAACTTAGTTAAGGCTGCAAATCCTGCTGCCATCGCTACTGGATTTCCACTAAGTGTCCCTGCTTGATAGACTGGACCCTCAGGAGATAACATCGCCATAATCTCTGCTCTTGCACCAAATGCACCAACAGGCATACCACCACCAATCACTTTTCCAAGAGTAAGGATGTCAGGCGTAACACCAGTTATACTCTCAGCTCCATTGATAGTTCCACGGAAACCACTCATAACTTCATCAAAGATAAGAAGTGTACCATGTGCATCACAAAGTTTACGAAGTTCATGTAAAAACTCTTTATCAGCAGGAACAAATCCCATATTTCCAGCGATTGGTTCTATGATAACACAAGCTATATCTGAAGAGTTTTCAAAACATTTTTTTACTGACTCTATGTTGTTATACTCAGCTAAAAGAGTATGCTTTGTAAAGTCAGCAGGAACACCAGGGCTTGATGGTGTTCCAAAAGTTGCAGCACCACTTCCAGCTTCTACTAAAAGAGAGTCACTATGCCCATGATAACAACCAGTAAATTTTACAATATCATCACGACCAGTAAAACCACGAGCTAAACGGATAGCTGACATAACAGCCTCCGTTCCAGAAGATACAAAACGAACCTTATCTATAGAGTCAAAAAAGCCCACTACAAGTTTTGCTAACTCTGTCTCAGCCTCTGTAGGTGCACCAAATGATAGTCCATGTTTCACTGCATTAATAACAGCAGCTTCAATAGCCTCATCACGGTGACCAAAAATAAGTGGACCCCAAGACTGAACAAAATCAACATACCTGTTTCCATCTACATCACTTAGGTAAGCACCCTCACCCTCTGCGATAAAAATCGGTGTTCCACCAACACTTTTAAATGCTCTTACAGGAGAGTTAACTCCTCCTGGAATTAAACTCTGTGCTTCACTAAATGCTCTATTTGATGCTTCTCTACTCATAATATCATGACCTCAATAATTGTTTTTCTAATTATATCTAAGTACTATTAATATTGATTTGGTATAATCTCTAAAATTTAATAATTATGGAATAATATTTGAATAGATCAACTTTTGCCCTTGCTATTGCCCTTTTAGTTCATCTAGTTCTAGTCCTTGTTTTTTGGATTTTAGGATTAATCACACCTGAGATAAAAAAACCTGCACAACAAGAGGAGCAGAAGATAAAAATCTCTCTTAAAGACCTTCCAAAAAAGCATAAAGAGTCTGGTCTAAATAAGAAGAAACCTAAACCTCAGAAAATAGCACCTCCTATGCCCAAGGGAAGTCAACTTAAAAAAATAGTAAAACCAAACAGACCACCTGTAAAATTTGAACCAAAAAAACCTCGTAAAAAACCAGTTCTTAATAAACCTAAACCAAAGCTAAAAGCTAAACCAACACCAAAACCTAAGCCAAAAGTAGAGCCACTCCCTCCTACTAAGCCATATATTCCACTAATAGAGAAAAAAGATATCAATAAAACTAAAAAAGTAAAGAAGAAAGACCCTATGGCTTGGATGTTTGAAGATAAATCTAAACAAGAGAAAAAACAGACAAAAAAATCATCAACTTCAGGTGGAAATATTAGCCAAAATATCAAAGAGTTATATGGTGAAGAGTTTGGAAAACTGACTCCAGGGCAACAGCAGTATATCATTGACAATCAAGAGGTTATGAGAAGAATTACACAACAGGTCTTAACACGTGTTGCAAGAGTAAATCTTCCTCGTGACTTAAATGTTAATCGTAGTAATGTTGTAGAGTTTTATCTTCATCCAAATGGTGACATGACAGATTTTAAATTTCTCTCTAAAAGTGGTTACTATGTTTTGGATGACACAACTAAAGAGACTATTGAGTATGCTTATAGTCGTTATCCACACCCTAAAGAGAAAACACTTATAAGGTATAATGTTTACTATAATTTAGCAAGGTATTAAAAGTAATAAGCCTCTTAATATGATATAATCTTTTAAAATATATTCATCTTTAAAAGGTTACTTCCTATGCTGAAATCATCAAAAATACTCAATATTTTCTTTCTCTCCTCTCTTCTTCTCTTTAGTGCATGTTCTAAAGAAAAGACACAAAAAGTAAAAAAAGAGATACCAGCTCTTAAAGTCAATATCATAAAAGTAAAAAAAGAGCCTGTTCCTATTTGGAAACAGTTTACAGGAATGACAAAGGCTAGTAGTTCACAAGATGTTAAAACAAGAGTATCGGGAGTTCTTGAAAAGATCTATTTTAAAGATGGGGAGTTTGTAAAAAAAGGAGAAAAACTTTTTCAAATTCAAAAGGGAGAATATCTAGCATCTCTTAATGCTGCAAAGGCAAAAAAAGCACAGGATGAGGCTTCTCTAGCACTAGCAACAGCAGATGTAAACAGATATAAACCACTTGTTGATGAGGGTTTAGCACCACGTGCTACACTTGAACAGTATCAAGCACAACAAGCAGGACTTAAAGCTGCTATTGCTGGTGATAGTGCTGAGATAAATCGAGCAAAATTACAACTGAGTTATACAACTATTACCGCACCTATTAGTGGAAATGCTAGTGCGAGACGTGTAGATGTTGGGAACCTTGTAGGTCAAGGGGAATCTACACTCTTAACAACTATAGTAAAAATAGACCCTATCTATGCTTACTTCTCTCCATCCCAAAAAGATGTAAGACTCTTTCAAAAATATAGAAATAAAGAGCGACCTGATGCTTTTATAAGTGTAGCTGGAAGTTCTCAGGAGATTAGACTTAATGGTTATGTAGATTTTTCTAACAACATAGTTGACCCTCTTACTTCAACTATCTCAATGCGTGCAACTATACAAAACAGAGAAAAAAAAGTTCTTCCCGGGACTTTTGTATATGTAAACCTTTTTATCAATGATAAGTACAAGTTTCTTATGATTCCCCCTGAAGTTATTTTTAATGACCAACTTGGTAGTTTTGTCTATATTGTAGATAAAAACAACACAATAAAAAGAGCAGATATAAAAACAGACTACACAAGTAAATACTATGTAAGTATTAAAGAGGGTCTTAAAGATGGAGATAGAGTTATCATCTCTGCTTTAGTCAAACTCAAAGAGGGTCGTAAGGTTATCCCTACTGATGTTACAGCGACTAAGGGTATACAAGCTATATTAAAAAATAATAACCTTATTCCAAAAGCGAACAACTAGATGTTTTCAGTTACTTTTAT
>CAZTNH010000146.1:0-3626 GCA_964615395.1 uncultured Sulfurimonas sp.
TCTCTGATGCAGAACTCTAACTGTGCTACATCTACCATGGAGTTCGCTTTTGCTACTCCTATCTGATCACAAAAAGTCAAGATAGCTTCTGGCGTGTACCCTTTTCTTCTATACCCTGCGATAGTAGGAAGACGAGGATCATCCCAGCCACTTACCTGACCACCCTCAACAAGCTCTAAAAGTTTTCGTTTACTCATAACAGTATAGTTAATCCCAAGACGTGCAAACTCATGCTGATAAGGACGAGGAGGTGTTAACTCTAAAGTATCAAGTACCCAGTTGTAAATATCACGATTGTTTTCAAACTCTAAGGTACAGATAGAGTGTGTCACTCCCTCGATGTAGTCAGAGAGACAGTGTGCAAAGTCATACATAGGGTAGATAGCCCACTCATTTCCTGTTCTAAAGTGCTCAATATGTCGTATACGATAGAGAAGTGGATCTCTTAGTTTCATATTTGGTGCAGACATATCTATCTTCGCACGGAGGATATGCTCACCCTCTTTAAACTCACCCTTCTTCATTCGCTCAAAAAGGTCTAAGTTCTCTTCTACTGTTCTATCAGCAAACTTACTACGCTTTCCTGCCTCAGTAACACTCCCTCGATACTCACGAATATCCTCTTCAGGAAGACTATCCACATATGCCTTACCCATTTTGATGAGTTTGATAGCATACTCATGTATCTGAGTAAAGTAGTCAGAAGTAAAACGAACATTTCCATCCCACTCATACCCTAACCACTCAACAGCATCTTTAAGTGCCTCTACATACTTCGTATCTTCTTTTGTGGGGTTAGTGTCATCCATACGGAGGTTACAGTGACCTTGATAGTCCCTAGCAATCCCAAAGTTTATAAAGATGGACTTAGCATGCCCAATATGAGGAAAACCATTTGGTTCAGGAGGAAACCGTGTCACTATCTCTTTATACTTCCCTGACTTCAAGTCCTCAGAAACTATACTCTGTAAAAAATTTTTGCTCTCATTCATTATGATTTGACCTTTTTATATTGAAACTTATTTAGTAATGCTATTTTATCTAAATTTTGAATAAACTGTATTAGCTTCATTGAAGAAGATATCTATCTTAAACTTTGAACAACTTCTTCATCTAAACCTGTGATGATTGATATAGTCTCGTTATCTAAACCTTTACTGATAGAGTTTTTTGCTATCTCTAAGGTTTTGTTCTCCATGCCTTTCTCTAAACCTCTCTCCATCCCTTTTCGTTCAGCAGTCATAAGAGCATTTATCTCATCAAACTCTTTGAGTGCCATATACTCATATACTTCTAACTCTTTTGCATTCCATGCTGTTTGTGTCACTATATCAAAGGCTGTTTTAAACTCTTTTATAGTGTGATACTCTTTTGGAATCATAGTAAAAGTTGAAGCATTTTTTAAAAAATATATCCATTTATCTAAAATAGAGTTTAATTCATTTAGTTCTTTATTGAATTTTGGAAGTTCTATAAAGGTAAATTCAAAATCATCTAAATCTTGAGTATTTGTCTCTTGGTTTATTATAAGATGTCTTGAGACATAATTTTCATTTTCAAAGATATTAAAGTTAAGTATCCCTATAAAATAAACTTTTTTTAGTATAGTATAGTTATTTCCTTTTGGGAGTTGAGCTACATAAGCTTTTGATGTGTAGTAGAGGCTTCTTTTAGTAAAATCACCCAAATCTTTTTTTTGCATCTCTACTATAAAGTTTTCGCCCTCTTTATTTGTTGCTTTTATATCAAGTATAGTCTCTTTGAGTTCTGGAATACGAGGAACTTGATAAGGATTGGCTAGGGTTACATCTACTATGGCTTTTTGATTTTTAAAATCTAGTGTAGCATTTAAAAAAGATATAAGTATATCTTTATGGTTTTCATCACCAAATATTTTTTTAAAGGCTAAATCATTTTTTGGGTCTGCAAATGTCATCTGTATTACCTCTTTTACAATATTATTTTTTACAACTACTAACTTGCAAATTTTTTCTGTTCTTTTCTAAAGTCTTCTTTCCGATACCTTCTACTTTGACAATATCATCTACTTTTTTAAAACAGTGACCTTTACGATAAGTAACTATAGCTTCTGCTTTAACTTTTCCAACACCCTTCAGTAGTGTCAACTCTTCTGCTGAAGCATTATTTATATCTACTACTCCAAAGAGTGTTACAGTGAGCAAAATAAATATGAGAATCCATTTCATATTTTATCCAAAACTATTTGACGTTTTTTGATGCCAGTAAAAATCATATAAAAGATTATGAACATAAATCCAAATCCAAAAAGAGAAAATAGTGCGATATTGCTATTTCCTCCATTGTTTATAGAATCTAAAATAATATAACCTATAGAAGAAAAAACAATTTGCATAATCACTAAAAAAACAACAGTCTTCTTAACATTCATATCAAAAAACTTTACCATTATATGGTGAATATGTGTTTTGTCAGGTGAAAATGGAGACTTTTTTCTTCGTATGCGTCTTACCATAACAACAAGAGTATCTAAGATAGGGATAGCAGCTAAATAGAGAATAGCTATAGGATGGATATAATTAAGAGACAACATAGATATAACTCCTATGATAAACCCAAGTGTTAAACTTCCACTATCTCCCATAAAAATTTTAGCAGGGTTCCAGTTCCAAACTAAAAATCCACTAATAGTTGCCATAGTAAAAGTAGAAAGAATAATGATGAGAGTATCATGATACTCAAACCCTATAAAAGTAAAAAAGAGTAAAATCACAAGAGAGACAGAACTAGATAAACCATCTATTCCATCTATAAGGTTGAGTGCATTTGTAAACCCAGAGATAGCGAACATACTTAAAAGAAGTGCTACGAGAGGAAAAAGTGTTATGTTATAACCATACCAAATCCCTAAAGTATTTATAGAGAGACCATTAAGCCATAAAATAAATACAGCGAAAAATATAACAAGAAATTTCAACCTAGCAGAAACATCATTTCTATCATCATAAACACCTACTGCAAAAACAGTAAAAATAGCTAAAAATATATACCAAAATTCTAAAAATATAGAAAATTCAAATCCAATAACAGCTATAAAAAAAGCCAAAATAAAACCTATCCCTGCACCACTCGGTGTTACACTACAGTGATGAGAACGCTCATTTGGAACATCATACAAATCGAGAAAATGAGAATACTTTATGATAATCTTCACAAACATGTATGATACAAATGAAATCGTCAATAGTTCAATATAAAATTGTATAAGAATCTCCTTGCCTTATATTTATAATATTTTAGCTAAATCTAGCTTTATAGATGATTTTTCTCAAAATTTAAATCGAGAGCGTAAAAAATCCTCTGTTATCTAAGTTCCGATATCTCTTTTATACTCAATCCTGTTAAAAGAGCTATGGTTCTATCATCAAGATTATTTTCTATTGCATTTAGGGCTATATTGATTTTTTCTTGGTAAATTCCTTTCTCAATTCCTTTTTCTATACCTTTCTCTATACCTTTTTCTATTCCTTTCTCTATTCCTTTTTGTATACCTTTTTCAATCCCTTTTCTCTCAGCAGTTCTTAGAGCATTGAGTTCATCAAACTCTTTAAGAGTAATATAGTCATACACTTCAAGCTCTTTTTTAC
>CAZTNH010000147.1:0-3620 GCA_964615395.1 uncultured Sulfurimonas sp.
AGTAGTTCAGTATATTCGTAGTTATCCATAAATAAAGTCCAGTATAGTATAATGCTGATTATATACAAAAGGGGCTTAAAATGAAGATTATAAGTAAGGCAGATGAGTTAAAAAATTATCTTAGGACTAAAGATGGGAGTATTGGCTATGTTCCTACTATGGGTGCTCTTCATGATGGTCATCTCTCTCTTATAAAAACTGCTAAGCAGGAGTGTAGTCTTGTTGTTGTTTCAATCTTTGTGAATCCTACACAGTTTTTAAAGGGTGAAGATTTAGATAAATATCCTTCCCGTGATGAGGCTGACAAAAAGATATGTGAACTTGCAGGTGTTGATGTTGTTTTTTTACCAGATGTTTCCGAGATGTATGGTGAAGATGAAGTAAGGGTTGTCGCTCCAAATGTAAGGGGTTTTGTCCTAGAGGGTGCTACCCGACCTGGGCATTTTGATGGAGTTTTGAGTATAGTAAATAAACTCTTTAACATTGTAAATCCAGACTATGCTTACTTTGGTAAAAAAGATGCTCAACAACTAAACTTAATTACTCTTATGGTAAAACAGCTTTTTATGAATGTGACTATTGTACCGGTAAATACAGTCCGTGAAAGTGATGGACTTGCCCTAAGTAGTAGAAATATCTATCTCTCAAAAGAGCAGAGAGAAGAGGCATTAAAAATATCAAAAGCTCTTTATAGTGCTTCAATATTTGTAAGTAGGGGAAACCTTGATACAAAGATGATAAAAGAGTCGATGTATAAAATATTAAAACCCTTAGAGATAGGTTATGTAGAGATACTCAATCGCCATTTTGAGATAATTAGTGAGGTTAAAATAGGCGATACAATCATTTTAGTTGAAGCAGTTGTAGGCGAGACAAGACTACTTGACAATATTTGGCTTTAAGTATCCATCCTCTATCATAATATCCACAGCTTTTTTAAAGACTGGAACAGCAGTTTGTGAAGCATACTGACTCTTTTTAGGCTGAACTACTACTACCCCAATAGAGTATTGGTGAGTAGTATCATCTGCAAAACCCATAAATGCAGTGTTGTATTTACCTACATATCTTTTTTTCTCAACTATATGAGCTGTTCCTGTTTTCCCACCTATGATTAGACCAGCTGTTCTAGCTTTTTTACCTGTTCCCTTGTTTACAGTTTTTATCAAAATCTGTTTGACTCTTTGTGCTGTAGAACTTTTTATCACCTGCAGTTGTTCTTCATAAGGCATTGTTTCTATCTGTCCATTGTTCTCTATAAGACTATCTACAAGTCGAGGATATACCATTCGACCGCTATTATTAAATACAGAGTATGCTCTTAAAAGTTGCATAAGGTTTGCCTCTATCCCATAACCATAAGCACAAGTAGCCTTGTATATTTTGTTATGGAGTCTTTTAGCACTAGGGACTGAACCTACTCTTTCATAGATTAAATCAGGGGTAGATTTTTCTGAAAAACCAAACTTTTTTAAACCGTCATGAAACTCTTGACCTGTAAGTTTTTGTGCTAGTTGTGCTATTCCTATATTTGAGGAGTAAACTATAACATTTTCAGCAGAGAGCCAGTCAAATTTATGCTCATCTGTGATGATTTTATAGCCGAGTTTATAGCGACCATTGTGACCATTAACAAGATCATAAGGATTTATAAGATTTCTTTCTAGTAAAAGTGAAAATGTTATAGGTTTTATAACACTCCCTGGCTCAAAACTATACTCAATCATTCCTATATTAAGGGATGGGTAGTCACTTCTTTTGATAGATTTTGGAAGAAATCTATTTGAAGAGGCTAGGGTTAAAATATTGCCATTTTTAGAGTTCATAATAGCTATCATTATCTGTTTAGCACGTAACTCTTTTTTCATTTTATCAAGCATTCTCTCTATTTTTATCTGAAGAGCAACGGGTATTGTGAGTTTTACATCTAAACCATTTATTTTTGGTTTTGTAAAACTATCTTTATTTAAAATGATATAGCCATTAACATCTCGTTTTCCACGGCTAAACCCATTCTGTCTAGCATGGAGTTCTTCATCGAAACGCTTCTCTATTCCTTTGACACCACTTATAGAAGTGTAACCATCATCTTCTATCTTATGAGTGTAGCCAATAACTGGTGTAAGTAGATTTCCATAAGGGTATTCACGACTCTCTCCACTCTCTAAAATACTGAGTCCATGGATAGAACGAAGTCCTGTTTTTGAGCTTTTAAGTTCTAAAAAAACTTTAAAACGTCGAAGTTCTCGTGCTAGTTTTCTAAGGTAGTGAGCTTGAATCTCTGGAATATTGTAACTAAGAACAACAACTCCCTTTCGTTTAGAGAGTCTTTTTTTTATCTCTTTGACACTTACATTTGAGTAGATATGAAAAAGTTGGATAAAAAGTTCTTTTTTGTCTGGATCAATATAACGAGTATTTACGACTGCTTTGTAGAGTTTTTTTGTTGTGGCAATGTGAAAACCATCTGCTGAAATGATACTCCCACGTTGTGCACGAGAACTCTCTTTAGCTGTAAGAGAGGGAAGATGACGAGGTTTTACTACATTTACAAGCATTACACCTAAAAATATAAGGAAGCCCAAAGTGATAAGTGCATAGAGAAGAAGAATCTTCTTACTTTTATTGTGGTTAACCATGAGTTATAACTGTGTTCTACCTAACTCTTTGTATGCACTGAGTGCTTTATTTCTTATCTCAAGCATTAACTGCATATTTATCTCGGCTTTACCAATGGCAATAGCCGCTTGGTGAAGATCTTTTACTTGCCCAGTGGCAATGTCAGCTACAGCAACTTCTTTGTCAACTTGAAGTTCATTAACCTCGTTTAGTGCTGATTTTAACTGATCTGCGAATTGTGCACCACCATTAGAAGGTGTACTATTACCTTTCTGTTTTAGTAGGTCAGCAGTTCCGAGAGTAGTTAAGCTGTTTATGTTATTCATAAATGTTTTCTCTTTCTATATTATAATTTTTTATTGTAGTAGCGTTAAAGAGCTGTTTGCCATATCTTTACTCGCCTGAAATGCCGCAACATTTGCTTGGTATGAACGAGTCGCTTCTACTAAATCGGCCATTTCTATCACAGGATTAATATTTGGGTACGCAACATAGCCTTTTGCATCTGCATCAGGATTATTTGGTTCAAATTTCATCTTTGGTTTTGAGTCGTCTCGTACTATTTTATCTACAATTACACTCATAATAGCAGGATCCACAGTCTCACCAAATGTACCCTCATCTAAAGGATCTTCATAAGGACTACTGTTTGTCATGCCTTCAAGTGCTTTATTGTACTCTGTATTAAAATCTATAGAACGAAATACAACCTCTCTACGACGATAGGGTCCACCCTCTTCAGTTCTTGTTGTTTGAGCATTTGCGATATTGCTAGAGATAGTGTTTACACGGACTCTTTGTGCTGAAAGACCATAACCTGATATATCAAGACCATTTAAAAAATTACTCATAACTTTACCCTTAGCTTAATTTTTGTGATGCTTCGATTACACTTTTGTAAATCATTGCATCTTTTTTCATAGCACTTATGAGAGCATTAAACATGATGGAGTTTTTACTCATCTCTGTTGTCTCAACATCTATATCGACACTATTACCAT
>CAZTNH010000148.1:0-3617 GCA_964615395.1 uncultured Sulfurimonas sp.
TATCAAGAGTATAATGCTGCAACATTAACATTATCTCCTGAAGGTCAAAATAGTGTTGGAATGGTCTCTTTAAGTTATGACTATTAAGTAGAGAGTATCTCTACTTTCTCTTCAATGGCGAAAAGTTCTTCCATCTTCTCTTCATAAATCTCTTCAATCTTAGCTAACTCTTGTGCAAGTGCTGAGATGCCTATCTCTTCATAACATTTAGGATTAGCTAAACAGCTGTTTTTTTCCTCTATTTCAAGTTCTAGTGCTTCTATCTCAAGAGGAAGTTTCTCTAAGGCCATCTTCTCTTTAAAAGTTATTTTAATCTGTTTAGGTTTTTCACTTATTACTTTAGGTTTTTCTATCTTAGTGAGAGATTCTCTCTCCATATTGTCAAGCTCTTTAAGCTCTTTTTCAAGGTCAAGATACTCACTATACTGCTGATGTGACTCCTCTATAGTTTTATCTGCTTGAAAGATAAAGAGTTTTTTGGCGATTTTATCCACAAAATATCTATCGTGACTTACTATGATAACAGCACCTGAGAAGTTTGTGAGTTGCTCCTCTAAGATGTTGATAGTAGGAATATCTAAGTCATTTGTCGGCTCATCTAGGATGAGAATATCTACATCTTTTGTAAAGAGTAGGGCGAGGGCTACACGGTTTTTCTCTCCACCACTCAGTACTCCAACTTTTTTCTCTAAAAATTCACGAGGAAAGAGAAAGTTTTTGAGGTAACCATAGACATGAAGGTCAGCCCCTCTTACACTTACTCTATCCCCACCATGAGGACAAAAAGTCTCAATAAGGTTTTTACTATCATCTAAAAGTTCGCGATGCTGGTCAAAGTAACCAACCTTGAATTCTCCTCTTTTAATAGTTCCTTGAGTTGGCTCTAAACGTCCAAGTAGAGCTTTGAGTAGAGTTGATTTTCCACTACCATTTGGTCCAACGATGGCTATAACATCTTTTTGGAGTATGCGAGTTGTAAAGTTTTTGAGTAACTCTTTATCTCCAAGAGTAAGACCGAGATTTTCTACTTCAAAGAGCATTTTCTGTCTATTTATACTTTTGTCACGGTTAAAGTGTTTCGCCTCACGTTGCAACTCTACAGACATTTTTTTAATCTTTGCAGGATTTGTTTTTGCCTCTTCTCGTAGGTTCATCAGACGCTCTTTTCGTCCCTCATTTCGTTTCAGACGAGCACGAACACCACGAGCAAACCATTCGTTTTCTCTCTTTAAAACACCAAGTAGATTATCATGCTGTTTCTGAAGAGTTCTTATCCACTCTGCTTTTTGAGTGAGGTAGCTTGAGTAACCACCACTATACTCTCGAAGAGCACAGTCATCTACTTCAACTGATTTTGTAGCGATGCGGTCGATGAAGTATCTATCGTGAGAGATAAAAACAAGTGTAAACTTCTCTTTGAGAATAAGCTCTTCTAAGAACTCAACCATATAAACATCGAGGTGATTGGTCGGTTCATCAAGAAGTAAAATATCAGGTTTTTGTAGAAGTAAAGAGGCGAGTGCAACACGACGTTGCTCTCCACCACTTAGAAGCGAAATAGGTTTATCTTCATAGCGTTTGAGGTCAAAGTGCTGGATAATTCTCTCTATCTTATCATCTAAGTTCCAAGCATTGTGGTGTTCAATGTAGCGAGAGAGTTTCTCATGCTCATCTAAAAGAGTTTTATTATCAAAATCATCTGCAAGTTTTAAAGAGAGTTCATTATACTTCTCTTTTGCATCATTTAGCTCTTTAAGTCCATGCTCAACTGCTTGACGAACATTATGCCCATCTACAAAGTTAGGACGCTGGTCAAGCATCTTCACTTCTAAGTCATTACGAGTGATACGGTTTCCACTATCTTGCATAAGTGAACCGTGAACGATTTTCATAAGAGTAGATTTACCACTCCCATTTTTACCGATGATAACGATACGTTCACCCTCATCAACATGAAAGTTGACCTCTGTAAGAATCTTCTGAGCTGAGTAGTGTTTTGAGATGTTTTGTAAGTCTATGAGTGCCATGATTATTCTTAATTTAAAATTTTTATAATCATATCTTTATCTGTGTTAAGAGGTGCTTATTTTTCTTAGTTTTAAAATATTCTCCTCATTTAGACGATGAGAATAAGAAAGCTTAAAAAAAGTTTTTTATTTTATGAAAAACTTTTTCAAATACAACTGCTATGGCTCCTATGACCAAACCAATGAGGAGTTGTCCTAAAAGAGATGGGATAGGGTGAAGTAGTTCGTGTAGTGGATGGATATTGTGCATAAAGATACCTCCTGCTACTAAAAACATGGCTACTGTTCCTAAAAAGGTAAGTATTCTGATGACTTTTGGAAGAGCTGAGACTAAAATCTCTCCACTCTTTTTTAGTAAAGGTTTTGTCTCTTTTGCCATCTCTATGAGTTTGAAACCTAGGTCATCCATTCTAACAAGCAATGCAACTATGCCGTAAACACCAATAGTAGCAAGAACGGCTATAACACTCACTACTATTATCTGTATAGGGAGTTGTTCGTGAAGTACTGTTCCAAGTGCCATGATGACTATCTCTATGGAGAGGATAAAGTCTGTAAGTATTGCTGATTTTATCTTTGTTTTTTCTATTGCTAAAATTTCTGCTTCACTTTTAGACTCTTGAATCTGATGTTTCTCTGCATCATGTTTTTCAAAATACTCTAAAACTTTTTCACCAGCTTCATAGGATAAATAAACGCCACCCATCATAAGTATAGGGATAATAGCCCAAGGAGCAAAAGCACTCAGTAAAAAGGCAATAGGCAATATAATAAATTTGTTTAAGAGTGATCCCTTTGTGATAGCCCATAAAACTGGTAGCTCTCGTGATGCAGCAAAACCAGAAGCCTTTTGAGCATTGACTGCTAAATCATCCCCTAAAATAGCGACAGTCTTTTTAGCTGCCACCTTACTCATAGCTGCTGCATCATCTAAAAGCATTGCTATATCATCAAAAACAGCGAAAAATCCTATTGACATCTACTCTTCTCCTTTGAGTTCTATACATAGTTTACGGGCTGTGTACCAGTCGGCTATGCCTTTATCATTATAGTTATACTCTTGTTGTGTTTGAGGAATGACTGAGTTTCTTAGTTTTGCACGAATTATTCCCATAATGATAAAACTAAGAAGAAATATAGCAATTGCTATAAAATAGTCATAAATATACCATATAGTTAAACCAATAATATAAGAACTAAATTGTAAAAATAGTCTTAATAGTAATGATACTAACTTACATTTTGTAGTGTTTATCTTTGGTGTTGGTTCTATCTGATTTATAAACTCATTTTGCATAGAGAAATTATAACGAAGAGTTCTTAAAATTATATTTGACTAAGATAAGTTGAGTCGTATTGACTAAAGATAAGTGATAGTTCTTGCATCTATTTACTATTCTTTGATATGATAACGAATATAAAAAATTAAAGGATTTTAACAATGGCAAAACATCAGTTTCAAACAGAAGCAAATCAAATACTAAACTTAATGATACACTCACTTTACTCAAATAAAGAGATTTTTATTCGTGAGTTAGTTTCTAATGCTTCAGATGCATTAGACAAGTTAAATATGTTAGTTTTAACAGA
>CAZTNH010000149.1:0-3604 GCA_964615395.1 uncultured Sulfurimonas sp.
ACCCTCTTAACTATTAATATTGAATTTTTATTGCATTTTGCCATATATTTATCTAAAGAGAATTATTAAAGATTTTTATAGAGAAATTTAAGTAATTTTTTAGTATAATTCCGGTTCCTTTCTCTTTGTAATGCTAATTTTTAGTATTATATACACCAGCAATCGTGCTGTATCCGAGGGGGAAACAAAGCCTAAGGGCTAATACCAAGAGGAGATCATATTATATGAGAAACTACGAAAACTTAGTAATCGTAAAACCTACATTTACTGCAGAAGAAATCCAAGCAAGCATTAAAGCAATCGAAGAAGTTATTACTTCTAACGGTGGTGAAATTCAAGCAACAAGTTCAATGGGAATGAGAAAATTAGCTTATCCTATTCAAAAAAACGAACGTGGTTTTTACCATGTTATCTATTCATCAATTGCTCCATCTGCAATTACTGAAATCGAAAGACGTTTCCGTATCAACGAAGACCTTCTTCGTTTTGTTACTATCAAATATGACACTAACCGTGAAATAGCTGCATTTAATGCAATGGTAGAAAAAGCAAAAAAAGATGCAGCGACTCCAGCTCCAGTTGAAACGCCAGCAGCAGAAGAAGCACCTGTAACTGAAGAAGCTCCAGCAGCAACTGAAACAGTAGCTACTGAAGCACCAGCAGCAGAGTAATTAGCAAACGCTAAGAAATTGAAGGAAAACTTTTATGTTCAATAAAATAATTTTAGTTGGAAACCTAACACGCGATATCGAACTTAGATACTCTCAAGGTGGTATGGGAATAGCAAAAACTGCTATCGCTACTAGCCGTAAATTCACTTCTAACGGAGAGAAAAAAGAGGAAGTATGTTTTGTAGATATTACATTTTTCGGAAGAAGTGCTGAAGTTGCTAACCAATACCTAAGAAAAGGTTCTAAAATCTTAGTAGAAGGTAGATTAAACTTTGAACAATGGGTAGACCAAAATGGACAAAAACGTTCTAAACACTCAGTTACTGTTGAAACTATGCAGATGCTAGACTCCAAAGGAGATAATCAAGGCGGTGGATATAACAATGCACCATCTAATGCTCCAGCAGAGAGTGCTCCTCAGGGTGGTGGCTATAATGCTCCTGCACAAGGTCAAGCACAAAGCTATCAGCAACCAGCTCAGCAACAGCAGAGTTACCAACAACAGCAGCAACAGCCTAGTTATAACAATAACCAAGCTCAGGCTCAAAGCCGTCAGATGCCAAGTAGTAATGATGTTCCAGTTATTGATATAGATGAAGACGAAATTCCATTTTAGAAAATAGATAATATAAGGAAATACCATGTCAGAAAAAAGAAAATACAAAAAAAGATATTGTAAATACTGTGAAGCAAAAGTAGACTTCATGGATTATAAAGATGCAGGAGCACTACGTTTCTCTCTTTCAGAAAGATATAAAATCATGCCACGTCGTTTAACAGGTAACTGTAAACGTCACCAAGATATGATTTCTGTAGTAATCAAACGTGCTCGTGCTGCTGCACTAGTACCATATACTGTAACTCGTAAACAAGTTGTAGTAGCTCCATTCGAAAACCTTAAATAGGCTTTTGAACTTATAGGAATGTTTTTTGCTTTGCTTTATTAAAAAGCGAAGCAATGAAACATACCCTTCTTTTACTATTTTTACTTCTCACAACTCTAAATGCCAATACAAAAAACTTTTCAGTCATCGTAAACAAACCTTTTAATGCTGAACTTTTTGCTGTTACACAAGACTACGATAGAACTATAACTGCTGTAGGTTTTTCTAAAGAGTATAAAAAAAGAACTAATAGTTCTCGTACATATACAAATCCTTTTGAATACTTAGCAAATGTTTCAGACTCTTTTGGCTCACAGATGCACATATTAAAAGTCAACAACAGAGCAAAAATAATTCTCTCAAAAATGATAAAACTTTCAAAATTCAACAAGGCAATAGCAGTTGTAAAGACACCAACTAATGGCTATTTTATAGGTGGATATACCTTAGATGGTTCACTACTTATAGCTAAACTAGATTCAAATGCCAATGTGATTTTTATTAAAATGTTCGGTACAAAAAACTACGACAGAATGAACAATCTCATTTTAATGAGTGATGGAGGAGTCTTAGCTATTGGTTCTTCAATAACTTCAAGAGATACAAATGATAATATGTTCAATAGTGGCTTAGGAAATAATGATATATTTATCACTCGTTTTAACAAAGAGGGTCATAAGCTATGGAGTAAAAAGTATGGAACAATACATGATGATAGAGGGATAGATGCAGTAGAGGCGAGGGATGGTTCTATTCTTGTTATAAGTGAAACTTCTTACAATAAAAACCGTGATGTAAGTTTTATGAGACTTACAGAAAATGGAAATAAAATTTGGCTCAAACAGTATAAAAAAGAGGACAACACTCTTCTACCAAGAAAAATCATCCGTCTTAAAGATGGGAACTTTGTAGTTGTTCTCACCCAATACAACCATATGCAAAAAGAGCATATACGAATTTTAAAGTTTGATCTATATGAAAATATACTCATAGATAAAGAGATATTCACAACTTATCCCAGTGCAATCAATGATATAAAAGAGTTTTCAGATGGTACTTTTATAGCAGTAGGATATATTAAAGATGTCTCAAATACAGATGGGCTAGCTATGCTTCTTGACTCAAACCTTGTACTCCTAAACAAAGAGCATTATGGTGGTGAGAACTATGATGTTTTCAATGCAGCCAAAATCCTAAACAACTCTCAAGTAGCTGTAGTAGGTGCCCATACAGACAATCTATCTCAAGAGACAAATATGTGGATTATAAAATTAAACAGGGATGCTTCAATGGCACAAGTCTCTTCAAATGTAGGAACTTTTTATGAAAGATTAACTGCTTTATATAAAGATGAGATATTGAAAAAAGAGATAGTTATCAAAAAAGATTTAACAATAGAATTTATAGATAAAAGGCTCTACTTTAAAGCAGGAGTCTATAAACTTACTAAAACACAAAAAATTTATTTAAGCAAATTTAGTAAAAAACTCTTGGCATTTTTATATACAAATAAAAATTTAATAGAGACATTAGAAGTCGATGGACATACATCAAGTGAGTGGGGAGAGTCTAATTTTACTCATAGATATCTCAACAATGAGAAACTATCGTTAAATCGTTCTTACGAAGTAATGTCATCAATATTTAGACCTTCATCTAAAAAAATCAAACTCTGGCTTAGTAATATTTTAAAAGGAAGTGGGGATAGTTATGCTAAAAGCATAAAATATAATGGCATAGAATCAAAGAAAAAATCTCGAAGAGTAAGTTTTAAGATTATATTGAAATAGAGGTATAAACAATAATAGACTATTAAAACTACTCTTTGCTGGGATTCAAAATGCTGAGAAAAATGGACTATGCCTATCAGAGATTAGATTCTAACAATCACTCCAATAATATTATATCCATCCCAAATAACCAAGAACTCGAGAGAGTGTAAATCTTATAATGTATTTATATTATTAAATTAATTTATGTCTAGTTGATTGAGAACTATACTACCCCAAATAATCCAAACAACTTTTCCAAAATCCTTATTCCTTCCTA
>CAZTNH010000150.1:0-3588 GCA_964615395.1 uncultured Sulfurimonas sp.
CTCTTGCTTATCTCTTTGTATGTATTTTACAGAAATTTTTGGTAGAAGGAAGAAAAATGTTTGAAGATGTAAAAATGCCAGAGGGAATGAGTCCTGAAGTTTTAGAACACCTTATGTATCCGAAAAATTATGGAAAATTAGAGACACCAAATGGTGTAGGTGTAGCACTTGATGAAAAGACAAAAGAGTATGTAATTTTTTATATTATACTTGATGAGAGTATCATTAAAGATGTAAAATTTGCTACAAATGGGTGTCAAGATACTGTAGTTATTGGTTCAATGTTTACAGATATGATAATGAATAATGATCTTGAATATGCAAACGGTGCTATCCAAAAAATGAATGATAAACTTGGTAATACGAGTGCACAACAACAAGTTTGTGCTGACATAGTTTTTTCAGCATTTACGGCTTCTCTTCAAAACTATAAAAATATTCAAAATGGATTAGATGAAGAGTTACATCTTTTTAAAATGAAAGAGAGTTGTGAAGTAGTAGGAGAAGAGAATGAAAACAAAAATGGATAAACTTTATCAAGAGAAGCATGAACTTTGGTTACACATAACTTATGCATCATTTGCGATTGAAGATGAGGCTATAAAATCTCGTCTTTATGAGTTTTCACTTATTGCATTTAGACATATGAAGTGGTTAGGAAGTGAAGTTTTAGAAGATGGTGGAAATTTCAACTATGACAGAAGTATGCAACTTATAAAACATGATACTAGCTTTGAAATCATTCATGAACTTGAAGAAAAAATATTACATATTCAAGCAAACTACAAAGATAATATCTTAGCACAAAGAATAAAAACAGATGATATATATCTCTTAGAGTATCTTCGTCAAGTTATGGCATCTGAATTTAACAACCAAACAATAACTGCTTTTAATATGAAAAGAGAGTGGATGGACAAAAAACTAGCTCAAGATCAGATAGATGCACTTACACTGTTTCTACTTGAAGAGTCTTATAAAGAGTATGAGCTTATCTTAGTCTATAACTATATGCAAGCAAGAACAGAGAATGCACTACACTTTAATGTTTTTCAAGATCTTATAGATGAGTCTCATTTTCATCTTAAATCGTTTGGAAATATGATGGCAAAATTAGGAATACTAGTTCTTCCTAGAGAACTTCACGAGATGACATATATAGTAAAAGATTTTCAAAGGTTTATTGTAGATGGTATAGCAGAAGAGGAAGCAGCAAAAATCATGTGTAAAGAGTTAAGTGATGCCATAAAAGATGAAGAGTTATCTAAATTTTTTGACTTTATAAACTACCAAGAGAGTTATCATATAGAACTTATGAAAAAACTATTAAAATAAGATATAATCCAAACTATGAAATCTTATCAGAACCTTATCTTACTGCAGAACTTATATCGACTGAAATCTATTGGATTTGAGTACATAGATCACTTTAACATTAATGAAAAAAGTAGCTATGAAACACCAAATAGCCTTGATGAAATTTCAGAAAATATAAGTTCATGTCATCTTTGTGATTTAAGTAAATCTCGAACTCAAAGTATGAATGGTTTTGGTAATGAAAATGCAGACTTAATGATAATAGACTTTAGTGTATCACAAACTCAAGATAGTACTAACTCCTATTATCATGGGCGAACGGGTGAAATACTTAAAAATATGATTGAAAAAGTTTTACTTATTAAGGTAGATGATGTTTATATAACACACTGTGTTAAGTGCAAACCACTCAACACAAATATTCCATCCCCATCAGAGTATAACTCTTGTAAAAACTATCTCTATTCACAGATAGAGTTTATAAAACCTAAAGTTATTGTCACACTAGGCGAAAGTGCATATTCCCATCTCAGTGGAGATAGTGATAACTTTGAAAATGTTCGTGGTCACCTTATAGACTTCAAAGGTATGAAGTTAGTCCCCATATACCATCCTCAGTTCC
The DNA here is from genome assembly GCA_964615395.1 of uncultured Sulfurimonas sp. Taxonomy (GTDB): domain Bacteria; phylum Campylobacterota; class Campylobacteria; order Campylobacterales; family Sulfurimonadaceae; genus Sulfurimonas. Next base: position 1,940 of record CAZTNH010000150.1, read on the forward strand.
TTCTTAGAAATCCTGAGTCAAAAAAAATAACATTAAATGATTTAAAAACTATAAAGAGTTGCTTATGAAAAAAATACTATTTTCACTTCTTCCTGTCCTTATGTTTGCTCAGAGTTTTATGCTCTCAAACATTCCACTTCCTAAAACATATATTCAAAATCTTGACCCATATGAGTGTGATGAAAAGTGTATGCAGGAGTATCTTGATAATGGTATGATATTTTCTTTTCTTGCACATTCTCATACTAAACTAGAAGATCCTACTCAAAATGATGCGAGATCTATGTTTATCTCTATTTTTAACCTTGGATCTTTTCATAATGGCAAAACGATTCGTATAGCCCTACTTCTTCCCTACAGAAAGATAGGAAAGTATGCCTCTTCAACTACAAACGCCACATTTGCATATCTAATGACAAAAGGACACCCCTTTAAACTTCAAAGTTATAAGGTAGAGAGTGAGGGGATTGAAGAGCTTGCATCAACACTTAACAAAATGAAAAAGGATGGTTTTGAGTATATTATTGCACCAGTTACAAAAAAAGGTGCTGACAATATCATAAAAATAAACCCTGCTCTTAATATCTACTTTCCAACGATAAATAAACATGATGTTAATACATCATCCCCTTATCTTTACTTTGGTGCTATTGATTATATTGCTCAGAGTAATTTACTTTTAAAAGAGGCTCTCTCTCCCTTAGTTATTTTTTCTGATAAATCATCAACAGGGAAAAAACTTGCTGTTTATCAAAAAGAGGAGTTTTTACATCCAAAGGCAGATGAAACTACATCAAATGATCTTAATAATAGTTCATTTTTTGGTAATGCACTTAATGTTTTTTCAACAAATGTAGAAGAAAAAGATTTAAAAGTAGAAAAAAAAGAGGAAGAAAAAAAGGTTATCACTTTTTATGTTTCAAGACGAACAACAAATGTAGAACACTATCTAAAAGAGAATGAAGAGATAAATAATGGATCATTCTTTATAAATACACCTATTATAAAAACAGGTATGATAATGTCACAACTCACACTTTACGATACAAACGCCACAAATATACTCTCTACTCAGATAAACTATAACCCCCTGCTTCTCTCTATGACTCAATATATAGATAGAAAAGACATGGTAGTAGCAAACTCTATAACGCAACATAACAATGTTCTCATAGAGACAAACTCTCTTCTTGGAAATGATATAACTTATGACTGGATAAACTATACTACTACGGTAGGAATGGATTATTTTTATGGACTTATTACAAATGATGAGAGAACATACACAACAGAGATGAAAGATAATCAAATGGTTTATGATGTAGAGTTACTGCAACCATCAAGGTCAAAGTTTATAAAGTATGTAAGACCCTTTAGAGAACCAAAAGTTCCTTCAGAAGGGCTAGAAGAGGCTCAGTAAAAGGGACTTAGTCTCTTTATCTATCTTTTGAGGTTTTCCCTCAAATGAGATATAGGCTAGAAGTATCTCAAGCTCAAAAATCTTCTCTTCCCCCTTAAAGACACTCTGCTTTAGAAGAAAAGAGGCTGCTTTCATCTTTAAAAGTTCTGTTTTTATCTCAAGCATATCACCCAATTTTGCACTAGAGAAAAAGTCACCAACTACCCTACGAGCCACAAAATGCCCACCC
>CAZTNH010000151.1:0-3555 GCA_964615395.1 uncultured Sulfurimonas sp.
AGATGAAAATGCTACAAAAGCACAAATCGAAGAGAAAGTAAAAACTCTTACAGAATCTGCTCATAAAATGGCAGAAGAGATGTATAAAAAAGAACAAGACCCAGCAAAAGCAGAAGCTGATGCTAAGAAAAAGAAAGAGGAAGACGACGTAATAGATGCTGAGATAGAGTAAAGTAACTCCATCTCTAGCACTGAAGACGTAATAGACGCTGAGATAGAGTAATCTACTCAACACCTTCACTTCACAACTAGAGAGAGTTTTTACTCTCTCTACTCCTTTCCCCTTTCATACTACAACTACTATAAAAAAATTAAATTTAAATGTTAATTAAGTCTATGAATCTTTAAGTGAGCTATAATGTCATAAAAAAAGAGAGCTTATGGAAAACCCTTTTGAGTCAGGTCACATAAAAAATTATATACTTCTCTATGCGAGTATAGTCGTCATCATGGTACTGTTTTTTATAGCCACTACACTTTTTAATGATGTAGAGCAGCATAAGAAGAAACAGTTTAATACAGAGAAAAAAGAGCAAGTTCAAGTTGTAGAAAAAAACAGTACAAAGAGTAAAAAGTTTAAATTTAAACTTTTAGAGAAAGCTTACTAAGGGCTTGAAAAGAGTTACAAAGATTTTACTTCTTTGTAACTATATAGAGCTGTTCATGTCCTAAACGTTTAAGTATATCCATAACACTTACAAAGTCTTGGAACTTTGAATCTTTGTCACTTCTTAGAATAACTGTCTGTTTTTTTGAGATAGTGGAGAGTTTTTTCTCTAAAGTCACTAAATTAACTTTCTCTTTTTCAAAATAGATTTCACCCTTAGCATTAACATAAATTGTTACTTCTTTTTGAATATCTTTTTTATCTGTAGCCTTAGCTTCAGGAAGATTAACAGGAATAATACCCTGCTTTATAAAAGTAGTAGTTGTTAAGACCATAACAAGAAGTACAAGCATAATATCTATAAAGGGAATAACATTTATAGAATCAAATTTTTTATGATGTTTTTTACACTTTGCCATGCTTCTCGCTTGCCTCAACTTCTACATCAAATTTTGTTAAAATTCTCTCTACTTTTCTTAGTGTTATTGTATAAGCTACGATAGCAGGCATAGCAACAACAAGACCCATCGCTGTTGCCTTAAGAGCAAGTGCCAAACCAACCATAATCTTCTTTGCATCAACTGCACCAACATCACCCATAGTATAAAATGTTATCATGATTCCAACAACAGTTCCAAGAAGTCCAACATAAGGAGCATTTGTACCAATGGCACTTAAAACACCAATGTTATCTGTTAAATCTAAGTCTAAATTATCTCTATACTCATAATCTTCAGTTCTTACACTCTTGTAAAACATCATACGCTCTATAAATAACCAAAGTGTAATAACACTCATAATACTTAGTGTACCCATCACACCATAATCAAGTGCTGTTTCTGCTAATTGTAATATATTTGCTGATTCCATTATAATCCTATATCTTTTTAAATTGAAATTCTACTCTTGTTCCTACTTTTGGTGTTGAGTAAAAATTGAGCTCTATCTTGTTGTTATCACAAAATCTTTTAACCATACTAAGACCTATTCCAAAACCACTAACTGTACTGTTTGATTGGTAGTAGTTATCAAAGATTTGTAAAAGCTCTACCTCATCCATACCGATACCGTAATCTTTAATAGAGAGAGTTTTATTATCTATCGTTATATCTATTTTCTTTGAATTTCCTGAGTATTTTACCCCATTATCGACAACATTGTCAATGACTTTTGATAAGCCTTTTTTATCACTTTTTATCATTAAGTTTTCAAGAGAGAGATTAAAGTTGATTTGAGGATATATTCTTCCTAAAAAAGTCACGCGCTCTTCTACAAGAGTAGAGACATCAAACTCCTCTATTAGCTCCTCTTTAGACTGCATCTTTATCATATAGTCAAGTTCATTATATCTCTCTTTTAACATTTCACAAGCACTTTTTATCCGAGCTAAACGTTTTTTACTCTTCTCATCATCCAAATTTCTTTCTAACATTTGAGTATTTGTAAGAATTGTACTTACAGGAAGATTAAGTTCATGAAGTGTCTCTTTTGAAAGATTTTGTAAATTTTTTACATACTCTAAAAGAGGATCAACAGCAAGTTTAGAGATAAAGACACTAGAAAGGACTATGAAACAGATACCTAAAATAGTTAAAACTACATAGTTCTCAAATGCTAAAACTACTAAAAAATAGTAAGTAATTCCCACAAAACCACTTACAGTGATAAAATAGTAGACAAAAATATTAAGACGAAGGTTATTGAACAAGTTTGTACCCTACTCCCCTAATATTTTCTATCTTTATCTCAGGCAAAAGTTGTTTTAGTCTATTGATATAAACACGAATAGCACCATCACTTCCACCCTCACTAGAACTCCAGAGTTCATCAAATATCAACTCTTTGGGAACACTAGCATTTACATGACTCATCAATAAAACTAAAAGTGCATACTCTTTTTTAGAGAGTTCTAATATCTTCTTATCGTAAGATATACTCTTATGTTCTCTATCATGTGTAAGTTTTCCAACCTGAGAGGGTTGTTCTTTATAAGTTCGTTTAAGAAGTGCTGTTAAACGCCAGATAAATTCATCGGAGTCAAAAGGTTTAGTTAAGAAATCATCTGCTCCACTTAAAAAACCTTTTTTTATCATCTCTTTATCTTTATGAGAGGTTAAAAAAATTGCAGGAGTTATATCATCAACACCACGGAGTTCACTTAAAAGAGAAATTCCGTCGATGAGAGGAACATTTATATCTAAAAGATAGGCATCAAACTTTGACTCAAATGTTGCATCAAGAGCATCTTGACCATTTGCAAAGTGAAACACCTCATAAGATGCTTCTTCAAGTAAATCTACTAAAGTCTCTGCAAAAAGAGAGTCATCTTCTAAAAGGAGTATCTTATTCAACGCTCTCAATCGCCCAGTTAATAGTCTCACCAGCATACATAGGCACTACTCCACCATAATTTGCAGGTACAACAAAAGGACGATTTTCTAAAGTCACCTCTTTAAACTCAGGACAGATTCCATAAATACGTTGTGCATTATCACTTACAAAAGATTGTAAGTTATCAAGTCTTCCATACTGATCAAAAATTTCACAAAGAAGTTGCAATGCTATCGGAGCTGTAAAAACACCAGCTGCACAACCACAAGCCTCTTTTTTATGTTGAGGGTGTGGAGCAGAGTCTGAACCAAACATCACTTTTGGGTGAGCTGAAAGTGCTACTGTTAAAAGTGCATCTAAATCTTCTGGGCGTTTAGCGATAGGTTTACAGAAAAGATGTGGTTGCATCATACCACCGACTACATCATCAAGAGTTAAAAGAAGATGATGCACAGTAATAGTAGCATAGAGATTTTCATATTTATCTAACATCTCAACAGCTGCTGCAGTTGTGATATGTTCCATAATAATTTTAAGTTTAGGAAAATTAGTAGCGATAAGCTCATAAATAGACATAAACTCAGCCTCTCTATCCATCACAAAACCATCTGTCTCAC
>CAZTNH010000152.1:0-3530 GCA_964615395.1 uncultured Sulfurimonas sp.
TCAAATTTTTTAGATAATGGTCAGATGGTTTATGATTTTGGTCTTATGAAGCAAAATATGAAAGACCTGATAGAGAGCTTTGATCATGCTATCACTTTATGGAGTGGAGATGATGCCGAGTATCTTAAAGATATGAAACACCATTCACAGAGATGGGTAGAGCTACCAGTCTCTCCATCAGCAGAGCAGTTTTCACGAGTAATATTTGTGATGATAGATAAATTACTCTCTCTTACTTCTACATCAAATGGTGAAAAAGAGGTAAAGCTAAACTCCATCATAGTGCATGAGACACAAACAGGCTATGCACAATGCTTTAAAGAGGATGCTTATTCAGAAAATATGGGAACTATTAAGCTTGAAGATATTAAGTTTTCAGAAGAGGTTTTAAAGGACTTTAAAGATAGTAAATTATTTGGAAAAATGTTAGCTAAGAAAGAGTTTGTAAACCCAAAAAATGTTTAAATTTAGTATTACTCTAGCAAAAGGGAGACAAGGGAATAAATCCCCTGACTATACTAGTAAAGCATAGGTGCAAATATGCACATAAGCAAAATTATCACAAGTAGCTTATTCATAAATCTCCCTTAATTCGTTTTAGGAGGACAAAAAAAAAGGTCAAAGGGTAATTAATCCTTTGACCTTTAAATTGTATCGCTCCATAAAACGAACTAAGTTACTTGTGATAAGAGAATAATATCTAAAAATATATTAATTACTTTTTAATTTAAGTGTTACTAAACTCTTTCTCTCTCTTGTTACAAAGCGAAACTTTGTACTGATAACCTTGACTTCACTTCCCTCTTTTATTTCATCAGATTTTTCATCTATCATTATAAAAGAGTTTCCATAAGCTAGTGGTGAGACCATACCGGGTGCAAACTTTTCACAGACTGAGAAAAATTCTCCATCAAAAAAACCTGGAACTAAACTTCTTCTTCCTGCTCTAAATTTGTAATCACTTTTCATTTTGGCGTTTATAGTGTTGATAAACTTCTCTTTTGCTCCACTCATTGCATAGATGATACTCGAACCAAAAAGCTCAAAGTTAAGAGCTGCTGCTAGAGGATTTCCGGGTAGGTTGAGGATGGCAGTATCTCCAACTTTTCCAAATGTTGTTGGCTTTCCTGGTTTTATCTCTATCTTGTCAAAGAGAATCTTATATCCAAACTCACCAAATGCCTCTTTAGTAAAGTCAGCATCTCCAACACTTACCCCTCCACTTGTGATAACTAAGTCACACTCTAAGGCACTTTTGATATGTTCTTTTATATCTTCCATTGTGTCTTTAGCCGTTCCAATAAACTCAACATCACATCCAAGCTCTTTAGCCCGTGAGAGAAGAGTAGGTGAGTTTGTGTTGTAAAGCTGATACTCTTCGACTTGTTCAAAGTGCATTTTAAGTTCATTTCCAGAGCCAAAGAGTGCTACTCGTGGGCGTTTATAAACTTTGATATGGCTAATACCCTGAGAAGCTAAAAGTGTAAGCTGATGCGCATCTATAATCTCTCCGTGACGAAGAAGAAGCATCTCCTTTTTTATATCTTCTCCTGCTAGACGAATATGTCTGCTCATCACAAGATTCGCTGGAAGTAAAACACCATTTTCACTCTCTTTTGTATCTTCTATAGGAACTATACATTGAGTTCCAAGAGGGATTCTAGCACCTGTCATTATCTTGATAGCTTCCCCCGAATGGAGTTCACACTTTGAGTCATCTCCTGCAAAAATTGTTGTCGTAACTTTGACAGACTTTGCAGAGTCTTCTACTTTAACTGCATAACCATCCATCGCTGAGTTGTCAAAAGGGGGAAGATTGTGAGTCGCTACAATATCTTCTGCTAAAACAGAGCCAAGTGCCTCTTCTATAGGAACAATTTTGAGAGATTTTATCTTAATATTTGTGTAAATTAACTCTAATGCTTTTTCAACTGTAACTGCCATAATGCTCACCTCTTTATTTAATGAGTATATTCTACTATAATTTCGGTATGAATGAAATGTATAATATGGGTTTATCCCTACATAGTATCGGTGCAGGCGCTATTTTAGCTGTAATATTTATAAATTTATTTATTTTAATGAGTTACAATGATTTAAAAAAGTATAAAAGGCTTCACAGTATAGTACTTTGGCCTATGACTTTTAGTGTTTTAGGTTTTGTTATTTTTACAGGTGTCGTTATGATGGCAGCAAAACATTTAGATTTTACTTTTGCAAATATTGTCATGATAATAATCAGTATAGTTTATATCTTCTTAGAAGCAAAACGTGTGAAATCACTGAAGTATTTAAGTGATACAAAAGATCATGCTTTTAATGCTTACAAACCAATGGCAAGATCAATACTACAAATTGAATTTGTACTTATAGTACTTATCTCATTATGGATGTGGTTTCTTTGATATATCTTTTTGAAGATAATGCAGGTCAAACGCTACTGAGACTCAAAGGAGAACTCTATAAGTATCTTATAAAAGTGCGTCGCCACTCTCTTGGTGATGAACTAGCATTTAGAAATAGAGAAGATATTCAAACTCTTCATAGCTATAAGATAGTAGAACTAGAGCCAAGGAGTGCTACTTTAGAACTTATAGACTCTAAAGTTTTAGAAATAGAGGCAAAAAAAGAGCTCCATGTAGCATGGTGTGTCATAGATGCAAAGTCAGTTGAAAAAGTGCTTCCTTCTTTGTGTGAAATAGGGGTAAGTAGAATCTCTTTTATCTTTTGTGATAGAAGTCAGAAAAACTTTAAGCCAGATTTTAAACGCTATGAACGCATAGTAGAAGCCTCTATGCAGCAAAGTGGAAGAACATCTAAATTGGCGTTTGATACCTATAAAAATATCAAAATATTTATAGAAGAGTTTTCAGATACAATGGTATTTGATTTTACAGATAAGATTTTAGATAGTGATAGTGACTTTCGACGAGTGCTTATCGGTTGTGAGGGTGGTTTTTCTAAGGACGAAAAAGAGTTACTAAAATCTCAAGAAGTTTTTAGACTCAACTCGCCTATGGTTCTTCGCTCAGAGTCAGCTGTTATGGCAGTAGCCTCTAAAATATTACTTTAATTAAGGAAAAAAATATGATAAAAAAAGTAACAACAACATTAGCATTAACTCTCATTTTAAGTAGTAGTTTATATGCTGTTCAAAGTATTTCAGTCAATGCTCATAGTAATTTTAAGGCATCTGTAATTCCAAAAAAGATGAGTGTGCAGGAGAAAAAACAACGTTTTCGTGATTTAGTTATTCCTGCTGTAGAGGAAGTGTATGCTGATTTACAAAAGCAGTATTTAGCTACAAAAAAACAGATAGATTCTGGAAAAATTGATGCTAAAATAGAGAAACTTATAAAGTTCTATAGTGCAAAAAATCCACAAGATTTGCTGACTCGTATGAAACCTCATGCTAAGAGTGTAGCTATCGCTCAGGCAGCTATGGAGTCATCGTGGGCAACTTCAAGATTTACAAGAGAAGCAAACAATCTTTTTGGCGTTTGGTCATTTAACAAAAATGAGCCAAGAGT
>CAZTNH010000153.1:0-3502 GCA_964615395.1 uncultured Sulfurimonas sp.
TGGCGATTGAGCCTATGCCATTAGCAGTTGCTATGGCAGATATAGTCTCATTCATATCTTAGTTGTTATAATCATTAACGATTATATATTTAAGTCCATCTCTAGTTGAGCGAATCGCTACGTACTTATTTGGGTATCTGTCTCTAAGCTCTTTCAGTGCTATCTGAACTAAAACACCATCAAGTATCTTAGTTTGAGCACGTCCATCTCTATCTATATTTTCATAAACATTTGTAAGATAACGAGAGATTGACTCCTCTTGATTTTTTAAGAACTCTGCTATCTCTAAACGAAGTTGTACTTCATACTTAGAGTTTATCCAGTTAAATACCATATAAGAGAGAGCCTTATATCTATACCCCTCTTTACCTATTAAGAGTGCAGCATCGTCACCTTTAAACTCAACAAGTAGCGTTTGCGAGTCATAAACACTCACTTCAATTTTTTCTATATTGAAACAAGTAAATTCAAAAAGAGTATTTATCTCATTTTCTACTTCATCTGCTACTCTCTGCATATCAGAAGAGATCTCTTCTTCCTCTTCAATCTCTTCTTCATCTATATCTGACTCATCAAACTCATCATCGTAGTCAGCCGTATAGTCAAGTCCACTTCCTAAGTCATCATCTTCATCATCCTGATCACTTACAAAAGATGCAGGCATTATAGTATCATTTAAAATCGTATGTGAAACTTCCTCTTTAGGAGTCACTTTCACCTCTTTTACTTTTTTAGGTGCTGAAACTTTTTTAGCTTTAGGCTTAGTTTTTTTAGGAGCAGGAGCTTCTTCTTTTTGAACTTTTTTTGGAGACTCTTTAGGAGGCTCTTCATTTTTAAGTACAGCTACAATAATTGCACTCTTTTTAAACATGCCTAGAAAGCCCTTACTTGGAACTTGCACAACTTCTATCTCAAGTTGTGTTACAGAACAGTTTAGTTTTTGAGCAGCTTCGACATAAGCGATTTCAAGTGTTAAAGCTTCGATTTTAATCATAATTATTTCTCTTCTTTTATAACGGCTTTTGCATCTTTAGCATTTTTAAATTGCTGATTTACAATAAACTGCTGAGCAATAGAGAAAAGGTTATTTACAAACCAGTAAAGTACTAGACCTGAAGGGAAAGTTAAAAAGAAGAAAGTAAAGATTACTGGTAAATACTTCATAACTTTTTCTTGCATTGGATCAGTAAAGTTGTTTGGTGTCATACGTTGCTGTAGGAACATTGAAGCACCCATTAGAATCGGTAAAATATAGTAAGAATCCATACGAGAAAGGTCATGAATCCATAAAATCCAAGGTGCACCTTGCAGTTCAACTGCATTTAAAAGAACACGATAAATCGCGAAGAATACAGGGATTTGTAAAAGCATTGGAAGACAACCACCTAAAGGGTTAGCTCCATGTTTTTTATACATTTCCATTGTAGCTGCATTTAAACGCTGTGGATCGCCTTTATACTTCTCTTTAAGCTCTTTTAACTTTGGAGCAAGATTTTTCATCTTCTGCATAGAGACCATACCCTTGTATGTAAGAGGGTAAAGAACAAGTCTAATGATTGCAGTTAATCCCATGATAGCCCAACCCCAGTTTCCAAGGATACTATGAAGCCACATTAAGAGTGCGAAAAGTGGTTTTGCTGCAAAAGTAAACCAACCATACTCTATTACATTTGTAAGAACAGGTTTAATAGAGTGAAGTGTTTTATACTCTTTTGCACCAATATAACCACTAAACTTGATATTTTCTAAACCATCAAAATATGTAACAGGATTATCATCACGATCATGTTCTACAATAATAGTAGTATCTTTTGAGAAGCCATACATAACTGTAGCAGTATATTGATCAAATGAAGCGATTAGAGCTACACTTGAAAATGTCTTACGTCCCTCAGCATCACCATCAGCGATAATAGTCATAAGATCATCATCAGAGTAGACCATATCACCAACTACACTCATCATCTGCTCTTTCTCATTTACACGAGGACGTTGTCCTAGGTAGATGAAGTAGCGTTTATCTTTACTTAAAGAGATATCAACATCATAATGCCCATCAGTATAAAAAGTAATCTTTTTCTTTACTGTTAAAGAAGAAAGCTTTTGAGTAAGGGTAACTGTTTGTGTATCATCCTTAACAAAAACTTCTTTTGCACTTGTAACATAAGGAACAGTCGCAGCTTCTTTATTTAATGTTTCATCTGCAAAACGTAAATAGAGAGGTTTTGTACCTGTAGCAGAGATAAGTTGTGCATGATGATCTTCCTTATCTCTAAACTTATCTTGTAATAACTCTAAAGATGAGATACGACCTAGTGTATCCATTTTTAAAAGATAGTTTGGACTTTTAACAGTTAAAATGTTATTTGTGCTACTTGTCTCTTCTTTTGAGATAATATGACCAGCTTCAGCCTCTACACTCACGCCATTACTAACAGTTGCATCATGCTTAACTGCTATCTTATCTGTTTTAGCATCTTGTGCTACCTCTGGTGCTTCTGGTGGAAAAATTGCTGTATACGCTACGAAAAAAATTACAGATAATAGTACAGCTACTATTAATCTTTGATTTGGTGACAGTTTGTCTAACACTTGTTTACCCTTTATATGAAAAATTTTTTATTATGTAATAACGGTTCGTTTTATCTGGAACCAGCCAATATTTTATACTTTCAACCCTTAGTTTTTCAGGTCTACATCGAAGTTTATCGAGTAATGGATACTCAATTCCTCCATCAAATAATTGATTACAACGTAGTATTCTAGTAAAAGAGTGGTAAAACGCACTTGAAAGTGAGTTATTTTCAAACTCTAATCGCGCATATTCGCTACAAGTTGGGTAATATCGGCATGAACCGAAGCCAATAAGTGTAAAAAACTTCTGATAAAGCCATAAAAGTTTAAGTAATAGTTTTCGCATTTTTGAGTACTTTTTTAAAATCTTTTAATAAATTTTCATGAGGTGTATCAAAGAGTCCTACTTTTGCAACAAATACATAAGAGCCATCTTTAAGGGTTGGAGATAATTCACGAAAAATTGCTCGCATTCGGCGTTTAGCACGATTACGTTTAACTGCATTTCCTAATTTCTTAGTAGCAGTAAAGCCTACTTTGTGAATCTTTTGTTGAGGAAGGTAAAAAAGAACAACACTATTACTATGCTGATTTTTTCCCTTATTATAAACATATTGAAACTCTTTGTGGAGTTTCAGTGTGTTAAATCCGCCTAAACTGTCAATCTTTTACGACCTTTAGCTCTACGACGGTTTAAAACTCTACGTCCATTTTTAGTAGCCATACGAGCTCTAAATCCGTGAGTTCTTTTTCTTGGTGTTGAATGCGGTTGGTATGTTCTTTTCACGACATATCCTTATTTAAAATTAAGTTCGAAATAATACAAAAATATTGCTTAAAGGGTTGTTAAAGAAAATAATTTCTTCTATTTAACCCAAAATTTAAATCTGAAGTGCAATTTTTGAGAATTTAAAAATCAGAAGTTGTA
>CAZTNH010000154.1:0-3483 GCA_964615395.1 uncultured Sulfurimonas sp.
CACTATTTTGACCTTCAGGAGATAATGTTAATGTTGCAGCATTATACTCTTGATAATAGTTTATCCCATAGCTAATATCAACAGCTAAATCTTGCATAAAATAGTATCCAGCTCTAAGATTATAAGAACTTTTATATAAATCTTTAGTATTTATGACTCTATTTCCCCCTTCTGTCACACCACTTTTCATCTCTCCACCACAAATTTTTAATATTGCATAATAATCTTCATACACTAATGTATCACTTAGTTCATAAGAAAGATAACCTGATTTTTTATACTGCGAAGCAGCAATAGCATTAACTTTAAAAGTAGCATCATTTCTAAGAGTAGGATTTATAGTTAGAGAGTACTGCACATAAGGAGTAAACTGCATAATATCTATAAAGAGTGTAGAAGAACTACTTACATCATTATGAGCTGACAGATAGACAGAATAATATGCATCAAGACCATAGCTTAGCTTATCTTTAGAAAAATAATTAAAACCTTTTACACCTGCAATACCAATATATCCAGTTCCTAAGTCACGAAAACTTTCAGGCTCACTACTATTAAGATAATGAGCACCTGCTTTAAAAGCATAATTTGAATAATTTAAATTACCAATCATAACTAAGTCATGCTCACTTAAATTTTGAAGGTTTTCTGAACTTTTATAACTAATATTTGTATAATTATATGTAAGATCTATAAGATAGTTACGATTACTTATAGTTGTTTCAACTCCTAGTTCAAACCCACTATCTTTAAGAGACTTAGCTAAAGAATTGTCATATTTTGTCACACTAAGTGAAGGCATTATAGAGATAGCATCTGATGAGAAACAATTATATGAGACAAGACTGAGAATTACTATTTGTTTGAAATTTATCATATCAATTTATCCACTTATTTAAATATATTTAAAAGCTAATTTTACTTGAGTAAACTTAATATCTCTTAACAATAAAGGAGTTTTAGATTAGTAAAAATTATTTATGCTATTATGTAGCATAAAATTTTGATTGAGGTAATGAAAATGTTTCCCAATATAGTAAAAAATATAGACTTCATAGAATCAAACAGAAATAAAATTCTTCAAATGTGGATGGATTATGAAGTAGTACAAACTAGACTTACAAACAATGAACTAAATATTACTTTTTTTAAAGAGAAATTTGCAACAAAAGTTTTTGAATTTGCGATTAGTGTTATTAAAAATGAGAATAGAACTGGGGATTGTCCAGTTATTGGTGTTATGCTTATTCTTTTTAAAAAAAAGAATATTCCTTTAAGTGATATTTTTATTATTTGTGTTCATTTTAAAAATGCTCTTCTTCATTTTGCAGCAGACAATAAAATCTTAAATGACGATACACTTAAAGAGATATCTCTTCTAATGGATTATAATTTTGAAGGTGTTATAAATGAATATATTCTCCTTTACTATAATGATTCGCTTATTAAGAGACCTTTAGTAGTTAATAAGACACATAAAGATTTAAAAACGATAGATTCTCTAAAACAAGAAAATCAAACTACATCAGCAAATCTTTACCTTCAAGAAGTTGATATAAATATGGAAACTATTGAAGAGTTAAATGAACTAGAGTCAGATACAATAGATGCAGAAGAGACACTCAATCAAAAATCTCTTAATGACTCTTCAAACCTCTTTAGAAAATATGCTGCAGTTTTAAATGGAATGTATGAGTTTGAAGAGTTGGGATATACTTTAACTCTTTTAGCAGATGTTCTCAATAATGCCAATTGTGAAGAGATTTCAGATGAAACAAAATTTATGGTTGATATCTATCTTAAAGCTATTATTAGTGACTTACAAAGTTGGAGAATGTCTATTTTTATTACTAAAGAAGCTGAAGACATTCACTACTTAGATAAAACACTTCTGAGTAGTATCGCACAAATACAGATGACATTAATGCCTCAAGTAGATAATGAAGAAGATGAAATAGAGTTCTTCTAAGATGATGTTAATACTTTAACATCATCTCAAACGAAAGAAGAATTTACTTCTGTCCCTCTTTAAGTGAATCAGCTATTAAGAATGCTAACTCTAAAGCTTGATCAGCATTTAGACGTGGATCACAATGAGTATGGTAACGAGAAGATAAATCCTCTTCAGTTACAGTAAAACTACCACCGATACACTCAGTTACATTTTTACCTGTCATTTCTAAGTGAACGCCACCACCAAAAGTACCCTCAGCTTTATGAACTTGAAAGAACTCTTTCATCTCAGTAAGAATAGCATCTACTGGACGAGTTTTATAGTTGTTAGAAGATTTAATAGTATTTCCATGCATTGGGTCACATGACCATACAACTTTAAGACCTTCTCTCTGGACTGCTTTGATTAGGTTTGGAAGACCATCACCAACTTTTCCAGCACCCATACGTACGATAACATTTAAACGACCTGCTTCATTTTGTGGGTTTAGAGTTTGACATAGTTTAACTAAATCTTCAGGGTCCATAGATGGACCAGCTTTTACACCTATTGGATTTTTAACACCTTTTAAGAACTCAACATGAGCACCATCAAGTTGACGAGTTCTATCGCCTATCCATAACATATGTGCAGAAGTATCATACCAATCACCTGTGATAGAATCTTCTCTTGTAAAAGCCTCTTCATATGGTAAAAGTAGTGCTTCATGAGATGTATAAAAATCAGTTTCACGAAGTGTTCTATATGTTTTTGCAGTTACACCACAAGCTTCCATAAACTGTAATGATTTTCCAATCTCATCAGCAAGAGCTTCATACTTTTTAGTAAGGTCACCTCTATGAGCGAAATCTTGTGTCCATTTATGAACTTGATGTAAGTCAGCTAAACCACCAGATGCGAAAGCACGAAGTAAATTTTGTGTAGCTGATGCTTGATTGTAAGCTCTTATCATTCTCTCAGGATCTGGAACACGAGCAGCTTCAGTAAACTCAGAACCATTAATAATATCTCCACGGTATGAAGCAAGTGTTACATCATTAAAAGTCTCTGTATCTGATGAACGAGGTTTAGCAAACTGCCCTGCCATACGTCCAACTTTTACTACAGGAAGACCACCTGCATAAGTCATTACAACTGCCATCTGCATCATAGCTTTAAAACTATCACGAATATTGTCAGCATGAAATTCAGAAAAACTTTCAGCACAATCTCCACCCTGAAGTAAAAATGCATTTCCATTAGCTACATTTGCTAACTGACTTTTTAATGAACGAGCTTCACCAGCAAAAACAAGAGGTGGATAGTTTTTAAGTTCAGCTAAAACTCTATCTAATTCTGCTTGATTTGGGTAAGTTGGTTGTTGTAAAATTGGTTTTTCTCTCCAACTAGATGGGTTCCAAGTACTCATTGTAAATGCCTTTATATTAATTTTTTTGGATTTTATCTAAAAATACCTAAATTTGTCATTATTATCTCTCGTATAATTTCTTTTATGAGTAACCCATCTTTTTTTAAAGTTTTTTTGACTT
>CAZTNH010000155.1:0-3481 GCA_964615395.1 uncultured Sulfurimonas sp.
GAGCATAATCGTTCTCGTTTAGGAAAAAAACTTATCGCTACTCGTGGTGATGGTGATGATGTGACTATTCTTAACTCTTTGGATGAAAATGAAGAGGCGAGAAAAATAGCTATGAAAATAGCTAAACTTATTGACTCTGGTATATCGGCTAAAGAGATAGCTGTCCTTTAT
The DNA here is from genome assembly GCA_964615395.1 of uncultured Sulfurimonas sp. Taxonomy (GTDB): domain Bacteria; phylum Campylobacterota; class Campylobacteria; order Campylobacterales; family Sulfurimonadaceae; genus Sulfurimonas. The sequence goes on from CAZTNH010000155.1 coordinate 172, forward strand.
AGAGTAAATGTTCTCTCTCGTTCTATTGAAGAGGGTTTAAACCGTGCAAAAATAGCTTATAAATTAGTTGGTGGACTTCGCTTTTACGATCGTGCTGAAATTAAAGATCTTATCTCTTACATCCGTATCGTCACAAATCCACATGATGACTTTTCACTCAAACGCATTGTAAACAAACCTAAGCGTGGTTTAGGAAAAGCGAGTGTCGATAAGATAGAACTAGCAGCTCATGCAAATGAGACTTCTATCTATGAGTACATTAAAACAGCAAGTTTAGAAACACTGGTTGCGCTTGTAAAAAAGAAAAATGCAGGGACTCTTAAAGATTTTATAGAGAGAGTTGATAGTGTTGCAGATGTAGCAAAAAACTCTACTTATGAGTTTATAGAGGTCTTAGAGGATACTTTTCATCTTAAAAATATCTATAAGGGTATGCAAGATGAGGCTGATAGAGTCTTAAATATGGATGAGTTTTATGGACTCTTTCGTGATTTTGTCAAGAAATCTCCTACATCCTCTTTGGACGAGTTTTTAAATGAGCTTACACTTCAGAGTGAACAGGATCAGGTTGAGGGTGACTCTATATACATGATGAGTATTCATGCTTCCAAAGGTTTAGAGTTTGAACATGTATTTATTATCGGTTTAGAAGAGGGATTTTTACCTTTAGTTGGTGATGGTAGTGACTTAGAAGAGGAGCGGCGTTTAGGATATGTCTCTATGACACGAGCAAAAGATACTCTTACACTCTCTCATGCAGGGAGTAGGTTCTATAAGGGTCGTAGAAGTGATTTATGTAAAAGTAGATTTTTTAATGAAGCTGGTCTCTGTGAAGGTTCTTTAATAGTTGAAAAAAATACAGCCTTTAAAAAGGGTGATTTAGTACGACATAAAATCTTTGGAACTGGTCGTATTAACGGTGTGAGTAAAGCGGGTCGTGAGTTTAAACTCAACATCAATTTTGCAGGAACAAAAAGAGAGATTCTTGCATCTTTTGTGGAGAGACTGTAGAGTAGAGATGAATAGACTTTTCGTAGCATATAAACCAAGTGGCGTAGGTTCAAACAGGTTTCTTTCACAGTTAAAAAGAAAATACAACAATAAAAAAGCAGGTTTTACAGGGACACTAGATCCTTTTGCTAAAGGTGTTTTGATTGTAGGCTTTGGTTCACATACAAAACTTTTTAGATTTTTAAATAAAACGCCGAAAGTTTACAGAGCGACACTTTGGCTCGGTGCAAAGAGTGACTCACTAGATAGTGAAATGATAGAAAGTGTCGATATTTTAAAAGAGTTGAGTCAAACTAGCATTTTAGAAGCTATAAAATCCTTAGAGGGAGAGCTAGAGTATGAGCCTCCAATCTTCTCAGCAAAGCGTATAAATGGCAAACGTGCTTATGATTTAGCTCGTGCAGGAAAGGAGTTTGCACTTAACAAGATAAACTCAATTATCTATGAGACAAAACTTGTTCACTACTGCCACCCTTTTGTGACCTTTGAAGCAAAAGTAAGTGAGGGAACTTACATACGCTCTTTAGGTAGAATTATTGCAAATAGATTAGATGTGGCGTTTGGAAGTTTAAGTGCCTTAGAGAGACTTAATGAAGGACAGTTCTTTTATGAAGATGAGAGAGCATTAGATATAAAAAAATCTTTAAATATCCCTCAAAACAGATACCTATCCGATGAGGCAAATGTACGACTCGGAAGAGTGTTGAGTGTGGAAGATTTTGAGGTGAAGAGTGATGGAACTTATTGGCTAGATAATGGAGACAATATCTCAATAATATCAATCAATGCAGATAAAGTAAAATATGAATTAGGGAGAATACAATGTTAGTATTAGCAAGAAAATCGGATGAGTCGATAGTAATAGGTGACAATATAATAGTTAAAATCGTATCACTAGAAAATGGTGTAGTAAAACTAGGCATAGATGCACCTCAAGAGATAAGCATAATGAGAAGTGAACTTTTAGAAGAGGTCAAAGAGCAAAATAGAGCGGCTGTTCACAAAACAGATAGTTCTGAACTCAATGCTTTGAGTAAATTTTTAGGAAAAAAATAGTCAATGAAAAAGTATAAGGCTTTTGCAAAGGTAAACATCTTTTTAAAAATAACGGGAACTCGTGGCGTTTACCATGAGATAATCTCTCGTTTTATGAAAGTAGAGAATCTTTATGATGAGTTGGCGTTTGTAAAAAAAGAGCAGGGTGAAAGAGAAGCACATGAGTTTGAAATCATCGGTGATTTTGCTTGTACAACTGAACAAAATACTATCTATAAAGCATATACTGCCCTTAAAGAGGCAACAGGCTCTCAAAAACTAGAAGAGTGGATGCAGACTTATGCGATAAAAGTTACCAAAAATATTCCAGCGTTTGCAGGTTTAGGTGGTGGAAGTAGTGATGCTGCAACGTATCTCAAAATGTGTAATAGCATTTTAGATTTGGGACTTAGCCTTGATGAACTAGCTAGCGTTGGTTTGCAAGTAGGTGCAGATGTTCCATTTTTTGTTTATGGTTACGATAGTGCTAATGTAAGTGGAATAGGGGAGATAGTAGAAGAGTTCAAAGAGCCTCTCCTCCAGATAGAGACTTACACGCCAAAGATAGAGATAAGCACACCAAGAGTCTATACTATATACAGAGAAGATTTTTTCAATCCTATTGATGACTTAGAAAAAGATAAACTTAAAAAGATAAGTAGTTTAGAGAGTTTACAAGAGATGAGTGCAGATGAGGCAAATGACCTCTTTAAACCAGCACTTCAAGAGTACAAAGAGTTACAAAACCACTACAAAAATGGCTACTACTTTAGTGGAAGTGGAAGTAGTTTTTTTAAAGTAAAAAATAAAAAGAGTAAATAATGGGTGAAACAATAGCAAAAAATAAAAAGGCGTATCATGACTACTTCGTTGAGGAGAAGTTTGAGGCTGGTTTGGTTCTTACAGGTAGTGAGATAAAGGGTATTCGTGCGCATCGAGTAAACTTAAAAGATAGTTTTATAAAGTTTGTAAAGGATAGACCAGTTCTTTTTAATGCTCATATTGGGCGTTTAGAGACTACAAACCATTTTTATGGTCATGAAGAGAGAGGTTCGAGAAATCTTTTACTCCATAAAAAACAGATAGAGAAGATGCTTAAAGCCGTGGCAAGAGATGGTTTTACTATCATACCTCTACAGCTTTACATCAATGATAGAAACATTGCTAAGCTTCAGATAGGAGTAGCAAAAGGGAAACAACTTCACGATAAACGCCAAGATCTAAAAGCTAAGGATCAAAAACGAGATATTGCTCGTGCTATGAA
>CAZTNH010000156.1:0-3446 GCA_964615395.1 uncultured Sulfurimonas sp.
TTTGAGGGTGGAAAACCTAGACCGACGAAGGAGTACTTATAATGTATGATGTCTGTATCATTGGGAGTGGATCGGGTGGTTCACCCATAGCTTATGAACTTTCAAACGCTGGGTTTAATGTAGTCGTACTTGAAAAGGGTGCAGACTATAGAGAAGATGATTTTAATAAAGATGAGTTAGCCGTAAGTCGTCGTGATATGTTCACCCCTCCCTTAAAAGAGCAGTATCACATCATAAATGAGTATGATTCTTCAGGTGAAATGACTACATATAGTGGCAAAGAGTCGGGCTGGAACTTTTGGAATGGGAGTCTAGTTGGAGGGAGTTCTAACCTTATGAGTGGTTATTTTCATAGGATGAAGCCAAAAGATTTTAAACTTCTTAGCACTTATGGGAAGATAGAGGGTGCGAATGTTGTGGATTGGTGTATCAGCTATGATGAGCTTGAACCCTACTACGATAAGGTAGAAAAGGTTGTTGGGGTAAGTGGTGAGGTTGTAGAGCATAAGTTTCAAGAGCCTAGATCTTCAGCTAACTTTCCCTACCCATGTTTAGAGACAAATGGTGTCACAAAGTGGTTTGATAAGGCATGTAAAGAGTTGGCGTTTGACTCCATGCCAACTCCTCGTGCAGTTCTAAGTCAAAATGCTTTAGGGCGCAATGGCTGTTACTACTCGAACTTCTGTGGTAGTTATGGGTGCTCTAGTGGGGCTAAGAGTAGTGGGCGTTCAGCACTTTTACAGAAGTGTAATGCAAAGGTGATTACAGATGCTTTTGTTTATAATCTTGAGTCAAAAAATGGCAAGGTTACAAAGGCTCACTACTACACAAAACATAAGATAAAACATACCATAAACGCCAAAATATTTGTTCTCAGTGCGCAGGCTATAGAGAGTTCACGGCTACTTCTTAACTCTAAGAGTGCAGAGTTTCCAAATGGTTTAGCAAACTCTAGTGGAGAGCTTGGGAAAAATCTTATCTTCTCAGCAGGAGGGAGTGGAAGTGGGCGTTTCATATTTGAAAAGCTTACAAAAGAGCAGAGAGAAGAGCTGATGCAAGTTGGTGTTTTTTTTAACAGAAGTCTGCAAGATTGGTATGAGTATGAAGAGGCTCAAAAAAGTTACAAAGGTGGAACGATAGACTTTCTCTTTGAACATCAAAACATCATCCCTCGTGCATCAAGGGAGATGTATGATGAGGATGGAAATCTTCTGTGGGGTGAAAAACTAGCAGAAAAAATCCACAAACGACTCACAACATCAAGAGTTCTCACCTTTGAGGTCTTCAATGATTGGTTACCGACTGACAAATGTAGTGTAGGTGTAGCTGAGAGTGCAAAAGATAAGTGGGGTATTCCCGTTGGTGTTATAAATCTGAACTCTCACCCACATGACTTAAAAGTAGGCGAATATCTAGCTCAAAAAGGTGTAGAGGTTTTAGAAAAAATGGGAGCAGTAGAGATAGAGTCCAGTATATCAAGCTCACCCCCTCCAAATCTTGTAGCAGGAGGATGTCGTTTTGGAAATGACCCAAAGAGTTCAGTTCTCGATAAAAACTGTAAAGCCCACGACCTAGAGAACCTCTATGTAACAGATGCCTCTTTTATGCCAACAGGGGGAAGTGTTCCCTACACATGGACTATTTATGCGAACTCTTTTCGGGTGGCTGAGGTTATTAAAGGAGAGTTAGAGGGTGCTAGGATGAGTTCCTAGATGTATTTCAAAACTAGCACCATCTGCTTGATTTCTTACTAGTAATTGACCTTCTAGATGCTCTTCTATAATGGTTTTTGACATATAGAGTCCAAGTCCTGTACCATTCTTTTTCTCTTTTGTTGAAAAATAGGGATCAAATATTTTTTTGATGATATTTTTTGGAATACCACCAGCATTATCACTTATGATGATAACAATATCTTTTTCCACATGTTTAAGTCTTATATCTATCTTTTTTTCATCTATATTATTGTCAACAAGTGCATCTTTAGCATTATTTATAATGTTGATAAGTACTTGAATAAGGGCATTTGAATATCCCATTAACTTGTAATCCTCATCTGCCTTTACATGACATGTGAGTGTAATATGGTGATTGCTAAGAGATGGTTTAGAAATATCTATCACATGATTAAGGGTATCTTTAAGGTCAAATTCTATTTTTGTTTGTTCAACTTTAAAGAAATTACGAAAATCATCAATAGTATTTATCATAAAATTAATCTGCTTTTTTGAGTTGTTTTTAAAATTTTCTAAGCTAGTATTATCTATAGTTCCTTTTTGATATTTTGAGATACAGAGTTGGTTTGCAAGAGAAAGATTGTTGAGTGGTTGTTTCCACTGATGTGCTATCATACTTATAATTTCACTCATTTGAGTGAGTCGTGATTTTCTCATTAGTTGAAGCTCTTTTATCATCTTTTTCCGTTTCACAATCTCTCTGTGGAGTTTTCTATTTATAATATAAAGATAGATAGAAAACGGGAAAATTATACCAAAGACTATGGCAAGATAGATAAGAGTTTGTTTATCAAAAAAGAGAACTTTATCTTTTGTATAACCCCATTTTAACTGTAAAGCTTCTATCTTTTCTTTAGGTATATTTGTGATAGTTTTACTCAAAATAACATTTAAAAGAGGTAGTGTACGAGTACTCCCTATACTAAGATGATAATCATACTCTAGGTTATGAGCAATACGAAGATTATTTAAATTATACTTTTCTATATAGTAGCTTGCCCGTACAGATTCTGAAATAACTGCATCAACAAGACCCTTACTTAACATCTTGAGTATTTCTAACTCGTTTTTTGCAGTAATTAGAATAATATCAGGATAGTTATACTTTAAAAACTCCTCTATTGCACTTCATTCAGTAACAGCAACTTTTTTTCTAAACAGAGTCTCTATAGTAGTGTAATTATCATTTTTTATATTTATGATAATTTTATTTTGCTGTCGTAGTACAGTATTTGTAAAATCGAGGAAAAGTAGTCTTGATGATGTCTTTTGTACTGAAAATACAATATCAATTTTTCCCTCTTTGGCTGATTCGGTTAGAGCATTCCATGTTTTGAAATAAACATATTTAAACTTGATATTTAATTTTTTTCAATAATATGAAATAAATCAATAGAAAATCCCTTATAGCTACCGTTTTTTGAGACTAATACTTGGTTAGGAATAAGTGTTATACCAACAGTCAATGGTTTTTTTAACTCATCTAACCAGTTGTTCTCTTTATAATTTAAAAAAATTCTCTTATGTTCTGTGGCGAATAATTGTGTACTCGAGAAGAGCATTATAGATATAAGATACCCAAGTATTAGGAAGTTCTTTTTCAAGGCTATTTCTCCAGAGCTAAAGTGTGGCTATTATAAAGTACAAATCTATGTAAATTATACTACCCCAAATAATCCAAACAACTTTTCCAAAATCCTTATTCCTTCC
>CAZTNH010000157.1:0-3434 GCA_964615395.1 uncultured Sulfurimonas sp.
AAAAATTTAAAATAGGGAAGCATTTGTTGAATTTAAAAAAAATATACCAAGCCCAAGAGTGTATTAAAGATGTAGTTGTAAAAACACCTTTGGCGTTTGCTCCTTACCTAAGTGAACTTACAGATGCCTCTATATATTTAAAAAAAGAGAATTTGCAAGTTACTGGTGCATTTAAGATTCGTGGTGCTTACAATCGTATAGCTTCTTTAAAGCAACAAGATCGTGATTGTGGTGTTATAGCTGCTAGTGCTGGAAATCATGCTCAGGGAGTGGCACTCTCTGCAAGTAAGTTTCAGATAAAAGCCATTATTGTGATGCCAGAGTCAACACCTTTAACAAAGGTAAATGGTGTGAAGCATTTTGGTGCAGAGGTCATTTTACATGGTCTTAACTATGATGAAGCTTACTCTTATGCACGAGAGTATGCAGATAAAAATTCTTTAACTTTTATACACCCTTTTGAGGATGAAGATGTTATCGCAGGACAGGGGACAGTAGCCTTAGAGATACTTGAAAAAGCTACAGATTTTGATGCTATTATCATTCCTATTGGTGGTGGTGGACTTATCGCCGGAATGAGTGAGGCTATTAAAAGCATAAACCCTAAGATAGAAGTTATCGGGGTAAGTGCTAGTGGCGCTCCTGCTTTTAAAGAGTCCTATGAGAAAAAAGAGGCTGTTGATAGCTTAAGTGTTAGAACTATTGCCGATGGAATAGCTGTTCGTGATACCTCTAAAATAACACTTGAATATGCCCTTAAAAATGTAGATAGAATCATTAGTGTAGATGATGAGGAGATAGCGAGTGCTATACTCTATCTTTTAGAGAAACAGAAACTTGTAGTGGAGGGTGCTGGTGCTGTTGGTGTTGCAGCACTTCTTCATCATAAGATAGAGAACATAAAAGATAAAAAAATTGCCATTGTTTTGAGTGGTGGAAATATGGATGTAACACTTCTCTCTGTTATCATTGAAAAAGGGCTTTTAAAATCTCATAGAAAAATGAAATTAACAGTAACTCTTATTGATAAACCAGGCTCTTTGATGCGTTTTACTGAGATACTCGAAGAGTTAAATGCAAATATTGTGCATATATCTTACGATAGAACTTCAATATCTCTTGATTATGGTGATGCAAATGTGACAGTTCATATGGAGACAAAGGGTAAAGAGCATCAAGAGAAGATAGAGAGTCTGCTCAAAAAAGAGGGCTATTTGAGGGAGCATATTAGAAATGAAAGTTATTAAAAGTAAGGGTGTTAATAAAGCTGTCATTCTCTTAAAAATTTTAGATGATAAACGACTTTTAGTTGTTGATAAATTTAGTACAATTCGCTTCTTTGAAAAAGACACTCTCGTTTTAAGAGATGGTTTTAAGGTCAATATGCAACATAAATACTATAAAAATAGTGTTATTGCATTTAGTAATGATGGAAATTTCTTCAGTGTTATAACGAGTAGTCGTAATGAATCAAAACTTTTTAATACTAAAACAAAAAAACTTATCGCACAAGTGGATAGACATCAAGGTGAAGTCTCATGTGTAGGTATTGACCCTTTAAATAGATATATGTTCTCATGTGGGGATGATGGAAAAACTTTTGCTATGGATATTAAAAGTGGTAAACTCGTTTTTACTCTTCCTGTTCATGTTGATACAGTAAATGACATAGCTTTTTCTAAAAATGGCAACTGGGTAGCAACAGCTTCATATGATAGAAAAGTTTCTATCTTTTCTCTTGTGACTATGACTCAAAAAGAGAAACTCAAAGCACATGCTGCTCCTGTAATGAAACTTAGATTTATTAATGAAAGCAGATTGATAAGTGTAGATAAAAACTCTAGTGCCATAATATGGGATGCACATACTCATAAAATCATTGAAAGACTTCAAGGGATTCATGATGATGTTCGTCAAATGACTACATCTAAAGATGATCAATTTCTCTTTTTAGGGACAGCTCTTGGTTATGTTCTCCTTTATGATTTAAAAACATATGAATTACTCTCTCCACGCTATATTAAAATAACTTCATCAATAACTGCGATGGAGTTTGATGAAGAGAAAAATAGACTTATTCTTGGGACAGAAGATGGTGCTATATTTATGTATGATATTTATGAAGGTGAAGATGATCTTAAAAAACTACTAAAAAATAAACAGTTTTCTGAGATACAAAAAGAAGCCGAAAAAAATCCAATCTTAGCATACACTGAGGTTTTTAGATTGTCAAATAATTTTTGGGAAACTACTTTAGAAAAAGCAAAAATAGCACTACAACATGGAAATAAAGATAAGGCAATACTGCTTTTTAAATCTTTTAAAGATGTTCCAGCTAAAAATAGAATTATGCAGAGATTGATGGCTGATTATGCAGAGTTTGAAAAGTTTTCTAAATTTGCAAAAGAGGGAAAATTAGCACTTGCTTACTCTTTAGCAAATACATACCCTGTTTATAAAGAGTCTAAAATTTATTTAGCATTAGAAAACAGATGGAAAAAAGTTCTTATTCAGGCTCAAAAATATATTTTAGATCTTAAGGGTGGAGCAAAAGCTAAAGATATTTTTATGCCTTATCGTGGTATTAGCGAGAAGACAAAGCTTATTCAAGATATATTAACTCAGGTGGATGTTTATAGACGGTTTAGAGTTGCTATGGGACAAAAAGATTTTAAGATGTGTTTTGAAATTATAAAACAGCATAAATTTTTAAAAGAGATTCCTGAGTATGAGACTTTAATGAAGTATGCAGATACACTCTACATTAAATCTCAAGAGTTTATTAGTAAGGGAAATACTCATTCAGCAGTAAAAATGTTACGAATGCTTTCTGTATTTGAGGACTTTAAAGATGAAGTGAAAGAGTTAATGTTAGAGATAGAAAGAAAAGAGAAATTTTTTAATGCTATTAAGGATGAAGATATTGCTTCTGCTTATGATATGATGGCTCTTTCTGAAGAACTAGAAGAGACAGAATATGGAAAAGAACTTCAAAATAGATGGTATATTGCACAGGAAAAAGCTAATGAGTTTGCTGTTGAAGGTAATGCTATTGGTGTAAAAAATATACTTAAAGATTATATGAGTATAAATTCTAAAGTACAAGCAATAGCTACAATTTTTGCTTGGTGTTATATGATACAGCTAGAAAATAAAGCAAAAGAAGATGATGTACAATTTGAGATAGAAAAAGGTATAAAAAACTTTATGCTAAATTTTGGAATGCAATATGAAATAGAAAATTTTTATTATCAATTTAAAGAAAAATATCCAAGTTCAAAGTTAACACTTGAACATTTAACACAGGGCTCAATGAGCATGTGGCGTCCTGCAATGATAGTAACTTCAATCTTAGACTAATCTTAGTCTAAGAACTCCACTCTTTTTTAACCTAAAACACAACTACTTTTAAGTATAATCACGAAATTTTTAAA
>CAZTNH010000158.1:0-3421 GCA_964615395.1 uncultured Sulfurimonas sp.
GATTATACTTAACGAGAAGTAGTTATAAATGCTACTTCAAATTCTAAGTAGTTTAAGGGATACTCTCTCATAAGTTTTTTTGTCTCTTTAAAACTCAAGATATTTCTTGACCCACTCACACCACTCTTCTTTATATATTGAAACATATCTCTAGTACTCTCAAATGCTAGTTTATACTCCACTACCTCAAAATTTGCTTTAAAATATCTCTTTTGAAGCTTATCTATCTCCTCTTTATCTCTTAAAAGAGAGTCAAGTGAAGCTGTTTTATTGAGGGTTTTAAATGTTCCTGATGTAAAAATAGCCAAAGAGATTGGAATGTTGAGAGAACTTATCTCTTTAAAAACATCTTCTAAGTTCTCTGCCCATTGAAGAGCTGAGGCTGAAAATATATGGTCAAATTTATATGTAGAGAGATTTTCAAAGAGTGTAGCATCATTGAAATCACCATAAATAGCTTCTATATTTTTAGATTTAGGATGAAGTTCAAGCATTCCCGCTGCAAAATCTACACCAGTAAAATGTTTATACTTCCATGAAATACTCTCACATAGAGTACCACTTCCACATCCTAAATCCAATATATATTTAGGCTGATAATTTATATCTTTTAAGAGTTTCTTTATAACTAGTGTTTGAATACTATTTAAAGAGTGATACTCTTGTGCATATTTAGAAAATTCTGAACTTATTTTCATTTTTTATTAAGGATAAGGGAAAGTACAAAAAGTGAAATAACACTTAAGACTATAGTTGCTCCTGAGGGTAGGGAGAAGTAAAAGGAGAGACTCATTCCAAAAACGACACTAAAAAGAGCAAAAAAGAGAGAGATTAGCATAGTATCTCTAAAGCCTACTCTAAACTGTAATGCTGCCGAAGTAGGGATAACCATCAAAGCACCAATAAGAAGGCTTCCTACTACCCTTATAGAGAGTGCTATGATGATTGCTACGACTGTAACAAGTAAGAAGTTTAAAAGTTTTACTTTTATCCCACTGGTTTGAGCTACCTCTTCATCGTAACTTATAAAGTAAAGTTCTTTAGAAAAAAGTAAAAGTGCCCCTAAAGAGAATGTCCCAAAAACTATAATAGTGATAACATCTTCATCTGTTACGGACAAGATGGAACCAAAAAGATATGAAAATAGGGAGTTATTAAATGCGCCACCCATAGAGACGATAATAACAGCTAAGGCTAATGAACCAGAGAGGATAATAGAGAGAATAGCATCAGAGTAGAGACTAAAAGCACTTCTGAGATACTCTATAAGCCATGCAGCGAGAATAGCCACTACAACAGCCATCCAAAGAGGGTTATAACCTGCAACTAACCCAACAGCCACACCAACAAGTGCTGAGTGTGCTAATGTTTCACTCATTAAGGAGTAGCGTTTAAGAACTATAAAAGTACCACTTATAGAAGCTAAAACAGCTATAAAAAGTCCAGCTATAAAAGCTCTTTGCATAAATTCGTATTGGAATATTTCAAACATTTATATGCTCCTTAGTGTTCGTGATGATGATTATGAAGAAGATGTGCTTCTATACCGTAAAGTTCAGACATATCTTCACATGAAAGTACTTTTTTAGGATCATTACATACAGTTGCTTTTTGATTAATCGTGAAAAGTTTCCCTATATCATCAGCTATTACCCCTACATCGTGAGTAATAAAAACAATAGTAATATTATCCTCTTCATTAAGTTCTGCCAAAAGTTTATAAAAACGTTGTTGAGAGACCATATCTACACCTGTATTTGGCTCATCTAAGATAAGTATCTCTGGAGAGGAAGCAAGTGCACGAGCTATCATAACACGTTGTCTCTGACCACCTGAAAGAGTTCCAACCATCTTATCTTTTAAATCTAAAATATCCATCTTTATCATAGACTCTTTCACTGCCGATATATCTTCCTTAGAATCTCTTGAAAAGAGTTTACTCTTAGCAACTCGACCCATTTTTACTATATCTTCTACAGTTGCTGGAAAGTTTTGATCAACATGAGAAGCACGCTGAGGAACAAAACCTATCTTATCCCAAGCTTTAAACTCTTTTATATCTTTACCAAAAAGCTTTACCTCTCCAGTTGTTGGTTTTTCTAAGCCTAAAAGCATACGAATAAGAGTAGTTTTACCTCCTCCATTTGGACCAATAATAGCGATATATTCGCCATTGAAAATTTCTATTGAGATATTTTTTAAAATATCTACACCTCTCACACTAAAACTAAGATTTTTAACATCAAAAATAGGTATTTTAGGGTTTAGTTGCACATAAGTGCCTTAGATAATTTTTTCAAGTTTTTATACATCAACTCTTTATATGTAACATTTTCTTTAGCTTCTTCAGCTGTAATATTTCCTAAAGACTCTATCACATCCACTTTTATACCTGTATCTTTTGCTATTGTTTTGACAACCTTAGAGCTTACAAAATTTTCAAAAAAGATAGTTGTTATATCATCTTTATTGATTTCGTTAATAATTCTTTTTATATCATTTGGTGTTGGCTGTGCTTCAGGAGAAAGCCCACTTAAAGATTCTGAATGAAAATGGTATCTTTGAGCTACATATCCCATAGAGTTGTGATTTAAGATGATATGTTTCACTCTACAACTCGATAAAGCATTTGTATAAGCTTCATCTAATTTTTGAAGCATTACTAAATAGGCATCACGATTTTTTAAGAAAAAATCTTTATTTTGAGGTTCTAGTTGAATAAGCTCTTTTGTCACTACTTTTGTAGCACTTTTCATATTGTCAAAATCTAACCAATAGTGAGGGTCTAGTGTATTGTGAGCACACTGTTTATCATGATGATGGTGAAACTCAAACTCATTTGAACCCAATTTTCTAAGTTTTACATATTTACTCATATCAATAGCTTTAGATTTAAAAGTAATTCTATCAACCCACGGTTCTAAACCTGCACCACTATAAAAAACTAGATTACTATGTTCAATTTTTGACATAATATTTGGAGTCATTTCAAAACTATGAGGGTCAACACCAAATGGCAAAATATTTACTATCTCTACATCATCTCCAGCTATATGCTTGGTGATGTCATAAAGGAAGAACGAACTCACCGTTACTATTGGTTTTTTATCTTGTTTCTTTTCTGTTTTATTAAAAACAAAAACTTCTACTAAAATAAATAAAACTACTAAAACTACTGCTAATATTTTAAACTTTTTCATATTTCCTCACTTCTATGTAACTTTTTGTTATTATACCTTTTTATACTCTATTTTAATAAAAACTTCTATAACTCATGAAAGTCAAGTTGATAATATAAGTTTATTTAGATATACTTCGCCACTTTATAATAATAGGAATTTGTTTATGACAACAAGTCTTTTACTCATTGTTCAAATTGTTTTAGTGATTATTATCGTAATCGCTGTACTTTTACAAAAAA
>CAZTNH010000159.1:0-3379 GCA_964615395.1 uncultured Sulfurimonas sp.
ACTATAAAAATTTAATTCTTGATTTACAATATCTCTGTGTAGCATTTAGAACCTTTTTATTTAGATTTATATATTATACACTGCATATAAGTCGATTATTAAAAAGTTGACATATTGCAATAAAATTTTGTAATTTCAACTAGTTTTCTGTAATTATAGCATCTTTAGATAAGTAAGCAATCTAATTTTCTTTTCTCAACTACTCATTAAAACCTACAAGTTCCCCACGTTTTAGTTTAGCAATCTTCCCACGAAACTTACGAATATAAAAAGCCTTCTCCTCAAAGGAGATATTTTGTGCTAAGTTTACTTTTCGGAGTTCTCTTTCATAGTAACGAGAGAGAAATGTTATAAGTTCGGCGTTTAGAGCCTCCTCATCTTTAAGAGTTACTATACTCTCATCTACACTTATCGCCATTAGTTCAGGTGCATCTGTTTTTGAGGCAAGTGCTAAAGAGAACTCTCGTGAGTGAAACTGTAGAAGAGATGGGTCTAAAACATCAAGTATCTGGTTGATAAACTGAGGTCTCTCTAAAACAGTTTTTACAAGTGTAAGCTCCCACATATCTCTATGAGTGTTTCTCTGAACTAAATGTGCATTTTGACTTGTAGCAACTGGTGCTAGTTTTACCAAAGAGGGTGAAACGCCAAGTCCTCCTAAACGAGAAGCTAGATAGGTCTTATACTCCTCTTGTAGAAGTGGTGAGAGAGTTTTAAGATAACTCACTCCCTCACTCATACAAGACTCTTTCTCTTTTGGGTTACTCAAATCAAAAAGAGAGAGTATCTCATCTAAAACAAACTCTATAAAAGGCTTTGGCTCTCGAAACATAGTCGCTAACTCTTCTGCTCGTCCATCTTTGACCATATCAGCAGGGTCAAGCCCCTCACCAAAGACAACAACCCCACCATTAAAACCACTTGCACTTAAGAGTTTACTAGCCTTTAGAGCTGCTGCCCGACCTGCCTTGTCTCCATCATAAGCCATAACGACACGAGGGTCACCCTTACGAAGAAGAGGAAGATGTTCATGTGTAAGTGCTGTTCCTAGAGTCGCTACTGCATTATCAAATCCTGCTTGATGGAGCATAATAACATCTAAATAACCCTCTGTAATGATTATCTCATTTTTCTTATAGAGTGCTTGTTTTGCTAAGTGATAGGCATAGAGCAGACGAGACTTGTTAAAGTAAGCTGTCTCTGGAGAGTTTACATACTTAGCTTGATGCCCTGTAATAGTCCTACCACCAAAGCCAACTATGCTTCCATTTGCAGAGTGTATAGGAAAAGTCACGCGCTCAATAAAACGAGCATAAGTCTGGTTTCGTGAGGGTTCATACCCAACCACACCCATATCTATAGCCTCTTTTATGGCAAACTGCTGTGAACGAATGTAGTTAAGAGTAGCGTTTGAATCAGGTGCATACCCTATACCAAATTTCTCCACACTACTCTCAAATATCCCACGCCCTTTTACATAGTCACTCGCCACTCTATTTTGAGTAAGTAGCGTTTGGTACCATTTGTTGAGACTATCCATAACTTGTGAGCGTGGTTTGTTATGTTTGTTATCTGTATAGGTGAGTGTAAAGTTATAGTTTTCAGCTAGTTTTTCTAAGGCTTCAGGGTAGTTGAGCTTCTCATACTCCATAACAAACTTAACACTATCACCACCAGCCCCACAGTTACCAACAGCAAAATGATTTGCTAAAAAAGTGTGTGTTTTATCTTTAACGGTGATGTCATAGACTAACTCTTCATCACCAATATTTTTTATCTCTTTCACTCTTACAAAGAGATACTCAACACCATCTATTTTCTCATAAAAACTCTCAATAGACTCTCTCTGTTTGAAGTAAATTGTAAAAACTTCTCTGTGATTTACCCCATTTTTATCTCTATATGCTTTTGAAACTCTACAAGTTGGCAATTTTTTAAGTGATATAGCAAGATCAAGTATCTCATCTGCAAGTGTTTGACTGATGGTGTCATAAGTCCCACGACTATAGCAACCATCTCCATCCATAAGACCTTTAAACAGTGCGACTCTTAATGCTTTATCTAAAGAGTTGAACCAAAAAGGGTACTCTTTATTTTGAGCACCTTTATGAAAAAGTTTTGCGAAGATATGCTCTAAGTTTGTACTTGAAACTGTCACTTCTAAAGAGCTTTTTCTACTCTCTCTTGAAAAAAGTTTTACCTCTTTGTTAAATAGTTTTTGAACAATTCTTACTATTTCTGAAGCATACTCCTCTTCATCCGAGGAGATAGAAAATTTTATACCACCTCTATAGGTACTCCCCTCAACCACATAAAAACCAGCTAACCACATAAAATCTTTATCTATAGTTATCTTTTCTTGTAGGTTTGAGAAATCAAGATACTCTTTTGTAAGGAGTTCTCTATTTGTAGGGTATAAAAAATAGTCTCCAGTTTTTACATCATTTGCAAAACTTCTCTCTATCTTTAGATTGTAATCTCTCTCTCTTTTTTTAATACGACCATAAAATTTTAAAGGGCGTGTTTTTTCTACTCTAAGATAAGGAAGTTCACTAATAGCTAGCTCTTTTTTAACGACTAACATATCGTGATTTTGAGTAAAGCAAGAGACTTTAGCACTCAAAGATGTTTTAAATGCAAGAATATCAAATTCACTTGTATGACTTACACTCTCTATAACTTCTGTTTGGAGACCATTAGCAGCAAAGACTTTGTCCCCGACCTTTACATCTTTTATCTCTTTATATCCAAGAGGTGTAGCAATCTTTTGATAGGGAGGAAGACAGCCAAAACAGTGGTATATCTGCTTCTGAGGGCTTACTACAAATGAGGGAGATTTTTCATCGTGGAAAGGGCAAGGGGCTTTGAAGTTTCCCCCTGCTTTTTTAAGCTCCACATAGCTACCAACAACATCAACAATATCAAGTCGTGCCTTTAAGGCTTCTATGGAGTCTTGTGCAATCATAAAAGAATTATAGCCTTACTTTTTTAAACTAATGCTATAATACACTACTTAAGAACTTAGGAATACAATATGTGTTTACTCATAGCAATGGCTCTTGTAGCTGCTAGTTACAACTTTTACGACAAAGGGTATGAGACTCAAGCTTATATGAATTTGGCTCTTGCCTCTGTTATCTTTACATTTTTTGTCTATCGTATGTTTAAAAATCGTCGCTGTATTTTTGGCGATAAAAAAGACTGCAATAAAAAGTAAAGGATTATTTGGCTATAATTTCAGTCAAATTTAAAAAAGAAAGTGGGTGATGTGATATGCCTGGTATTGTACTACGCCATGATGATAATTTTGATGCATCTTACCGTCGTTTCAAAAAGCAAACTGACCGTAACTTAATCGTTACTGAAGCTCGTGCTCGCC
>CAZTNH010000160.1:0-3376 GCA_964615395.1 uncultured Sulfurimonas sp.
TTACCCTTTAGTGGTTCAAAGATAAATTGGTATTCTTTTTGGATAGGTACTTATATTCCCAATGAGGACATTGGGAATGAGAGAGAGAAATATTTATACCTTTTAAAAAAGAAGCTAGTGCTAAACACTAACCTCTTTAATATCTGCTATTTTTAAAATGCTTTTATAAACACTAGCTACTAAAGATTTTCTATTTGCTTTTACAGCTTCATCTTCGGCGTTTACCATTACATTTGTAAAGAAGTTATCTAGTTCTGGTTTGAGTCCTAGGAGTGCATCTAGTTCGGCTTCATAACTCTCATAACTTTGAGCTATCACTTCACTATACTTTGCATAGAGAGTTTTTTCTGCTTCCTCTTCAAAGAGATTGGCGTTTATAACTAAGTCGGCGTTTAGATCTATATCTTTTGTGATGTTTGCTACACGGTTAAAAGTAGAACTCACTTCAGCAAAACCTTCAGAATCTACAAGGTTGCTAAGAGCTTCTATCTTACCACTTAAGGCAGATAACTCTCTCTCACCTGAAGAGAGAACTGCTTGAATGATAGATGGATTTACTTTATAGTAACGTTTAAGACGCTCTATCATAAAGTTTTCTAATTTTTCTAAATCTATCTCAGCATATGAAGCTGATAACTCTCTCATACTTTCTACTATATCAAACTCAAATCCAAACTCATTGACTATGCGAACTATTCCATTTACTGCACGGCGAAGAGCAAATGGGTCACGAGAACCTGTAGGAATTTGGTTTACTGAAAAGAGTCCTAAAAGAGTATCTAGTTTTATACTCATAGCAACTACGGCACTCAGTGGAGTCGATGGTAAAGCACTCTCTTCACCATCAGGAAGATACTGCTCAGTTATGGCAGTTGCCACAGCCTCACTCTCACCCTGTTCTAGTGCATAGTAACCACCCATAAGCCCTTGAAGCTCTGTAAATTCATAAACCATCTCACTCATAAGGTCAGCTTTTGCTAACTCTACAGCTCTGTTTAAATCCTCTTTTTTACATGCTAATCCAAACTTATCAAAAAGGACATTAGCTATTTTTGATTCTCTTGCTATCTTATCTGCAACTGTTCCAAGCCCTTTAAAGAAAGTAATTTTTTCAAGTCCAGCTATTGAGAGCCCATTTTTAAGGTCATTGTCCCAGAAGAAGAGTCCATCAGCTAAACGTGGACGAAGAACAACTTCGTTTCCTGCGATAACTTCACTAAAGTCATCAGTAAGTGCATTTGAAACAACCACAAACTTGTTGATAAGTTTGCCATCTTTAAAGACTGGGAAGTAACGCTGATGCTCTTTCATAGATGTGATGATAACCTCAGGAGGAAGTCTTAAAAATGCTTCATCAAAAGAGCCTAAAAGTGCAGTAGGATTCTCTGTAATAGCCACAACTTCTTCAAAAAGCTCTTCATCCACCTCTATAGTTAAACCACTCTCTTTCTCTATCTTTTTAAAATCGGCGTTTATTTTCTCAGCACGAACCTCTGGAAAGAGTGTAACACCACCAGCTTTAAGTGTTTCAAAATACTCTTTTGCACCACTCACTTCTGAAGCACCAAACTTACTGATACGATGAACAAAAGTCACTTTTGAAGAGTCTACACCAAAAAGAGTAAGAGGTACTAGCTCATCATTGAGCATTACATTTACCCATCTGATAGGACGGATAAAGCTCTCAGAAGAGCTTCCCCATCTCATAGTTTTTCCAAACTCTAAAGATTTTATCCATTTTTCTATCATCTCAGGAAGTAATTCTGTTGCACTTTTACCTGCCACATCTTTTTTGTAGTAAAGAACCTCTTTACCATTTTTCTCTGCTGAGCTAAGTTCTTCTAGTGAAACACCACATTTTTTAGCAAAACCATTTGCCGCAGGAGTAGCCACTCCATCTCTGTAAGCAACTGCTAAAGGAGCGCCGAAAAACTCTTCAACTGAGTCCTCTTGTGACACTTTAAACTCTCTATGCCAAATCACTAAACGCCGAGGAGTGTAGTAAAATTCAAACTCACAAAGAAGTGCATACTCTTCTAAAATTTTTGCATATTTCGTCTCTATATTTTTAAGTTCTTTTAAAAGTGGAACTGCTGGAAGCTCTTCAACGCCGATTTCGATAAGTAATGGTTTTAACATATTTAGTCTCTTTTATATTATAATTACCCTGATTTTATCAATATTTTGGTTAAAATATACTTTTTGAAGCATCTATAATTAAATTTATTTTTTTTTAGAAGTTTAATACCTATCATAAGTAAAATGGCTACTATTAAACTGTCAATATTCAACTGCATTTTTGTTTAAGGTTATATAATAATAATCTAAATATTTTCAAATTTAAAAGGATTTATATGAAAAAAATAATATTAGCATTAGTTCTATCATGTAGTGTTTGGGCATCTACTAATCACTCTGCAAAGGTACTTGAAACACTCAATAGTGGTGGCTATACATATATGAAAGTAGCTGATGGAAAAAACTCATACTGGATAGCTATGACACAAAGAGCTGTTAAAGTTGGAGATACTATTAAGTTTAGTGAACAGGGATGGATGAAGAACTTTCACTCTAAAACACTCAATCGTACTTTTAAAAATATTTTATTTGCAGGAGCTTCGACGCAAGAGACTACACACAAACCTAAACAACTAAAAGCAGATAAAATGGAGTCAAAATATCAAGAGAAAGGGACATTAACTATCGCTGAAATTTTTGCACATCCTGAGAAATACAAAGGGAAACTTGTTACAGTAAAAGGAGAAGTAACAAAAGTATCAAATGCTATTATGAAACGAAATTGGCTCCATCTTCAAGATGGTAGTCGTTTTTCAAATATGAATGATTTAGTATTTACTTCAACTAAAACTCTTCCTTCTATAGGAACTGTTATCTATGCTACAGGTATTTTAGTAAAAGAGAAAGATTTTGGTTATGGTTACTTTTATCCTGTGATTATAGAAAATGCTACTTTCAAGAGATAGTTTATAAAAAAAAACTTAAAGAAGAGGAACTTCTTCTTCTTTATGATAAGTATAAAGATTTAGACGATACAATTACAACATAAATATAAAAAGGAATTTAATATGCCAAAAATACATGTATATGAAAATATAGACAACGTAGAAAGAGAAGCTAAAAAAGATTTAATCGATCGTCACTCACCATTTATCACTGTAATCGGGGATGCTAAAAAAGGCGAAACTTTAAAAGTTAACGTTAAAATGGGTAACGAATATACTCACCCAGATGATTTCGATCACTACATCGAATCAATCACTCTTTTCAATGGTGACACAAAATTAGCAATGGCTACTTTTGTTCCAGGTACACTTGGAAATGAGAAATCTCACTGTGAAGTAACTTTCACTATCCG
>CAZTNH010000161.1:0-3351 GCA_964615395.1 uncultured Sulfurimonas sp.
AACAAAGATTACTCTACCACAGCTTGAAAGCTTTTTACTAAAGTCAGCAGATATATTAAGAGGTAAGATGGATGCTTCAGAGTTTAAAGAGTTTATATTTGGCATGCTCTTTATAAAAAGAATGAGTGATGAGTTTGATTTTGAGAGAAAAAAGATACAAAAAAGTTATGCTCACCTCCCTAAAGAATTAGCCGAGCTACAACTTGAAGATAAAGACAACTATAAAGATACTTTTTTTGTACCTAAAAGAGCAAGATGGAACGAAGAGTTTGTAAATGAAAATGGTGAGTTACGACCAGCTATAAAAGATTTAAAAACAAATATTGGTGATGAGCTAAACAAAGTCATAGCTTCTCTTGAAGATGAAAATGAAGCCTTAGATGGTGTACTAAAAGGCAATATCAACTTTAAAGTTGGTAAGGGTAAAAAAGGTCAAAGTGTTGTAAAAGATAGCACTTGGAAAGAGTTAATAGACCACTTTAACAACTTTCCATCTCTTGTAAATGAGAACTTTGAATTTCCTGATTTACTTGGAGCTGCTTATGAGTACCTTATCAAATTTTTTGCAGATAGTGCTGGTAAAAAAGGTGGAGAGTTTTATACACCTAGTGAGGTTGTTCGACTTGTTGTAAATATAGTAAAGCCTAAAGAGAATGAATCTGTATATGATCCCACAGTTGGAAGTGGTGGTATGCTTATACAATCTTCTGCTTATCTCGAAGAGCAAGGGCAAGACACTAAAAAACTCACTCTTTATGGTCAAGAAAATGAACCTACAACTTGGGCTATTTGTACTTTAAATATGATCTTACACAATATAAAATCAGCTCATATCGAACAGGGCGACACTATAACAACACCTGAACATAAAAACGAAGATGGAACACTTAAAACCTTCGATAAAATTTTAGCAAATCCACCTTTTTCTCAAAACTACAATGCTTCAGAGGTTGAGTTTCCAGCAAGGTTTGGTTACGGTTGGGCACCTGAAACTGGTAAAAAAGCAGACCTAATGTTTTTACAGCATATGATAGCTTCTCTAAACGATGTAATGGCTACTGTAATGCCTCATGGGGTTTTATTTCGTGGTGGTAAAGAGAAGATTATTAGAGAAGGAATTATAAAAGATAATCTAGTAGAGGCAATTATTGGTTTACCAATGGGGCTTTTTTATGGAACAGGTATACCTGCTTGTATAATTGTGATAAACAAAAATAAGCCTGATAGTTTACGAGATAAGATTTTATTTATCAATGCAGACAGAGAATATGCTGAGGGTAAGAACCAAAATAAACTTAGACCAGAAGATTTAGAAAAAATTACTTACATATATGACACAAAACAAGAGATAGACAAATACTCTAAGATTATAGATGTCTATATGTCAGATGATAAAAGTGAAGAAGAGAATAAAAGGACAGTAGAGGGGAATGACTTTAGTTTAAATATCCGTAGATATGTAGATAATACACCAGAGCCACAAAACGAAGATGCAAAAGCACATATAAATGGTGGAGTGCCAAAGGTTGAGATAGAAGCATTTAAAGTTCAAGACGATAAGTTTGATTTTGATTCTAGTAGTTTGTTTACAGGTAGTGGTGAGTACTTAAAGTTTAATTATGAAAACAAAGAAGAGATAAAGCCTTTTATAGAAAATAACCCTAGTGTTGTAGCAAAAATAGAGCAAATGAACAGTGAGGTAAAAGAGTGGTGGAGTAAAGCAAAAGATGATTTTTCAACTTTAGAAAATAACAATATTTTACCAAAGGTGAGAGAAGAGCTAATCACAACTTTAAAAACAAAAATGCTTACTCATAAACTCCTAGATGAGTTTCAAATAGCAGGTATCTTTGTGAACTGGTGGCAAACGATTAAGTATGATTTAAAAACTGTGATTTATGATGGTTGGAGTGTATCGCTTATCCCTGATGAGATGGTTATGAGTAGATTTTTTCAAGATGAACAAGATGCTATTTATGAGTTAGAGTCTGATATATCTCAAAAAGAGACACTTATAGCAGAAGCTGTTGAAGCTGTAGAGTATGAAGTGGAAGAGGATGATGAGAAAACTAAAAAGCTCATCACTGACTATCTTAAAATTCAAATCAAAGATTTAAAAGATGATACTAATCCAACTGCCATCAAAGAGAAAGAGAAGTTCGAACAAGAGTTAAAAACTATAACAGATTTAGAAAAAGAGCTAAAAGAGTTAAAGAAAACTTTGCAAGAAAAAGAAAAAGAGCTTGTTTTTAAAGTAAAGATTAAAAAGTATGGCATAGATGAAGAACTGCGAGAGTATCCACCTATGCTAGAGTCTGCTAAAACACTTTTAAAAGAGCTAGAGGAGAAGAAAAAAACATTAGAGATAAAAAAAGAAAAAGATGCAGTTCAGAAGAAGATAACACCTCTTAAAAAAGATATAGTAGTGCTTGAGTACAAAATAAACAATGCTAAAGAGTTCTTAGAAGATATGGGTGGAGTGATAACAAAAGCCGAAGCCAAAGAGCTTATACTTGAAAAACTACAAAACCTTATATTTGACGAGTTAAACAGATACTTAAATAGTGAAAAAAGAGTGCTAATTTCAAACTATGAAGAGCTGTTTGATAAGTATAAAGTAAGTTTAAGAGATTTGCAAGGTATTCAAAAAGATAGTCTTGATGAGTTGGATAGGTATTTAAAAGAGTTGGGGTATATCAATGATTGATGGGTGGAAAATAAAAACATTATATTCATTATGTAAGCAGATTCAATCTGGTGGAACACCTAAAAGTGATAATAAAGAATTTTATAATGGATTAATTCCTTTTGTCTCTATTGAAGATATGAGTAAAGTAAATAAATATTTATATTCATCAAAAAAATCCATTACATTTAGTGGTTTAAATAATTCTAGTGCTTGGATTGTACCATCAAATAATATATTGTATTCAATTTATGCAACTTTAGGTCTACCTGTTATAAATAAAATTGACACTTCTACTAGTCAAGCAATTCTAGGAATAATAATTAAAGATAATGTTTCAAGAGACTTTATATATTATTGGTTGCTTTATCAAAGAAGTTTTCTTAATAAATTTTCTTCTCAAACGACGCAAGCAAATTTAAATGCTGAAATAGTCAGAAACTTTCATGTATTATTACCAATTAAATTAAAAGAGCAACAAAAAATAGCCAAGATATTAACCTCTATCGATGAAAGCATAGAAGCTACAAATAAAATAATATCAAAACAAAAACGAGTCAAAATTGCACTTATGCAGGATTTACTGACTCGTGGTATTGATGAAAATGGAAATATCAGAAGTGAAGAGACTCATGAGTTTAAAGACTCTGTGTTGGGTAGGATAC
>CAZTNH010000162.1:0-3304 GCA_964615395.1 uncultured Sulfurimonas sp.
TTAATGGAGAAAAACAGAAGTGAAAAAATTAGAAGATGATTTATTTAAAAAATTATTTGCAATAATTATAGCTGTTTTTTTCTCCTTTTTAATTCTCACTTTTTCCCTTATTTGGGAATATAAAGAGGGTGTTATAGAAATTTATACACTTTTTAGCATACTCACTCTCTTCTCTCTTGCACTTATATTTTTACTTTTTAAAATTTTGCAAGAGACAAAGAAAAATATTTTAGAAGATATTGATTCTTTAAGTGAATATTTACATGATATTTCAGTAAATAAGCAATATGAAGCTAAATTGCATATCAAAAATTATTTGGAATTTTTACATATTTCTATAGTTTTAAAAAATATTGTGAAAAGATTAAGGGCTAAATCTAAGAAAAGATAGCAAAATGCAATATATTTGAGTGAAGTGATTTTTTTTTGATATATTTTTAAAAATATAATTAAGAGAGAGAGTGGTATGAGAAGTTTTAAAGAGATAATAGTAGAGTTAAAGATATTTTTAGCAGATGAGAAAAAGAGTAAAGTTTTAGATAAAGATATAGCCTTACTTTTAAAGATAAATCAAGCAAGGTTTGCAACCCTTAAAAAAAGAGATGTCACCCCTTATGCAGAACTGATTATTTTTTGTAAAATAAATAGTTTTAGTAGTGATAGACTTTTTTTTAAACTCTAAACTTTTGACTGAACAGTTACCTTTCTTGCTTCAAACATCTCTATAGCTTTGGCTACCATCGGTTCTTTTGTAATGTCCGTTCCATTTATCTCTTCTATGGGGTTTTCATCATTACAGTTACTGGCACAACTGGCGTTTGTGATATACTCTGCATCTTCTATCATCGTCATACTTTGTGGTTCATTCATCTGAGGTTGCACAATATTTGCGACTACATTTGCTGTTATCTCTTCTATCTTAGCTGGTTCTTCTAGTTTTACTTTTGAACAGGGGATACCCTTTATCTTTGTTTCAAAACTAAAGATTTCACGTACTAACTGTTTGATAACACTATATCCATGTTTAAGAGTCTTTTTACACTCTTCATCGGCACAAGATTCCCATGTAAGTGTGTTCCCCTCATACGATACATATGTAATACTTTTTGTAAAACATTCGCCAAGTTGTGCATTACGGTCATGAATTTTTGCTACTAACTCATCGTAAAGAGTATGTTTTGGAAGAGTAGGCTCAGCTACTATCTCCTCTCTCTTTGGTATCTTAGCTAAAGGGTCTTTCTCTATTGCCATCTCAGGTGTAGCTGTTTGAATTTTTATCTTTGCTGGTTCTTGCATTGTGATGATTTCAGGTCGCTCTACATCTTTTTGGAAAGACTCTATCATCTGATCTATCTCACGAATACGAAGTGCTTCAACCATCTTAAAAAATATCATAGAGAGCACAAATGAGCCATCGGCATTTATACTAAAGAGGTATTTTGATTCGCTAAGGATTCTAAAAAATCTATCAAGTACAAGAGTAGAGAAGAGGGCAGTATCGTGTGAGTACATCTTCTCTTTGAGGTAAGCTATAAGCTCATCAACAACCATTTCACTCTCATAATCTTCGAGTATTTTTGTTTTTTCAACCAATGCAGCATAATCTTTAGAAAAAACAGATTTAAAAAGATCATCTATAAACTTAGGATCAACAAGTCCTAGCATATCTGTTACTGTTCTTACATCTACATAACTTTTAGAGTAGATGATAGCTTGATCAAGGAGCGTGAGTGTATCTCGAAGACTACCACTCCCACTACGAGCTAAAATCTCTAAGGCATCAGACTCATACTCAATGCCTTCAAGTTTTAAAATGTGGGCTAGGTGATCTACTATCTTGTTTGTCGCAATACTTTTAAATCGAAAGTGCTGAGTACGGCTTAAAATCGTAGCAGGGAGTTTAAGTGGGTCTGTAGTCGCTAAGATAAACTTTACATATGCAGGTGGCTCTTCGAGTGTTTTTAAAAGGGCATTAAATGCCTCTTTTGTGAGCATATGGACTTCATCTATGATAAAGATTTTGTAGCGTGCTACGGCTGGTTTATACTTAGTCTGTTCCACTAAGTCTCTGATGTCATCTATCTTTCGACTTGAAGCTCCATCCATCTCAATGATGTCCATATGACGACCCTCTTTAGCCATAATACAGTTAGAACATACTCCACAAGGTTGATGGCTCATTCCCTCTTCACAGATAAGAGCCTTTGCAAAGATACGAGCAGTTGAAGTTTTACCACTTCCTCTAAGACCTGAGAAAAGATAGGCATGAGAGAGTCTATTTGTGTCAAGTGCGAGTGATAGTGTTTGAGCTATAGTCTCTTGACCTATTAACTCATCAAAATTTGATGGACGGTATTTTCTTGCGAGTACTTCTGATGCTTCTTTCAAATCGGACTTCCTTTAATAAAAAAGATTTTAGCATTTATAGAATTAAAAGGATATTTAGCTTTGAAAAAAGCTAAGCACTCTCTTTCATAAATGAACTTGTCTCCAGGTATCTATCTCTTATCGCAAGAAATTTATCAAGGTTAGTAAAAAATATATCTATTAGTTTTGGATCAAAATGCTTTCCTCTCTCCTCTTTTAAGAGTTTGAAGATTTTCTCATCATCCCATGCTTTTTTATAACATCTATCACTTCCAAGAGCATCAAATACATCAGCAAGTGCAGAGATACGTCCAAAAATATGTATATTTTTTCCTACTAATCCTCGGGGATAACCACTTCCATCATACTTTTCATGATGTTCATAGGCGATAATAGCAGCTGTTTTAAGAAGTTCTCGAGGAGAGTCTTTAAAAACATGATAGCCTATCTCTGCATGTCTCTGCATGATTTTCCACTCCTCTTTTGTTAACTTTCCTGGCTTATTTAAAATGGTATCAGGAATGGCAACTTTTCCTATATCGTGCATAGGTGAGGCTACAGTTAGATTTTTAATTTCAGTTTTACTGAGTCCATAGCACTTAGCAAGGAGTTCGGAGTACGCAGCGACTCTTTTTACATGTTTCCCTGTCTCTTGTGAACGAACTTCACCAATCTCTCCCATTCTAAGGATAATATCCTCTTGTGTCTCTTCAATCTCTTGTTGGAGTTTTATAACATCTGTGATATCATTTCTTAGAGCTATAAACTCTATTATCTCATTATCACTATTTAAGATGGGATTGATAGTCGCTTCAACTGTGTAAAATGAACCATCTTTTTTCCTATTTTTAACGATTCCATACCAAGGCTTTTTAGCTAAAATTATCTGCCAAAGATTAGTAAAAGTATTTTTTTGCATATCTTGATGTCTGATTAT
>CAZTNH010000163.1:0-3302 GCA_964615395.1 uncultured Sulfurimonas sp.
AGGTCGTTGTGCCTTCGGGTGTGGGGGTTCAAATCCCCCTCTGCGCACCACTTTTTAAACAAATCAAACTTTAAATTTCATCCATTTTCCAAGCTTCAATAGCATCATTTAAACTATCAAAACTATCAGCCTTACCTATTATAAATATTTCATCGAAGATATAACAAGTTATACGAGTATTTGGTTCCAGTAAAAATACAGCATACTCTGTACTCTCTTTTGCACTTACAGAGAGAACTCTCATTCCATCTATTATGTCATTTATTTGCGGTACATAATCGTACTCAGCATTTAAAAGTTTTTTCCCATCACTATTATATGTAGCCATTACACTCTCTTTATCTGAATTAAATTAGTTTATTGTACATTAAAATATATGAAATTAATATTTTTATAGTAAAATTACTTTAAGAAAAGGAAGTACTCAAAATGAATATAGCAAATAATATAACAGATTTAGTAGGTAATACACCCTTAGTACGATTAAACAAAGCATCAAAACTAACAGGTGCTACTATCCTCGGTAAGTGTGAGTTTATGAATCCTACAAGTTCTGTAAAAGATAGAATAGGTTTTAATATGATTCGTAGAGGTATAGAGTCTGGGCTTATAAAAGAGGGAACAACTATTATCGAGCCAACAAGTGGCAATACAGGTATAGCCTTAGCGGCTAACTGTGCTGCACAAGATATAAAACTTATTTTGACTATGCCTGAGTCTATGAGTATGGAGAGAAGAAATTTACTTAAAGCATTTGGGGCTGAACTTGTTTTGACACCTGCATCTAAGGGGATGAATGGTGCTATAGCTAAGGCAGAAGAACTTCAAAAAACAATAGAAAATTCTATAGTGCTTCAGCAGTTTGAAAATCCATCAAATCCTGAGATACATGAGCTGACAACTGCTCGTGAACTCTTAGATGATACAGAAAAAAAAATAGATGTTTTTGTAGCAGCAGTAGGAACGGGTGGAACACTGAGTGGAACAGCTAAGGTTTTAAAAGAGGAGATAGCAGATATAAAAGTAGTTGCAGTTGAGCCTGAATCTTCAGCTGTTTTATCGGGAGAAAATCCAGCTCCACATAAGATACAAGGAATAGGAGCAGGGTTTATTCCTAAAAATCTTGATATATCCGTTTATGGTGAAGTGATAAAAGTAAGTAATGAAGATGCAATCGCAACTGCAAGAATGTTAGCGAAACAGGAGGGTCTTTTAGTGGGAATCTCTGCTGGTGCAAATGTTTGGGCAACTATGCAAGTTGCTTCACGAGAGGAGTTTAGAGGAAAAACACTTGTTACTATACTTTGTGATACTGGTGAAAGATATTTAAGTACAGAACTCTTTAGTGAGTAAGAGATACTTAGAGACTATCAAGTCATTAGATGGAGAACTTTTTCATCTTAAGTACCATCAATGGCGTTTAGAGAGGGCTTTAGGTAGAGAAGATACTCATAATCTAAGTGCACTCTTATCACCTTCTAAAAAAGGTCTCTATAGATGTCGTGTAGTTTATAATCATAATGATATAAGTGTAGAGTATATTCCCTATTTTAAACGTCAGGTTCACTCTCTTAAGTTAGTGTATAATGATACTATTGAGTATGAAAAAAAGTATGAAAATAGAGACTCTCTTAATGCTCTTTTTAAGCAAAAAGAGGGAGCTGATGATATTATAATTATTAAAAATTCTTTAATTACTGATACCTCCATCGCAAATATTGCTTTTTATGATGGAGAGGTTTGGGTAACTCCAAAATCACCTCTTTTAGAGGGTACAACAAGAAAAAGATTTTTAGATTTAGGCAAGATAGTAGAGAGAGATATAAGAGTAGAAGAGATAAGTAGCTTTAAAAAGCTAGCTCTTATGAATGCGATGATAGATTTCGATATAATAGCAGAAGAAAATATAGAGGATATAATTTGTTAGAAAATGTAATAGATGAAGCAGGTTTTGCAAAAATCATGCACAAAAGTATAGAAGATATCATAATTCACTTTTTTACGAAAGAACAGAATTTTGGAATATTATGTAAAATAGAAGAGGTAGATTTTAATCCAGAACTACCGAAGGATATTAATTCCGAGTTTAGATCTTTAACACTTTTCTTTTTAGCAGGTTACACTTTTGAAACTGCTCGAATAGAAGATGGTATGTTGATTTTTGAGGCTGGTTTTGGTGGTGATAATATAGGGAGTGTTGTGAGTGTTCCTCTTTTAAGTATTATGCAGATTATTGTAGATGAAACACCTATTTTTATAAATCTTTCTGTTTATAAAGAGCCTTTAGAAGAGAAAAAAGTAGAAGATACTCAAGGAGTTCAAAACTCGATGGCATCTTTTTTAAATAACCCAGAAAATTCTAAGTTTTTAAAATAGACTCTTACTACACTTTGTTAAGTGATAGTAAGAAGTTGACAACATTGTCAACAAAAGCATCGTGCTTTCTCTCTTTTGTATAAGCAATATAGAAATTTCTACTTACTTTATGGTTTTTAAGTCTCGCTTCGTAGAGTGTACCATTGCTTATTTCAGATTTTATAACATGACGAGACATAATAGAGACTAAAGGTCTCTCTGCAGTTTTATCAGCATAGATAATAGACTCTTTTATCGCAGTAGAACTAGCTAATACACCAATAACATTAAAATTACTACAGTGCACACCCATCTCTTCAAATGCTTCGGCTGTCATTTTTCGAGTATGTGAATCTTCATTTCTACATATCCAGTCAAAAGATAGAAGATCATCAGATGTTAAGTGCTTTTTAAGTGGTTGATTTGAAAAAACAACCATCTCATCTTCAACCCACTCTCTATAGATGATACCATCTTTAAAAATTGGTGACTCAATAAGTGCTACATCAATTTTTTTGTCTTCTAGTTGTTCGATAATATTTTCAGATATATCAACATTCATAAAAACTTCATTATCAATACGCTTTTTAATGTCTCCAAGGTAGTTTGGTAAAACATAGTTTCCAATAGTAAATGATGAACCCATAACAAAAGTAAACTCTTTGTTTATGATTTTTAAAAGCTCTTTTTCACTGCTTGAAATAGCTTTTTCTAAACGAACAGCTATTCTATAAAGATCTTCACCCTCTTTAGTTAGCATAATTCCATTCTTCTTTCTATCAACAATTTTAGTATCAAGGTAATCTTCAATGAATTTTATCTGTTGTGTAACAGCAGGCTGAGAAATCCCTAATTTAGCTGATGCTTTAGAGAAACTCTTCTCTTTTATGACCATTAAAAATGTTTGTAATTTAGCAAAATCTTTTAACATAATAATTCCTATAAGT
>CAZTNH010000164.1:0-3253 GCA_964615395.1 uncultured Sulfurimonas sp.
AGAGAAATAAACATCTTCCTAGAGAGCTACATCAAAACAGCTCAAAATATTACTGCATTTGAGTACAAAGAGATTGCCTATATTTTTACTTTAGAACTAGAACTACAGAATTTAAAAAAGATAGAAAATCTTCATCTCACATATATAAACGCCAGTATGAAAAAAGAGAAAGAGAGTAGTGAATTTATACTCAACATCTATAAAAAACTAGAATCTTTGAACCTTATAGAGAAGTATATATTTGCTAACAGACTTAAGGTTTTAGTCGAGAAGATAAAGAGTAAAAAAGAGGAGAGAGAAGAGCTTTTGAGACACTACTTTAAGGAGTTTATTAAGAGTGAATAGTAAGATTTATATTCTTCATCTATTACTCATGCTTACTTAGCTTATTCCCACATCCATATAACGACGCATTAATGCTATCTGTTTTGGTTTATACTCTATACTTAAAATGTTTTTAGTTCCATTTCTATGAACTTCACCCTGAGGAGTTATAATGCCACTCATCTTACTGCACTCCTCATTTTGAGAGTCACTTGCCACTACATAGCACTGGTTCATCACGGCGAGAGCATTTGTAAGTGTTTTAAAGTTTTCACCTCTTGCGACTCCCCACCAAGCAGGAACAGCAATAACATCAGCACCCTCAGAGAGTTGCCATAACTCTTTGAAACGAAGCTCAAAACAGATAAAGATAGCTATCTTTACCCCAGCTACTTCTACTATCTCAAACTCCTTATCACTCCCCTCACTCATATACTTATGCTCATTTCCAAAACGAAAAAGTCGTGCTTTTGCTCTCTCATACACAACTACACCATTATAAAAAATCTTTGCAAAGTTATAAACCTCGCCATCTCTTTTTTCTAAAATAGTTAAGATAACTGTTTTTCCAAAGGAAGCTTTTGCTATCTCTTCTGTAGCTACTTTACTAAATGCCACAGCTTTATCAAAATTTTCATAATCATAGCCAGTTAAACAGACCTCAGGAGCAACAATTAAACTCTCTTTAGAAGTGTTGTTTATAAAAGTAAGTAGCATTTGGAGATTTTCTAAATAGTTTGGTGTAGTTTTAAAAAGAAGAGAGCAGAGTCTCTTCGTTTCATCTTTAAAAGTCATCATCAAAAGAGAGAGAACCTTTTGAGTAGTTTGTTACTGTTCCTTCAAAAAAGTTTGTTTTTTGGTCGTTAAACTTTGCAAAATCATCTACCCATTTAATAGGATTTTCTACATTGTAGAGTTTATCAAAGCCTACAGAAGTAAGTCTATCATCTGCTAGGTACTGGATATACTGTGCTACGATATCATCAGTAAGACCTAAAATCTGCCCTTGAGTGATGTATTGACCCCAGTTTGTTTCAAGCTCTACAGCCTCTCTATACATCTCATAAACTTCAGCTTTTAACTCTTCTGTAAAGAGGTCAGATCTCTCTTTTCTAAGAGTATTTATAAGGTTTTGAAAAAGAACAAGGTGTGTCACTTCATCACGCTGAATAAAACGAATCATCTGTGCAGATCCTAGCATTTTTCCAGAACGAGCCAGTGTATAAAGGTAAGTAAAACCACTGTAAAAGTAGATACCCTCTAAAATTTGATTTGCAAAACAAGCCTTTACAAAGTTACTATCTGATGGGTTTTTTGCTAGTTCTAAGTACCTCTTAGCGATAGCATCATTTTTACTTTTAAGCATCATATCACGACGCCATAGCTCATAAATCTCTTCGCCATTTGTTGAGATACTATCTACCATAACAGCATATGACTGAGAGTGAAGAGCCTCTTCAAAACTCTGACGCACTAAAATCAAGTTTATTTCAGGTGAAGTTACATAAGGATTTACATTATCTATTATATTATTTGTTTGAAGTGAATCCAT
Source organism: uncultured Sulfurimonas sp. (assembly GCA_964615395.1). Classification (GTDB taxonomy): domain Bacteria; phylum Campylobacterota; class Campylobacteria; order Campylobacterales; family Sulfurimonadaceae; genus Sulfurimonas. The sequence goes on from CAZTNH010000164.1 coordinate 1,877, forward strand.
AAAAATAAGCTGAGAGAGTGTCTTGTCATATGCTGTTTTTTCAGCATCTGTAAGGTTTTTGTAGTCATTTACATCACGAGTCATATCTACTTCTTTAGGAAACCATGTGTTGTTTAACATCATCTCCCATAAGTTATATGCCCATTGATATTTAATATTGTTGAGTTCAAAAATTCCTGTGGGATTTCCACCAAAAACCTTTCTATCGTTTACATTTTCAGTCGATTCAGGATTATATATTTTTTTTCTATTCATTTTGAACTCCAATATTTTTAAGTTTGTGATTATAGCCATCTGCTCATTAAATCAAAATTATTTAAGAGTATTAACTTTGTTCTGATAGACTACTTCCACCTATAAAGAGTAGGTAGGAGGGTCTTATGGGACTTTTAAAAAATAGAGAAACAACTTTTAAACCAGCGTTTGGTCTTGGAAACTGTCATATTCAAACTATCTACTCTTCACTCTTTAGAGAAGAGAAAAAGATTCACTTTGAGATAAAAAATTTTCTTCTTAATGATGGAGATTTTTTAGAGTGCTACTGGCATAAAAATTCTCAACATCAAGACAATGCCCCTCTCGTTATCCTTTTTCATGGTTTAGCAGGTTCTTTTAAATCACCCTATATACAGGGTGCGGTAGAAGAACTTAGTCAAAATGGTTTTGATTCAGTCATCATGCACTTTAGAGGATGCACAGGAAATGATAACAAACTTCCTCGCTCTTATCATAGTGGGGATAGTGGTGATGCCTTAGAGTTTATACGAACCCTAAAAAATGAGTTTCCAAATAGAAAACTTTATGCAGTTGGTTACTCACTAGGGGCAAATATGCTCTTAAAACTTTTAGGTGAACTCAAAGAGAACACTCTTATAGAAAAAGCAGTAGCTATCTCACCTCCTATGCAACTAGATGCCTGTTCTGATAGAATGAACAAAGGGTTTTCAAGATACTACCAGTATAGATTAATTGGTGATTTAAATAGTGCTTTAGAGAGAAAATATGAGAAACACGATATGCAAAAACTCTTAGGACTTAAACGAGAAGATATTCATAAACTTAAAACCTTTATAGAGTTTGATGGGGCATACACTGCACCTATTCATGGTTTTAAATCTGCTCAGGACTACTACAAAAAATCTAGCTCAAAACAGTACTTAAAGTTTATAAAAACACCTACTCTTATCATTCACTCTAAGGACGATCCTTTTATGAGTCAAGATGTTATACCAACAAAAGAGGAGCTATCTGACTCTGTAGAGCTAGAACTTACAGAAAAAGGTGGCCATGTTGGTTTTATCTCTGGCACTATTTTTAAACCTCAGTACTGGTTAGAAAAAAGAGTAGTTAGTTACTTACTTTCCTAATTTATAAGAT
>CAZTNH010000165.1:0-3227 GCA_964615395.1 uncultured Sulfurimonas sp.
CTTGGTGGTTTAGTCTATATGAATGCTGGACTTAAAGAGTTTGAGATATTTAACTATCTTGTAGATATAACTACCCCCACTGGTATAAAAAGAAAAGATGAACTGGCGTTTGGATATAGAAAAACAGATATTGATGAGCCTATCTTAGAAGCCTCATTTGAACTTCACTCAGGTTTTGATACTGCAAAAGTAGCTATGTTTAAAAAAATGAGAAGTAATCAACCCTCAACTCCTAGTGCGGGAAGCTGTTTTAAAAATCCCGATGGAGATTATGCTGGTCGACTTATAGAAGAGGTTGAGCTTAAAGGTGTTATGAGAGGTGATATGTGTTTTAGTCAAGAGCATGCAAACTTTTTAGTCAACACTGGTAATGGAAATTTTGAAGATGCTATCTGGCTAATAGATGAGGCAAAAAAAAGAGTAAAAGAGAAGTTTGACATCTCACTAGAGTGTGAGATAGTTATACTTCAAAACTAAATCTTCTCCCACTCAAACTGCTCTATATTTTTTTTCTCTCTATTAAAATTAATCCCTACGAGATAGATATTTTTATGTTGCTCTTGATACTTTTGAGCATAATTTTTCTCTTTTATCTGAGAAAGAGCATTCTCTTTTCCTACTTTAAACTCTAATATATAGATACTTTTTTCCAAAAGAATAGTAAGATCTATTCTCCCCTCGTTTGTTACATCTTCAGCAATGATATTAAGTCCACTTGCTGCTAAGTAAGCATAAAAGATACTTGCATAGAAACCCTCATACTCTGCTATCCTATTTTTTGTGTAGTTATTGTTTGCAAGTGAAGCAAAAAGAGAGACAAAAGTTGTTTTAAAACTCTCTAAATCTCCCTCTTCTAAAGTCTCATAGATACTATCTTGCGCTCTATAATCTATGCTATCAGTAAGTGTATCAATAAAGAGTGTATTAAGGCTTGTTTGAACCTCTAAGTTAGGAACTTTAAGTTTGTACTCTATACGGTTTCTTTTCTGTATCATCTTATCTATAGTCAAATACCCAGCTTGAAAGAGGAGTACTTCAAGTCGTATATTATCTATTTCAAAGCTATTTAAAAGCTCATCTCCTAATGTAATATTCTCTAGGTCTGGAATATTATAATGCTTTTTTTTGAGTAGTGTTGTCAAAAAGTAAGGAGTTCCACTCTCCCACCAGTAGTTTTTGAAGAGAAAATCATTATCTATAAACTGTAAAATATCAAAAGGGTTATAAACACTATTACCTAAGAAGTTATAGCCATTATACCACTCTCTGACTCTCTCTAAATCAACACCTTGAAGATATTCACTAAACTCATTTTCGATATTAGATTGTGTGTAACCACAGATTGTTGCATATTTAGGTTTAAGGCTAATATCTGTTAGGTTATTGAGTCCACTAAAAATATTTGCCTTACTAAACTTACTAATACCTGTTAAAAAAGCAAACCTAATGTAAGCATCATTTGATTTCATCATGACATAAAAACTTCTTAAAAAATCACGATTTTCTAAGGCTCTCTCTGGGTTTTCTAGATTGTCAAGTATAGGTTTGTCATACTCATCTATGAGGATAACTACAGGTTTATTGTATTTTATATATGCTTTTTGGATAAGCTCTTCAAAACAACCACTCGGAGAGAACTTTTCATCACACTCAATATCTAATCTTCTTTGATTTTCTTTGAGTATCTGAATTGCTCTTGCCTTTGTAGATTCTAGCGTTTTAAAATCCCCAGCCCAATCAATCTTTATAACAGGGTATGTCTCATCAAAGTTATATTTATCATAAATATCCAAACCCTTAAAAAGTTCTTTTTTTCCCTCAAAGATATTATGTAGGGTATCTAAAAAGAGGCTTTTACCAAAACGGCGTGGACGAGAGAGGAAAGAGTATTTGTAGTTTTCTATAAGGTCAAGTGCAAGAGCTGTCTTATCTATGTAAATATAGTTTTTTTCTCTAATTTCACGAAATGTCTGTATGCCTATTGGAAGCTTTTGCATTGAGTCTGCCTTGTAAAACTGTTTGAAAGATTATAGCATACTTAGAAAAAGAGTGGCACTCAAACGCCACTCTCAAAATCTTTTAGAAACGAAGCATTAAACCTGCATAGAGACCAGCATAATTCAAGTCAACTTGTGTATCACCATCATCAACTGTTAACTGTTGTACTCTGTACCCAACTTCAAGAGCTGGTTGAACAATAGGAAAAATATCAAAAGTATAATCAACTTTTGCTCTTATGTCATAGAGTGTATTTGTACCATCTGAGATAACTTTTACATCTGTCTCTGCACCAAAACCTGTCATAGGAACTTGAACTCTTGCTCTTGCATATAAAAGTGGTACCACAGTTGTATCTGTAGAGTCATAGATAGTAGTATCTACGGCTATTCCACCTAAACCTGTTGTATCAACTGCATCTACTATAGTGTGAGATTGAATAATCTTTATATCTAAACCTAAATCTATTGTAGTCCAGAAAGTATTGTCTAAAATATTGTAGTATGGAATAATATCATACTGTTTTGTATCTAATGAAGTAGGAGAGTCTGTAACACCTATACCATTTACATCACCAGTTGTTAAACCCTCATCATATACAGAAACATACTCTAAACGAAGATTTGGTACGATAGGAATCGGATGCTTAATAAGAACCCAAGCATACATCTCTTGTGAATCATTTTCAGAACTTCTATATGTACCATCAAGATTTAAAAAACCATCACCATCTGTTCTTGTTGCATAACCTGATGGTGTTTGACCCCATACCCCAGCACCCATCTCAACTCTTGCAAAATCTGCACTTAAAGTTGAAGTTAGAGTTGTTACTACTGCTAAACTTGTTAATATTTTTTTCATTATGATTACTCCATAGTTATATTAAAGTAATTATATCAGAGGAAGTTGTTTGGTTGCTTAAAGTGGTATAACTCAGAAATAGATTGGAGGTGAGACTTTAGTCTCACTTATTTATGGGACTGAAGTCCCATCCCCCGAATAAAAAAGAGGAAAGTGTAACAAAAATTGGAGGTGGGACTAAAGTCCCATCCCCGAATAAGTTAGGGAAAGACCTAGCTTACTGCAGCGATTGCAGCATCGTAGTTAGGTTCTTCAGTGATTTCTGGAACGATCTCTTTGTAAGTAACAACACCCTCTTCGTTTACTGCGAAAATAGCTCTACAAGTAACACCAGCTAAAACTGATCCACCAAGTAAAACACCATAAGC
>CAZTNH010000166.1:0-3218 GCA_964615395.1 uncultured Sulfurimonas sp.
TGGATGAAGTTATCTTTGAAGAGTTTAAAGGTACTGGTAATATGGAAGTTGTTCTTGATCGTAAAGTTGCAGATAGAAGAATATTCCCAGCGATTGACATCCTTAAATCAGGAACTCGTAAAGATGATTTACTTATTAACAAAGCTGATTTACAAAAAGTATTTATTCTTCGTCAGATGATTCATAAACAAGATAACGAAGTTGAAGCACTTAAGTTTGTTTACACTACTATGGGTAAAAAAGCTACTAATGAAGAGTTTCTTGATAGTATGAACACAGATAAATAAATAAAAAGAGATGTTTACTTAGATAAACTAAAATATAAAAAGGATTTTGGTCTATGTTAGAACATCTATTACATACCCAATGGGTAGAACTTATTGTTGTTGTTGTTGCTGGTTTTTTAATTGGTTTAGAGATAAAAGCACACAGTATAAATCAAAATGTCTCCAAAGAGATAGGAAGTGTAAGAACCTTTGCCTTTATCTCTCTTATAGGTTATGTATTTGCTCGTTTAGATCTTACTCTTTTTATAGTAGGATATGTCGCAATGGTGACTCACCTCGCCCTCTTCTACTTCTATAAACTCAAAAACTCCAAGAGTGGGATTATTATATTTCTACTCTCTACTCTTGTTTATAGTTTTGGTTTGATTGTTGTTAAGTTTAGTATTTGGTTTCTACTTATCATCTTTGTAGCTGTAGTTTTCATCTCTAACATTAACAAAAAACTTGAAAATTTTTACACTATTTTTGATGAAAAAGAGATAGAGATACTTGCAAAGCTTATTCTACTGAGTGGTGTTGTTCTTCCTCTTCTCCCACATACACAAATTTCAAATTTTGTTCCAGTATCTTACTTTAAAGTCTGGCTTGCTGTCGTTGTAGTCTCTATGTTCTCCTACATAGGTTATATACTTAAAAAATATATTTTCAACGATAAGGGCTATCTTGTTACAGGGATATTGGGTGGGATTTATTCAAGTACTGCTACAACTATTGTCCTTGCAAAAAAAGCTTCATCAGGAAACACTCCCTATCTTTTTGCCTCATCCATAGTCGTTGCAACAGCACTTATGTACCTAAGACTTTTAGGAATCACTTTTGCCTTTAACTTTGAAATTGTATCTCTTCTTACTCTACCATTTGCCACACTAGCTCTACTGAGTTTTATTATCTCTGTGCTCTTATACAACAAGTCTAAAAAAGAGACTATAAACCCAAGTGCTTCAAATGAAGATAAAAATCCACTAGAGTTAAGTACAGCTTTTTTGTTTGCATTTTTATTTATTAGTATGGCTGTTGTAACTCACTATGTTTTACAAAAGTATGGGGATATGGGTTTAAATATTTTATCTTTTATCGTAGGTTTTACAGATATAGACCCTTTTGTACTCTCTATCTTATCATCAAAGTTTAATGTAACATCAGAGAGTGCAGCGACGGCTATCTTAATCGCGACAGGAAGTAACAACATACTCAAAGCACTCTATGCTTATGTCTTTTCAAAAAATAGAACAGGGAAGATAAGTGCTTTTGTACTAAGTATTCTTGGTATTTTTACTATAGCTATAGGTTTTGCACTTCCTACATTTATATAAAGAGGCTCTTCTTAAAGAGCACTCTCTCCCGTATACTTTTTATAGTATTTAATAACTCCCATTTTTATAACATCATTAAAGACAAACCAAACACTCGCATATGCCCAAACAAACAATGCCCATTGCCATGTGATAGCTGTCATAAAACCAAAGCTATAGAGTCCTAGAAGTGTCCCACCTACTGCTGTCACAAGAGAAGACATTACAAGAGGCCATGATGGATATGGTTTTTTAAAGAACCAATCAGAGATTCTTGAGTTAAAGATTGTATAGTGTCCTGCAACTGTTAGGTTCACAAAAAAGAGTGTTTGAACAAAACTTAAAAATGATTTATCATCATGCATATCTATCCACGATGGAACATCAGGAAGATACATAGCTGTATCTGGATGTGATTTTAGGTAAATCATAACGATATAAAAAATAGTAAATGAGCTTAAAACACCAGCAATTCCTAACCAAGAAGATAAAATAAAAACTATCTTCATATCCCATAGAACAGGTTTCTCTTGCACTTTTGTATTGTCATATGCTATCGCCATAATAGGGATGTCATTTAAAAGTGCTAAAATAATAATCATAACTGCCGTAATAGGATAGAAATCAAAGATAACAATAGCAAGTGTCATAAAGAGAAGAATCCTAATAGTCTCTGCTATCCTATAAATAACATAACTTTTCATTCTCTCAAAAACTATACGAGACTGCTCAATAGCATCTATAATAACACTTAATCCCGGAGCCATAAGAACTATATCTGCTGCGGCTCTCGCTGCATCTGTCGCCCCACTTACAGCTATACCACAGTCTGCTTTTTTAAGAGCTGGTGCATCATTTACTCCATCTCCTGTTATACCAACTATATGGTCAGCTTTTTGAAGTTTATCTACGATGTAGTACTTATCTTCAGGAAATACCTGTGCAAAACCATCAGCACGCTCTATAATTTTAATGATTTCAGATTCATGTTTTTTAACACTACCATCATCTAAAGGCTGTTCATTTAACTCTTTTTGTACCTCTTGTAAAATTTTACCTACTGACTCTTCAAGCTCTTTGTCTGATATATCTGTCTCTATTGTTTTTAAAATTGATCTTGAAAGAATCTTCGAGAGGTAGATATACTCTTTGGTACTCTGCCCTTTTAACTCTTTTATATCCTCTATATCATCACCGATTTTTAAAACATTAGCGATGTATTTTGCTACGGCAGTGTTATCTCCTGTCACCATTTTTACAGAGATTCCTTTTGCCATCGCCTCACTAATAGCAGCTTTTGAATCTTCACGAGGAGGATCAAAAAGAGGAATAAGCCCTACAAAATGGTATGCCTCTTCATCCTTATGCTTATAAGCAACACCTAAAGTTCTAAAACCCTTATGTGCATAACCCTCGATTCTTTCATAACTCTCTTTTTTATCAAAAAGTGTTGTATCACACAACTCAATAATAATCTGTGGAGCACCCTTTACAAACTGTAAACCATCTTCAAAGATACCCTCAGTTTTTTTGTGAACAGGGTCAAAAGGTATAAATTTTTCCATCTTTTTTTGAGCAAATATTTTTTCTAAACTAGACTCTTTAAGATAATCAAAAATCGGTTTTTCAATAGGATCTT
>CAZTNH010000167.1:0-3213 GCA_964615395.1 uncultured Sulfurimonas sp.
AAGGATTTATTATGGGTATTAGTGCACTAGGGACAGGTTCAAGCATATTAACTCAGGATTTGATTGATAAACTTAAAGCTGCTGATACGACTGCAGAGATTACACCAATAGATTATAGTTTAGCAGACAATAAAGATAAAGCGGCAGAGTATGATATTATTGATGCAAATATGACGAATCTTAATGATGCAATTGGTGAGCTTAAAACTCCTGCTCTTTTTGATGAGAGAACTACAAGTGTAAGTGGTTCATCTGTTTCAATGACAGCAGATGCAAATAGTGATGTGCAAGATTTTAGTTTAGATGTTTCACAACTTGCATCAAAAGAGGTGGAAGAGTCAGGAAGTTACGGTGCGACTACAGATAAAATAGCTAATGATTCAGGAACATTTACCTTAAAAGTTGGTGGGGACTCTTTTGATATTGACTATGACGATACAATGACATTAGAGGGTTTAAAAAATACTATTAATAAAGGTGATGCTGGGGATAAAGTTCAAGCTTCTATTGTAAAAATAGGTGATAGTGATTATAGACTCTTCTTGACTGCAGTGAATACAGGAGATTTAAATAGCGACAATAATGATGATGGAACAGATGATACTCTTGATATTAGTATAGATGATAGTGCAGATGGAAATCTTAAAGGTACACAACTTACAGATGATATGAAAGCAGTTCAAGTTGGAGAAGATGCAAAGTTTACTTACAATGGTGAAGATGTTACAAGAAGTTCAAATAACATAGATGACTTGGTGAGTGGGTATCATATTAAATTAGAATCTACTGGTAAATCTGATATAAGTGTTACTCAAAATAGAGATAATATTACTGATAAAATTGATAGTTTTGTAGAGAAATATAATGCAACTATGGATGAACTTTCTCGTGCAACAAAAAACTCTACAGACTCTAGTGAACGTGGTATTTTTTCTGGTGATAGTACTTTTACAGCTATGCAGAGAGATCTTCGTGGTATGATAGATAAAGTGGGTGGTGGTGTCGGTACACTTTATGATTATGGCTTTGATATTGATAAAAGTGGAAAAATGAGTATTGATAAAACTGCTTTTAATGCAAAAATGGATGATAATCCTGCTAATATAGAAGCTTTTTTCTCTGGAGGAGACTTTACAAATTCTGATGGAAGTACTACAACTGTAACAGGTGCTTTCAGTGAAATGTCAGATAAAACAACAAACTATACAAAGTATAATGGTATGTTAGACAATTATAAAACTTTTTTAGATGATAATACTAAGTCTTTGGAAGAGAGTAAAACAAAAGCAACGGAACGATTAGATGCAAAATATGAAGTTATGAAACAGCAGTTTGCTGCTTATGATGCAATGATAGCATCTTTTAATAATGCTTCAGCTGCATTTACACAGATGCAAGATGCAAGCAATAATAACAATTAAAATTAAAGAAATAGTGATGGATGTCGATTTAGTTGGCATATAGAGAATTAGAAGGAATTTAAAATGTATGGAAATGTAGCTTATAATATTTATACTCAAAATGATCTAGGTGTAGAATCTCCTGCTAAATTGGTAGAGATGCTTTATGAAGGTGTTCTCCGTTTTAATGCACAGGCAAAAAAAGCAATAAAAGATGGTGATGTTGAAAAAAGAGTTTATTGGACAAATCGTTCTTTAGCTGTTATTACAGAGCTTATTAGTGGGATAGATATGAAAGTTGAAGGATCTATTTCTAAATATCTTGAGGGTTTATATAATTACCAAATTCAACTTATCACAGAAGCAGGAAATAGCAATAATTATAAAAATTTAGATGAGTGTAGCAGTGTTTTTAAAGTTCTTTTAGAGAGTTGGAGAGAAACTACAAATGTGGCTTAATGCCCTTAAAGTTGCAGTTGTAGAAAAAGATACCAATAAGTTTGAGAATCTTTTAAAGGATATTCCAACTTATAGTGATAAAAAAGAGATAGAAGAAGCTCTCTTTCTTATTGAAGCTGCAAAAGAAATTCTTGAAACACTTAAAAGTGAAACAAAAACTTCTATGGTTCAGATGAAAAAAAATATAGACTTTTTAAACTCTACAAGAGTTGAGAAAGCTTCTAGGTTTGACATCACTTCTTAACTTTTTTACTAATTCCAAACTTCAAACTTCTTATCGTATACTCACTCACTACTGCACCTTTTCGCATAGTGAGTATATGTTGCACACTATCTGCAATATCTTCAGCAAATAATTTTTCATCCTCTTTTTTACTTACATCAAATCGTAAATCATCATAAAAATTAGACTCTGTCATATCAGGATTGATATTTGTGATGCTGAGTCCACTCTTTCTAGTCTCCTCAAAAAGAGACTCCCCAAAAGCTTTTAAACCTGCTTTCGTTGCAGAGTAAACACCAGCAAATTTACTAGCTTGAAGTGCTTCTATGGAGTTGATGTTGATAAGGTAACCGTCATTTTTTTTTAGAGCTCTTAGTGTGGCATTTGTGAGAAGCATAGGTGCTGTTAGGTTGAGAAAAGTCATCTCTGTGATAGTTTTGGCGTTTAGTTCCTCATGTGGTTCAAACTTTCCAAATCCAGCACCATTTACAAGTATGAAAGCTTCCTCTTTTTGTAGAGTTTTACAGAGTTCTAAACTCTCTCTTTCACTACTAAGGTCAACAAAAATATGTCTGTAGTTACAATCTTGTATAGTTGCACTACGACTTAAACCTAAGACTCGAAAACCTAGTTTTAAAAGTCTAAGTGCTATAGCTTTTCCTATCCCTGAACTTGCACCACTGACGATAGCTAACTTCATTCTAACCCTTTTAAGATATAATTTTGTTATGAAAAATATTTACATAACAGATCTTGACCATACATTTTTAAAAAATGATTTATCTTTGAGTGATTATACTAAAAAAATATGGAACTCTTTTAGTAAAGAGTCAATTATGAGCATAGCAACAGCTCGAACTTATATGAAAACAGTACAATTTTTAAAGGGTGTTGATATAAATGCACCTATGATTTTACTCGATGGGGCACTTATAGCGACTATGGATAAAAAAATCATAGAGACAAAAACTCTCTCTCGTGATATAAGTGATATGATAATTGATGAGGGATGGAAGTTTGGAATTTACCCTTTTGTACTCTCTTTAAGTGATGAGAAAAATCTCAAAGAGAGCTTTTTATATGATAAAGTTCTTAACAAGTATCAGAGTGAAGTGCTTAAACGCTACTCAG
>CAZTNH010000168.1:0-3212 GCA_964615395.1 uncultured Sulfurimonas sp.
GAAATTTTACTGGTGTAACGGTAGAAAAAGAAGAAATAGAGTTTGAGTATAAAGGGTATACTATAAATATGGTAGATTTACCCGGTACTTACATGCTTAGCGAATATTCTCTCGAAGAAAAAGTAACAAATCGTTTTTTAAGAGAAGAAAAGTATGACATTATTTTAAATGTTGTTGATGCTACAAATTTAGAGAGAAATTTACAACTTTCAACTGAACTTTTTACTTTAGATAAGAAGATGATTATCGCTTTAAATATGATAGATGAAGCAAAAGAAGAAGGTATAGATATCAATTCAAACTATATGAGCGAGCTGTTAAATATAGATTGTATTAAGGTTTCTGCTAAAACTAAAGAGGGAATGGATCAACTACTTGCAACGATTGTTAAAACATACAATCAACCAAGAAAAGAACCTAAACTTGTTTTTTCAGAAGCAGTTGAGGAAGAAATAGAAAAGATTGGTAGTTATTTAAAAGAGCATCATTTTAATACTTCTGTTTCTTATCGTGTTTTAACAATCAATCTCTTAAAAGAAGACAAATACACTTATAAAATGATACATGATGAACCTATTTGGATAGAGTTGCAATCAATCGTTCAAGAGGCTGTTGAGCATATTAAACTTCATCATAATGAAGAGTTGGCAAGTGATGCAATGGCAGAAGAGTTTATGGCTTTTAATCAAGGGGTTCTAACAGAAACTGTGAAAATAAAAGAGATAAAAAAAGAAAAAATTCCATTAACGCAAAAGATAGACAATCTGTTAATTCATCCAATACTTGGTATTCCAATATTTTTATTTTTAATGTGGGGATTATTTCAACTTACTTTTGAAATTGGTTCTATCCCTATGGATTGGATAGATGCTTTTTTTGGCTGGTTAGGTGACACGGTTGGAGGTATGATACCAAATGAGGAACTTCGTTCTTTGGTGGTTGATGGTTTAATCGCTGGTGTTGGTGCCGTTATCATGTTTGTACCAAATATTATGATTTTATATATAGGTATTTCATTACTTGAGAGTACAGGTTACATGAGTAGGGTTGCTTATTTACTTGATGGTCTATTTCATAAATTTGGGCTTCATGGTCAATCTTTTATTCCTTATTACTGGATTTGGATGTTCAATTCCAGCATATATGAGTGCAAGAATTATCAAAAATGATAGAGATAGAATGGTCACACTATTTATCATTGGATTTATGAGCTGTGGGGCAAGACTACCTGTATATGTTCTTTTTGTAGGTGCATTTTTTTCTCCTGAAATTCAAGGAAATGTAATGTTTGCTATCTATATGGGTGGAGCATTTTTAGGGCTTGTTTTTGCAAAAATATTAAGAATGACTGCATTCAAGGGGCAGAGTGAACCATTTGTGATGGAGATGCCAAAATACAGAATGCCAACATTAAAACTCGTATGGCATACAGTTTATATAAAAACACTTATGTATCTTAAAAAAGCAGGGACATTTATTGCAGCTGCATCATTGTTAGTATGGTTTGCTAGTAATTATCCGAAAAATATTGAACTTACTGACACATATAGCAAAAAAATAGAAATAGTAGCTTCAGAAGATAAAAAAAGTGCCTTGGAAAATGAACTTAATGAAAAACTTTTAGAACAAAGCTATTTAGGTCAAATTGGTAAATTTATAGAACCAGTCTTCAAACCTCTTGGAATGGACTGGAAAATGGGTGTTGCACTTCAAACGGGTCTTGCAGCAAAAGAAGTTGTTGTATCAACTCTTGGAGTTTTATACTCTTTAGGTGGTGATATAGATGAAGAAAACAACTCATTAATGCAAAGACTGCATGATCATATATCTTTTGCTTCAGCGGTTGCATTTATAATCATTATAATGTTTTATCTGCCTTGTTTAGCTGCAACAATTGTATTTGCACGAGAAGCAGGAGGGTGGAAATATGCAGGTTATTTATTTGTAATGACATCTGTTATTGCTTATGCATTAGCATTTATTGGATATCACTTGACTTTATAATTTAAATTCAAAAATAAAATTCAATATTTGATATATATCAATTTTATTAAAGTATTAACTTGTTATTATACTGATAATTATTATCATGACAAGGATTAGATTTGAAATTCTTTCTAAAAATACTCAAAGATTTCCCCTCATATCTATGGAGTGGATGGGGTGCTGTTGCCTCCATCTTACTTTTTATAGCTTTGTGGGATGTTGGGAATCAAGTCTATGGTAACTTGGTTTTGCCATCTCCGCTTGAGACTTTTAAAACACTCTATGCAATGCTCCATGATGAGAGTGTTTGGCAAGAGATAGATATCACACTCTATCGTGCCTCTGTTGGTTTTGGGCTTTCACTTGTGTTTGGTTCTATTTTGGGACTTATTGCCGGTTTTTTTGCTACTGCTTCGATGATGAGTCGCCCTATCGTTACCATACTTGTGGGTATGCCACCAATCGCATGGATAGTTTTAGCGATGATATGGTTTGGAATGGGAGATGAAACAGTAATCTTTACAATTTTAGTAGCTTCTTTTCCTATTATTTTTGTTGGAGCATTGCAAGGAACTCGTACCCTTGATGGTGACTTAAAAGAGATGGCAGATAGTTTTCATCTGCCTTGGCATATGAAGTTTATGGATGTCTATTTTCCTCATATTTTTTCATATATTTTTCCTGCTTGGGTAAGTGGTCTTGGTATGGCTTGGAAGATAGTTATCATGGCTGAACTTTTAGCTACAAGTGATGGTTTGGGTGCTTCACTTGCAGTTGCTAGAAGTCAGTTAGATACTCCTACGGCACTTGCCTTAGTTGTTATTATGATAGGCTCACTCATGTTTATAGAGTACATTATCTTAGAACCTATTAAAAGGGAGGTAGAGTTATGGAGAAGTTAGAGGTAAAAAATCTTAATCATCATTTTGGATTCACTGAGATTTTAAGAGATATAAATTTTACACTCAACAAAGGAAAAATTCTTTCAATAGTTGGTCCTAGCGGTGGCGGAAAAACTACACTTCTTCATCTCTGTTCTGGACTTTTAGATGTAGAAGAGGGGAGTGTTACTAACACATTTGAGAGCTCTTCATTTGCATTTCAGGAGGGGCGATTACTTCCTTGGAAGAATGTTGTAGATAACATCGCTCTTGGACTTTTAGCAAAGGGTGAGAAAAAAAGTGTAGCTATTCAAAAAGCAAAAGAGATAGCTCTGAAGTTTGGAC
>CAZTNH010000169.1:0-3212 GCA_964615395.1 uncultured Sulfurimonas sp.
CATATAGAAAATATATATCATCTACAAAAGTCTCTAACTGTTCTAATACATCAGTAGGGAGTACAGGAACAGCTATATAAACTGCCTTTGGTTTTTGAACAAGAATTGTTTTGAGTGCCGTTATAAAACGACTCCCAGTTTCACTCCCCTCATCCACTAACATAACAACCTTATCCTGCATACTAGGAAAAGGTTCTCCCTTTCTAAACTGATAAATATAACTAAGTATATCCTCTTCATGCTTTCTATGTGCTTCCCCATAGATATAATCGTACTGAATATCAAAAGCTGATACTAACTCTTCATTTATTACTATCTCTTCTGTCTCACTTACTCGTGCTACTTCACACTCTGGATTGTTCGGTGCCATTATAGGTGCCATAAAGAGTGCAGCAATAGGATTTTTAAACTTTTTAGCGATCAAAGAGGCTAATTCTAATCCCCCTTTTGAAGTAGCAACTAAAGTCCACTCCTCATCTTTTAACTTATTTAAAGGAATAACATCAAGTAATTTTAAGGCAGCATCTTTACGATTAACGATAATATTTTTATATTTATGCATCTAAATCCTTTTAATTATTTTGAGGTATCTTATATGAGAAAAGAGATGCATTACTAGACTGCATCAAAGGCTTTAAAACTAATGTTAAGTATATATATTTATCATAAACAAAAGAGTCACCAGATGTTGTTAAAACTGGTCTTCTATTTTCACTATATCGTAAACCAAAATCCCAGCACCTTTTTTTATATAGAAAACCTATCTCTTTATTTTTAGCTTCATGTGAAATTGTATCATAGTTATAAATTCCATTAAATGAATAATGTGTATCATATCTATATGTAAGGGATGATGTGAGATAACTTGTATATTCTGGTGTAGTTGCTGTTTCAGGAATAAATGTATCCTTATAAAGATGAGAAATAGCTATATCTATACTCTTTGTCTTAATTTTTAGCTGATTAAATATTTTTGAAAATTTATTTTCATCATAATTATAAAGAGTATCATTATAGAGAGAGATAGCTTTTGTTATTTTATAATCCAACTCATTTTCTAACTCTCCATATCTTGTTTCAGCATCTCCATAAGAGATTCTTTGGGCGAGTCTATGATAAAGAATCTCATTAGAGTTATCATCGTAAATGTATTGTGTAAAATCAATCTGTGCCTCTTCATTTATAGAAGTTATATTATAAAATTCACATCTTGGATCATTTTTATTGTTCGTATCTGCACAAAAATCATAATTATCTTCATAATAACCATTTCTTATCTCTGTTCCAGCTTTATTATAGGAAATTTCTAAACTCATTACATGAGTAAAATCATCATAACCTCGTGTCAGTTGTGTAGAAGCTGAAAGAGTGTGATAGTTTCTTAAAACATACCCATCTCTTAGTTCATCAGAAGGTGCTATATCTGATTCATGTGCAAAAGATGACTCCTGCGCATAAATATTTGCTTGATATGAGATATTTAAATACTCATCAAATAAATTTGTTTGAAGTGTTACGGGTAAACTAATATCAGTTTGAATAGCTGTTGTACCCTGAGCTCTTAAAATATTGTTAGATTGAACATCTAAGTCATAAAGAACCTTATCACTCAAAAATGTATCTAAGTAGTAGTGGTACTGCAGTGTTGGTAATTTTTGAAGAGTCTCTACATTACTCTCTTTTGTTAAATCTTGATAGTATTTAAAATATGTTCCTATATATTGATTCTTTCCATTATAAAATAGATTCACTCTTGAGAGTAGCTGTGTAGCTGTTGAAGTGTTTTGTGCATTATTAGTAGCGAGATTGATATAATCAACATCATTCATATAGCTTGTATCTGCATATACCTCTGATTGACCTGATATTCCTAAACCAAACCAGTCATTTAAAAAATCACTGTTTTCATACTTAAAGTTAAATCCATAATGCTCTCTATTTACAAGTTGTTTCTCTTGAAAATAATTCTCTTTTTCTTTAAAATAACCCGCTTTAAACTCCCCTTTTGCATGAGGAGATTCTATAAATCTAAATGTTTCATAAATACCAGAACCACGATTAGTTCTTACTTGTGGACGAAATTCTAAATCCCACCAACTCTGCTCTGCAATATAAAATGCTTGTTCATAGTATGTACCTTCATCTTTTGAATAACCTACATTAGGCATAAGTAAGCCTGTTCGTCTAGTAGTATCAAGTGAATAACCAAAATATGGGGAGTAGAAGACTAATATATCTTTGATATAGAGTCTTGCATTGTAAACATTAAGCCATTTAGTATCTGAATTGTAACTAGAAGATGTAAACTCCATTTTCCATATAGGATCTATTGGATTACATCCACTAAGTACACCTGATTTTACATCTACATCTATATCCTGAGTTACACCCTCTGCTGCACTCAACCAAACTCGAGATTTTTCATCAGACATATAAAAAGGTTTAAAGAGTCTCTCTTTTTTAGCAATATTTAATTTCGCATACTCACCAAGAATTTTTATAGAACTTCCTTGACTCACACGAACATGCCCATGCAGTTCTAAATCTCCTGTTTTTCTATCATACAAAGCACTATCAGCTGTTAAAATATACTCTCCATAGAGTACACTTACCCCACCAGTAGCTTTTACAATATCTTTTTGGGAATCCATATTAGAGGCATATATCTCTACTTTATCACCTGCATAGAGGTTTATAAACATAAAAATTAAGAAAAGGAGTGTTTTAAGCATTTACAACCAAAGTTCTAGCTGTTAAATCATGCCATGCTTGACGAGAAGGATTAAGGATTCCCCAAAGAAATCCAAGATAAAAAACTGACTCACTAATAACCCTAAATATGGCACGGTTAAGTGAAACTATAACATTTGGGTTATCTAATGTTTTGAGTTCAATGATTTTTATTTTCATCATGATTTTTCCTATTGTCGCACCATACTGCATAACAAAGAAAGCTTGATAGATAATTTTCATCATCATATACTCTAATATAAAACTATTTGTAAGAGCTATAATAGCTTCCGTAGAACCAGCCTTTACAAATGAATCCCATAGAGAAAATATCAAAATAAAAGAGAGTAACAGTTCATCAATTACAAAAGCAGCTACCCTTTTAATAATAGGTGCTAATGTTAGGTTCTCTCGGGAGAGTAAATCCTCTATCTCTTCATTCAATATCTAAATCCTAAAGTGCTTGATAAGCGATATCAGTA
>CAZTNH010000170.1:0-3211 GCA_964615395.1 uncultured Sulfurimonas sp.
GCTTATCTCACAAGCAAATGTAGATAAAGTAAGAAACAAGTAAAAAAAAGATATAATCTCGCCAATTTTACACCTAGAATTTGAGGGAAATATATGTTTGATACTTTAACAGACTCGTTTACAAATGCCATAAAAAAGATTCGTTTTCATGATGATGACAAGGCACTAAGTAAAGCACTAAATGAACTAAAGAAAAATCTTTTAAAAGCTGATGTGAATCACAAAGTTGTGAAAGAACTTATTGCAAAAGTTCAGACTTTAACAAAAGAGAAAGGAATTGGTAAAGATCAATTTCTTGAAGCACTTCGTGAGACTCTTTATGCTCTACTAGAAATAGGTGGAAATAAAGGATTTGTATTTGCTCCAAATCCTCCTACAACTATATTAATGACAGGACTTCAAGGTTCTGGTAAAACAACTACAACAGGTAAATTAGCTACATACTTAAAAAACAAACAGAAAAAAGTTTTAATAGTTGCAGCCGATTTACAGCGTTTAGCAGCCGTTGAACAACTGAGACAAATAACAACTCAGATAGAAGTTGAACTCTATGAAGATGAAGCTACAAAAAATCCTGTGGAAGTTGTGAAATCTGCTATGGAATATGCAAAAAGTAAAATCTTTGATGTAGTTTTAATAGATACAGCTGGACGTTTAGCGATAGATGATGAGCTGATGTCAGAGCTTGAAGATGTTAAAAAAGTTGCAAATCCTGATGAGATTTTTTATGTTGCTGATTCATTAACTGGTCAAGATGCCATTAGAACAGCAACTACATTTAAAGAGAAAATCGGTATTGATGGTGTGATTCTTTCTAAGTATGATGGTGACTCTAAGGGTGGTGTAGCACTTGGTCTATCATCACAAGTTCAAGTTCCTCTTCGCTTTATCGGTATGGGTGAAAAGATGGAAGATTTAGAAGTCTTTATCCCTGAACGTATTGTTAATCGTCTTATGGGATTTGGTGATGTTGAGGGTCTTGCTGAAAAAACTGCTAATATCATTGATGAAAAAGATGCAAAACGTTTGACTAAAAAGATTCAAAAAGGGAAGTTTAACTTTAATGACTTTTTAGAGCAGATGGAATCTATGAAAAAGATGGGTTCAATGAGCTCAATTATGGGAATGATTCCTGGTATGAGTGGAATGAGTAAAGCTATTAAAGATTTTGATTTTGAAAATTCTGGTGAGTTGAAAAATATCAAAGCTATGGTAGGTTCTATGACAAAAAAAGAGCGTGAAAATCCAGATCTTATTAATAACTCACGAAAAGCAAGAATTGCTACAGGTTGTGGTCTTACAGTTGTAGAGATAAACCGTATGATAAAGCAGTTTAAAAATGCTGGGAAAATGGCTAAAAAGTTTTCAGGTAAAAATGGAATGAAACAGCTTCAATCGATGATGGGTGGAGCTGGAGGTATGGGCGGTATGCCTGGTGGACTGCCTCGTTAATTTTTTATATAGATTTTAGCTAATATTTAGACTTTAGTGGATATAATTCCACTATCGTAATAACTTCTGAAATAATCCCTCTGTGATTAGAAGGCGTTTATACCAAAACGTACTACGCCAAATGGCGGTAAGAGGCACAATAAACTACTTGTATTTACTACAAACATTTATTCTGCAAATACACCCCAAAAAATATTAAATTCTTAAGGAAATAACATGACAGTAATTAGACTTACTCGTATGGGAAGAAAAAAGAGACCATTTTATCGTTTAGCGGTAACAGATAGCCGTAAACGTAGAGATGGTGGTTGGATTGAACTTATCGGTCACTACAATCCAATGAATGAAGAGAAAACACTTGTTGTTGATAATGAAAGACTTGATTACTGGTTAAGCGTTGGTGCTAAAATGAGTAGTCGTGTTAAAAAGATTACTGGTCGTTAGTCATGATTGCTGATTTTGTCGCACAATTTGCAAAACTGATAGCATCTAATCCAGATGATATAAGAGTTGAAGTTCAAGAGGGCGATGAAGTAACAGAAATCGTACTTTATGCTAATCAAGCCGATATCGGTAAACTGATTGGTAAGAGTGGTAAAATGATAGGTGCTATAAAAACAGTTATCTCTGGTTGTAAGGCCAAAGATGGTGTAAGTTATAGAATAAATGTCGAAGCACTCTAGTCCTTTACTTCACATCGCAACTATCGGCAAAACTGTCGGTATAAAAGGTGATATGAAGTTTCATGATAAGTCAGATTTTCCTGAACAGTTCAGAGTAGGAAGCTCTTTTTTAATAAATAAAAAAGATAGAATTACTTTAACTGATGTAAATGTAGAGCGTGGGCTTGTAAAGATTAATAATCTTTCAAATCCTCAAGATTGTAAGAAATTTACAAATGCAAAACTCTATACAACTTATGAAGAGACAAGAAAGAACTGCCACCTTGAAGAGGGTGAATACTTTTTCTTTGATTTAGAAGATTGTAAAGTTTATGAAGATGGAAAGCTACTTGGCCATGTTAAAGAGATGGAGAGAATCAACATTACTAACTATTTAATTATAGTTACAGATGAAAGTTTAGTCGAAAGTGGTTTATCAAAGAGCTTTTTAGTTCCTTTTATAGAGCCATTTAAAGTTAAGGTAGATATAGAAGCCAAAGAGATCACACTAAGTGGTGCTATGGATATTTTAGAAGCATCTTAATGACTTATACTTTTGTAACACTTTTTTCAAATTTAATAGATGGGTACTTTAGAGACTCTATATTAAAACGTGCTATTGATAAGGATATATTAGATATTAATTATCTAAATCCTAGAGATTTTTCTCTCAATAAACACTCTAAAGTTGATGACACTGCCGTAGGTGGTGGAGCTGGGATGGTTATGAACCCTCAGCCTCTTTTTGATGCTTTAGACTCTTTGAAAAAAGAGGATGAAAATGTGCATATAATTTTTTTGACTCCAGTAGCAAAACCTTTCGCTCAAAATGATGCGAAACGTCTTGCTTCTAAGTCCCATATAGCTTTTGTGAGTGGAAGATATGAGGGGATAGATGAGAGAGTTATTGAAGAGTATGCGGATGAAGTTTTTTCTATTGGTGATTACATATTAACAGGTGGCGAGTTAGCCTCTTTAGTTATATGTGATGCTGTAAGTAGAAACATCGATGGAGTTTTAGGAAACAGCGATTCTCTCACAGTTGAGAGTTTTGAAACGCCACTTCTTGAAGCACCATCCTTTTCAAAACCGAAGGA
>CAZTNH010000171.1:0-3210 GCA_964615395.1 uncultured Sulfurimonas sp.
GGGCATCTTAAAAAGCATGGGGTTTTAAACTTTGAACAGATTTTTGAGATAGTTAAAATAGTTCGCTACTTTCGCTACTTCAAAAACAGGAACATTGATGGTATCATCGGTCAGTGGATGTCTAAGTTTGATATACCTTTGGCGTTTACAGAGGTGGAGAAATACTTTACAAATGATGGGAAGTTTGAGGAGAATCTTGATGAGACACTTTTTGGGCTCTCCGCTCGTATAAAAGAGCAGAGAGACAATATGTCAGGTTCACTTAAAAGAATGATGTCAAGCTCTAAACTCGCTGGTTATCTTGTAGATACTCAGGTACACTTTGTGAACAATGAAGATTGTCTTTTAGTTCGTGGTGGTTTTAACCATGTTCTTAAAGGTGCAGTAGTTGGGCGTTCTACTGGTGGATTTTTCTATGTCTCTCCCGATAGTATATTAAAATCTAAAGAGAAGATTCGTTTTATCCAGCAAGAGCGTGAGGCGATATTTTATGAGTATGCCAAAGAGTTCTCCTCAAAGCTTTCAGATTTACAGCCTTTTATAAACTTCATAGATAAAGAGTTTACAAAGTTTGATAACTACCAAGCGAGAGTACTTTTTGCCCAGAGTAAAAATATGCAGATCATTAAGAGTAAAAAAGACTCCAAAATAGTTCTAAATGGTTTTATCCACCCTGCTCTTCACAATGCAAAACCTATCAATGTAGATTTTTCTAAAAATATCTTGATGATTACAGGTGTAAATGCTGGTGGTAAAACTATGCTTTTAAAGAGCATATTAGCTTCGGCGTTTATGGCAAAGTATATCATCCCAATGAAGCTCAATGAAGAAAAATCTCACATAGGAAACTTCAAAACAGTTCTAGCCATCATAGATGACCCTCAAAATGTTAAAAATGACATCTCTACTTTTGCTGGACGCATGCAGGAGTTCTCTCGTATATTTGAACACAAGTCTGCTCTTGTTGGTGTCGATGAGATAGAGCTAGGGACTGACTCAGATGAGGCAGCTGCACTCTTTAAAGTCATACTCGATGACCTTATAAAAAGAGGACAAAAAGTAGTCGTTACTACACACCATAAACGGCTAGCTGCACTTATGGCTGACCGTGATGATGTAGAGCTTATGGCTGCCATCTACGATGAAGAGCAACGTAAACCTACTTATGAGTTTATGCAGGGTATCATCGGTAAATCTTATGCTTTTGAGACTGCATCTCGTTACGGTATCCGAAATGACATCGTCAAAGAGGCAAAAGCTGTCTATGGTGACAACTCTGAAAAGCTCTCTCTGCTTATAGAGCGTGGTTCACAACTTGAACGTGAGCTCAAACAGAAACATCAAAAAGTAGATGCAAAGTTAGAGGAGTTACGACTCAGAGAGCTCCGTCTCAAAGAGACAAAAGAGGCAAATCTCAAAGAGCTTGATGAGCAAAAGTCAGCACTTAAGAGAAGTTTTGATGTAGCTATTGGCGAAGCGAAGAGTGCTGCAAAAGCTGGAGATACTCAGGCGATTCACAGGGCTATGAGCAAGGCACAAAAAACTCTTCCAAAAGAGGATAAAGAGCTTATCAAAAGAGATGTGGCGTTTAAAGTTGGTGATAAGGTCAAGTACCACTCTCAAAAGGGTATTATCATCTCTATGAAAGGGCAAAAAGAGGCGACTATTGAGATGGATGGTTTAAAAGTTCGTGTTAAAACAAAACATCTTAAACACACTCAAATTCTAAAGCAAACACCAAGAACAAATGTCAAAGTAAATGTAGAGAAGAGAGCTGGACTTAAGTGTGACCTCCACGGGATGAGAGCTGATGAGGCTTGTGAAGTTTTAGACAAGTTTCTAAATGATGCCCTTGTCAATGGTTGGGATGAAGTTATCATCTACCATGGTATAGGAACAGGAAAACTCTCTTTTGCCGTTAAAAACTTTCTTATCGCACATCCTAGTGTCAAGAGTTTTACCGATGCACCACAGCATTTAGGTGGATTTGGAGCTAAAATTGTCTCTCTTTAAGGTAGTATCATGAAAAAAGTTGCGATTATTGGAGCAGGAGCTTCTGGTCTCTTATGTGCTATATTTTGTGCTAAAAAATCTCTTCAAGTAGATATTTATGAGCAGAACTCAAAACCTGCAAAAAAGATTTTAGTCTCAGGAAATGGTCGTTGCAATATTTCAAACGCCAATTTAAGTGCAAAAGATTACTTCTCACAAAATCCAAAGTTTGTAAGATATGCACTTGAAGAGTTTGGTTTTAAAGCATTTGAAAAGTTTTGTAAAGAGATAGGACTTCTACTCAATGTTTTAGAGGATGGTCGTGCCTACCCTCTGAGTAATGAGGCAAAAAGTGTAGCTAAAATCTTTGAAGAGTATGCTAAATCCCTCGGAGTCACTTTTCATACTGATACTAAGATAGAAGATATTAAAAAACTTCTTAAGAGTTATGATAGTGTAGTCGTAGCGACAGGTTCTCGTGCAGGTGAACACCTAGGAGGCAACACTGATGGCGAGATGTTTGCTCAAACTTTTGGACATACCATAGTCAAACCCTACCCCTCTCTCGTTCAACTCCATCTTAACTCTAAAATCGCTCCAAAAATGAGTGGTACAAAACTAAACGCCGAAGTTACACTTCTTGTAAATGCTCAAAAAGAGACTACACTTAGTGGTGATGTTTTATTTACTGCTTATGGCGTTTCAGGTTTTGCTATCTTAGATATTTCACAAGGAGCAAGTCAAGCACTTAGTGAGTACTCAGCTGTTGACATAAGCATCAACCTCCTTCCAACTTTCACTATGCAAAAACTCGCATCACATATAAATTCACTCGCTTCAAGTATGCCACACTTTACAATTTTAGATATTTTAGTGGGGCTTCTTCCACTCAAAATAGTTAATGGTCTCTTAGAAGAACTCCATATCTCAAATGCTATTAAAGGCAGAGAGATTCATACGAAACTTTCAAAAAAAATAGCAAATCAAATTTTAAACTGGCGTTTTGAAGTGACTGAAACCCATGGATTTCGTCATGCTGAGATAAGTGGTGGAGGGATAGATACATCAGAGATAAATCCAAAAACTATGGAATCATCTAAATCTGAAAACCTCTACTTTATAGGAGAAACTTTAGATGTTATTGGAAAAAGAGGTGGTTATAATTTCGCTTTTGCATGGGCGAGTGCTTTTGTAGCTGCAAAAAAAATAACTCACTAA
>CAZTNH010000172.1:0-3193 GCA_964615395.1 uncultured Sulfurimonas sp.
AAGTGACCTTTACATAGTTTATATACTTCTTTGATTCTATCTGCATCTGTTTTTTCTGCCATCTGTCAATCCTTCTAGTTTAAGTTATATAAATTTTACCATATTTTTCTTAATCTTCTTTAAGTGCAGCATATAAAAACCAACCTACACTACTTACAAACACTAATGTTAATAATATTACTTCGCCTATATCTACAGCACTCATCAACTATCCTTATCTAAATTATAATATAATTGTATTATACTCCGATTTCTGTTTTCTCTTTGAGTTGCCCACATGCCGCACTTATATCAATACCTTTTGAATCACGTATAGTACAAAGAAGACCATGATTTATAAGATACTCTTGAAATGCTACCATATCAGCTCTACTTGGGCGTTTGTATTCAGTTCCAGGATAAGGGTTAAAAAAGATAAGATTTACTTTAGCCTTGATGTCTGTTAGTAGTGTTACTAACTTTTTAGCACTTCCAATATCATCATTTTTATCTTTAATAACAAGATACTCAAACATAACACGTTTGCGTGTGTCTATAGGAAAGCGTTTAACTGCTTCTATAATAGAGTTGATATTATGAGCTTTATTCATTGGAATAAGCTCTGAACGTAGTTTATCATCAACGGCATGAAGAGATATGGCTATGTGAACACCTAAGTCCATCTCACCTAGTTTATCTATCTTCGTACTTAGTCCACTAGTAGAGACAGTTTGGCGTTTACCACCTATGCAGAGACCATGATCCTCTTTAAATATCTCTATAGCTTTGGCTAAATTATCTAAGTTGTCTAGTGGTTCACCCATACCCATATAGACTATATTTATCTTACGGTTATGTTTGTGATTGTTATCGCTTTTAAGTGCTACAACCTGTGCTACAATCTCTCCAGCGCTTAGGTCTCTTGTAAAACCACCCTTGGCTGTTAGACAGAAAGTACACCCTACTTTACACCCTACTTGTGTTGAAACACAGATAGTGTATTTTGCTTCTTGACAAACATTTCCAGATTCATCGAGCTGTTCATCTTTCATCTTTAGCCAAACAGCTTCCATAGTTTTTCCATCTTGCATCTCTAAAAGATACTTGATAGTTCCATCGCTTGATTCCTCTTTTTGAACGATTTTAAGAGGATTTACTAGATACTTTTGGGCTAATTCCTCTTTAAGAACTTTAGGAATATTTTTCATAGCATCATAGCTATCTGCATACTGGTGATAGAGCCAGCCATAAATCTGTTTGGCTCTAAAAGATGGTTTTACTATGGCTTCTAACTCTTTAAGAGTATAGTCCATTAATGAAGGTTTGAGTTCACTCATTTGCTTGTTAGTTCCTTTATACGTTTTTTTACATGCTCTTCTAAAAGCTCTTTTGCTTTGTCATGGTTTTTAAGAAAATCTTGGTGGGCGTTAGCGTTAGTATGGTTAGTTATACAGAAAACTCCACCTGCTGGAATGTTGAACTCTTGCGCTATTTTTAAGAGAGCAAAAAATTCCATATTTTCTATACCAATGCCAAACTTTAAAAAGTTTTTTGTGAGTGCAGCGTTTGTGCTTATGTAGTTAGAAGAGTTTACTACTACATCTTTTACGTTAGTAGTGTTAGTTGTTACTACATTATCAAGTGGTGTATAAGCATCGTTTGAGAGAAATGCTAACTCTATGTTTGAAGCTGTTTTACTCTCTATGATGTCAAATATATCTGCATCACCATAACTTCCTGCACTCCCTACAAAGAGTAAAAATTCAGGTTTATCAAAAAGACACAAACGTGTTAAGTTCATTGCCATCTCAACCATACCGATACCCATAGGTTGCGCGAAGTCAAAAGTTTCGTTGTTTCCAGCACAGATTATCACAGTTAAAGTCTCACTGGAATATTTTCATCGTGTAAGTAGCGTTTAAGATCCATAATATCTATCTCTTTATAGTGAAAGATACTTGCAGCAAGTGCCGCATCAGCACCACAATCAAAAGCATCTTTGATATGCTCCATCGTCCCTGCTCCACCACTAGCGATAACTGGAACGTTGACAGCCTTACTTATCTGTTCTGTAATGTTAAGCTCAAATCCAGCTTTCGTTCCATCAGCATCCATTGAAGTAAGAAGTATCTCTCCTGCTCCACGATCTACTACCTCTTTTGCCCACTCTACAGCATCTATACCTGTATTTTCACGACCACCACTTAGATAAACATGATACTTATCTCCGTGGCGTTTAACATCTATGGCAGTTACTATACACTGAGAACCAAATCGTTTAGCCCCTTCGTTGATAAGTTCAGGACGAAGGACAGCAGCTGAGTTTACACTTACTTTGTCACAGCCTACATTGAGAAGCTTGTAGATGTCATCAAGTTTACGGATACCACCACCAACTGTAAGTGGTATAAATATTTCACGAGCTACCTGTGCTACTATATCTACTATAGTATCTCGTTTATCAGATGTAGCAGTAATGTCTAAAAATGTAAGTTCATCAGCTCCCTCTTCATTATAACGACGAGCTACTTCAACAGGATCACCTGCATCCTTAAGCCCAACAAAGTTAACACCCTTAACAACACGCCCATCTTTTACATCAAGACAAGGAATGATTCTTTTTGCGAAATAGTTCATACTTTAAGTACCTTATATTATATAGATGCAATTATACAGAAGTTGGCTTAATGATGAGCAGAGTATAGATGTAGTAAATGTTTCACGTGAAACAAATTAAGTTACACATCTGTGATACTATTAACTAGTTTTGTTGTTTAACTCTACTTTGATAAAAAAGATACTATAATTAATTCTAATATATCTAAAAGGAATATGCAGATGAAAAAAGAAGAAATCATAACACATTTAAGGGCAGCAAAATCAGCACATATCAAATGGTTGCAAAAAGCAAAATTGTTGATAAATGGGGTTGATATTGAAGAAGATGCTATTCCTGTTAACTCAACTGAGTGTAAATTTGGAAAATGGTTTTACACTAATGGATAGGTTTTAAATGGGCTTTCCAATAATCCTGTAGAGTGTATGAACAGTATAGAAAAACTTCATTTTGATCTTCATGATGTTTATTTGAAAATCTTTACTGTCTATTTTTCAGATGAGAGAAAAACAGGTTTTTTTGCCAAACTATTTAAACTAAAGCGTAAAAAAATATCTGATGTTGAACATACGATAGCTGAAGAGTATTATGATGAGA
>CAZTNH010000173.1:0-3183 GCA_964615395.1 uncultured Sulfurimonas sp.
TCCCTCTCTTATTTCTTAAATAGACATAGAGCATTAAAGAGAGAAGTGCTAAAAATAGTGGATAAACATAATAATATTTGAGATATGTATATGTCTCATTTTTAATATCTACTTTCTCTAACTCATTTATTTTTGCATAGACAGACTCTAACTCATCTCCATTTGATGCTCCAAACGCTACTCCACCTGTCTCTTTAGCTATCTTCAGTAAAACAGCACGGTTATACTCTCCTGCATTTCCTATACCTATAGGATAGACTTTAACACCCTCTTTTTTAGCCATATCTAATGCTACATCTAAGGGTATCTTATCTTTTCCTACTGTTGAAAAACCATCTGTTAAAAGTATCGCTATTTTAGACTTTGATTTATTCATCTTTAGGAGATTAACTCCTTGGGCTAAAGCCTCATAGAGAGCTGTATATTTTCCTGCCATCCCAATTTGAAGTTGAGAGACTATACCCGATAAGATATTTTCATCATATGTTAAAGGCGAAGCTATAAAAGAGTATGAGCCAAAAACAACAAGTCCCATATTGTCATCTTTTCGTTTTTTGATAAAATCTTTTACTATCTCTTTGACAACATCAAAACGACTAGCATTAGGATTGTTTCTATCAAAGCCTCGAGCTTGCATAGACTGAGAACTATCTACAATAAGTGCTATCTCATGACCTTTCTTTGGTTTCAACTCATAAGGCTCATCTTTTACAGGTGACATAAGTGCAAAAATCATCATAACTATTGCCAACCATTTTAATAGAAAGAGTAGTTTTGAACTACTTACTCCCTTTTTCATAAACTGTGCAACATGAGGAAAGTAGAGAGATGGCAGTTTCATCTTACAGAGTGTTTCACAAGCGATAAAGAAAAAGATTACAAAAAAGAGTTTTGAAAACTCGAAATATATACCATCAAACATCAATCATTCCTAAATATCTTTCAAACTGGCGTTTTACATCTTCATCAAACTTCTCTACATCTCTCTTATACTTATAGTTTTCAAGTAAATCAACTAATGCTTCATAGTTCTGTTCATGACGAAGAGAGTCATCCTTAAATGTAAGTCCATAGAGTGTAATCTTATAGGCAGCCTCTTTCGGATTTTCAAAAGAGATAGAGTGGAGAATCTTTGAGTGTTCTGCACGGATATTAAACCTGTTTCTATTTTTAAAATAACGGTAGAGTAGATAAGCCATACCTGTTACTAATAAGCCCACAAAGATACTCAGAAAAACAAAAAACTCAAAAGAGTACTCCTGTATCTCTATCAAAGGTTTAATATCATGAAGAGGTATATTGAGTATTTCAGATTTGTTTTGCATTATCTTCCCTCAAATAATCTACGAAGTGCTACACTGGCGTTTGAATCGGTATAGACTTTTGTAAATCTTATTTTATCTTTTCTAAACCTAGAGTAGAGTTCTCTATCGTGAGTATGGACCCTCTTAGCATAAGCATCTACACTTGAGCTATTAAAATCACCCTCTAAAACTGCACCACTCTCAGGATCAACTAAAGAACTAAATCCCATCTGAGGAGGTCTCTCCTCTAAATGATCTCGTACTATGATGGCAACCACTTCATGTTTTTTCGCTAAAAGTTTAAAATCAGGTATCTCAAAAAAGTCACCAACAACTATTACAAGTGATTTTCTCTTTAAACGTTTAAAAAGTGTTTGAGATAAAAACTTAAAATCTACTTTTTGATTAAGGGATTCAAACTCTAAAATTTCTGCAACACTTTTTTGAATCTGATTAAGCTTTTTACTCGGCTTTGAGTTACTTATCATCTTGTCTGTAAAGATATAGGAACTAAGTAAATCCCCATTTTTAAGTGTTGAGTAAGAGAGTGAGGCTACAACTTCAGCAATAACATCTTGTTTAAATTTTTTAGAGCCAAAATGGACACTTCCATTAAGAACAGAAGCGATAACAACATTTAACTCTCTCTCTTCTCGAAATATCTTAATATATGGCGTTTGAAGTTTCGCTGTGATATTCCAGTCGATATGACGTATGTCATCTCCCGGCATATACTCACGAAGCTCTATAAAGTCATAACCCTCCCCCTGAAATATAGAAGGATTGTTCCCTACCATTTCAGAGAAGACCTGACGACGAGCCCGAACTAAGATTTTTTGTAAACTGCTCACTATCTCAACCTATGGAATAGTAACTGTTTCAAGTACTTTTTGGATAATTTCATCACTTGTTATACCCTCAGCTTCTGCCTCGTATGTTAAAACGATACGGTGTCTCATAAGCTCTTTAGCAATGTATGCAACATCAACTGGCGTTACAAAATCTTTTCCACGCATAAATGCCATCGCTTTTACAACCTTAAACATATCTATACTTACACGTGGAGATGCACCAAACTGAATATACTCAGCTATATCATCAAGTCCATACTCTTTAGGGTTACGAGTAGCATTCACGAGTTCTATCATATACTCCTCAACCTCTTCATCTACATGTATGTTTTTAATGGCAGTTTTCAGCTCGGCTAAATCATCACTACTTAAAACAGTATGTATCTCTTCAAAACTACCCTTAGAGATACGTCTAGCTATCTCTAGCTCCTCTTTCTTAGAGTTGTAATCAACTACTAGCTTTAACATAAAACGATCAAGCTGTGCTTCGGGGAGTTGATAGACACCCTCTTGCTCAACTGGATTTTGAGTTGCCATAACAAAAAATGGAGGATCAAGTTTAAAAGTTGTATCTCCTAGAGTCACCTGTTTCTCCTGCATCACTTCTAAAAGTGCAGATTGAACCTTTGCCGGAGCACGGTTAATCTCATCGGCTAATAACAAGTTTGTAAAAATAGGGCCTTTCTTAATTTTAAACTGATTATTTTGAGGATCGTAAATCTCAGCACCCAAAATATCTGATGGGAGTAAGTCGGGAGTAAACTGCGCACGTTTAAAGTTAAGACCCAATGCCTTTGAAAGAGCATTAACTGTTGTTGTCTTTGCTAAACCAGGAACACCCTCTATAAG
This sequence comes from uncultured Sulfurimonas sp., assembly GCA_964615395.1. Classification (GTDB taxonomy): domain Bacteria; phylum Campylobacterota; class Campylobacteria; order Campylobacterales; family Sulfurimonadaceae; genus Sulfurimonas. The sequence goes on from CAZTNH010000173.1 coordinate 3,005, forward strand.
GATATGCCCCTCACACATAAGAGCAATAAGAAGAGAGTCTATCATCTTCTCTTGTCCTACAACTACTTTCGCTACTTCTTTTTTAACATCTTGTATCTTTGTTATCATTGCTTTTACGACCTATTTTTAAAGTTATTTGAAAGTATATATCCTTTGAGTTAATCATTACTAAATCAGCT
>CAZTNH010000174.1:0-3174 GCA_964615395.1 uncultured Sulfurimonas sp.
ATTAACATGATATGTGCCTCCTTACAAAAGCACTCCCACCCAACACTACCCACTTTACAAAAAAAAAGGGGGAGATTGAAATAAATTCCAATCTCCCCCTTAATTCAGTACTTCCTTTCTTGGTTAGAGAAAGTTAAAGTAAGAAAATCTATCATGTTATACGTAGACAATATTATACACAAAATTTTAAGAAAACTCAATAGGATTTTTTAGAGTAATAATTATTTTTTGATAGTGTGGAAAGTAGTAGTTCTATAGAGGGGTAACTAATCCCTCTAAGTTACTTAATAAAGTGGCAATGGATTGCATAACCACAAAATAAGTAGAACTACTACTATACGTAAAATCAAGTTGTCTCCTTTTCAAAGAACACTCCCACCCACTCACAACCGTCAAAAATTTGACAAAAAAAAAGGGTTAGGACAAAATGCCCCAACCCTTTTCTATGTTCTTTGTTCCCTAGTTAGAGGAATTTAGATACAACTTGATTTACGTCACTATTATTATACACAAAATTTTAAGAAAACTCAATAGGATCCATATCCACCTCAGCCAAAGAGACTTTAGTAGCATTGATAGCTTTTATAAGTGATGTACTCTTATCTGAGCGTAGAAGTATCTCAAAACGATACTTATTGGCTACTCTCTCTATGCCACACTTTCCAGCACCAACAACTTCAACCTCATTGCTAAATGCCATTAAAGCATCCTGCATCTTTCTCATCTGCTCTTGTGCTTTTGCTCCATTTTTATGTGAAAAAAGTATGCGACAGAGTTTTTTGTAGGGTGGGTAGAGTCCTTCTCTGTAGCCTTTCTCTTCGTCTAAAAATCCCTCATAGTTGTTAATATATGCAGAGAAAAAAGGCTCATTAAAACTCTGCACTAAAACTACTGCATCCTTTTTACGTCCACTCCGTCCTGAGACTTGAATGAGAGAAGAGAGAGCTTTCTCTCTTGCTCTATAGTCCCCCATATTTAACATATTGTCCATACCCATAACTACGGCTAAGGTGACACCATGATAATCATGCCCTTTTGAGAGCATTTGAGTGCCTACAAGTATATCTGTCTCATTATCGTTAAATCTCTTCAAAGCTTTTTTGAGTTTTGCTGAAGTTGTTATGACATCTCTATCAAACTGCTCTACTCTAGCATTTGGTAACTCTTCACTGATGTTTTTTACAGCCTCAGCAGTTCCTAATCTTGCACTTGTTAAGTTTGGACTTTGACACTTACAACATATTTGAGGAATAGCCTGAGTAAAGTTACAGTAGTGACACTTCATAGCATGAGATTTTTGGTGAATACTCAAACCTACAGAACAAAAAGCACACTCATAAGTATGCCCACAATCTTGACAGATAAGATACTTAAAGTTTGCACGAGTTGGTAAAAAAACTATGGATTGCTCTTTAGCTTTAAGAGTTTTCTCTAAGGCACTCAAAATAAGAGGAGATAAACTCTCTACACTCTGCTCATAAATAAACTTTTTATTTGAAGAGAAGTGTCCCCCTTTAAGTCTTGTATAAGGAAACTTAACATAAGAGGTCAAAGAGGGAGTGGCACTTCCTAGAACTACATTTATATCATAAAGTTTTCCCATATAGATGGCAAGGTCACGAGCATTATAACGAGGGCGAGAGGAGGATTTGTAACTATCGTCATGTTCTTCATCCACAACTATTAGTCCTAAATCTTTTATAGGTAAAAAGAGTGCTGAACGAGCACCTGCTATGATTTTCGCTTTTCCATTATGGAGTTTTTCAAGAGCAACTCTTTTCTGTTTTGGGGTAAGTTTGGAGTGCCACATAATCACACTATCACCAAAATGCTCTTCCAAACGCTGACCCATTTGTGGGGTAAGTGAGATTTCAGGCATTAGAAATATAGCTCTTCTATTTTCAGTGATAATCATCTCAAAATACTTCATATATATCTCAGTCTTACCACTTCCCGTATCACCGAATAGTAAACTAACCTTGTGTTCTTTTAAAAATTTTAAAGCTTCGGTCTGTTTTTGAGAAAGTTTTATCTTACTTTCTAGTCCCTGCTCTAATTCACAAGCTCCTGTTTCAACTCCCTCTCGTTCACCTCGTTCCAAATCTCCTGCTTCCTCTTGTTCCCAAGCTCCTGCTTGGGAATGTATAAACCCCATCATAAGTGAAAAAGCATCCCCTAAAGAGCAGATATAGTAAGCAGAGATAAATTTTGCTAATTTCATCTGCTCTAAAGAGTAAAAATTATCACTCACTTCTAAGATTTCATTTGTTTCAAAAGAGGGTTTTTCTACTTCTTGCAGTATAACAGCTGATTTTTCACTTTTATTAAAAATAACTTTTACTTGAGTTCCAATAGGGATATTTTGAGAGGAGTGGTAAGTAAACTCTCCTAATGGAGAGCCTATGATACTTAGAGTGTAGTAATTCAAGTTTTAAAAATCCGATATGTTATGTTTTACTCCAAATAAAGGAGAGTTACCAACGAGGACGTTGGGAACTAGGGATGTTCCCAACGTCCTTTCTCACTCCCAACGTCCCCGTTAGGAGTATATAACTCTAGTGTAAGACTTCACTAATTAACAAGCTGATCACAGATTGCATCTTGATCATCATCCATTTTAAAAGTTCCATTATCACTTGAATATGTAAAGTTACAATCACTATCACTTACTTTATAAGTATATTTTTTATAAGTGCTATCTGAAGCACTCCAATGACCATTTTTTGTTCCTGATTTTATACCGTACATAAGAAGTTCTACCGTTCCATTTCCATCAAATAGTATATCATCACTATGACTCAATTTATTTATCCAACTATTATCTCCCTGAATAAGTCGAGATTGTCTTTCTGAAATGATAGAAGAACGAACAGAGGATATATCTGCACGAGCCTTACTTATCTGAGCATCTGTTCTAGTCGCTGCAAATTTTGGAATAGCAACTGCTGAAAGTATTCCTAACACTACTATAACAAATACTAATTCTATCATTGTAAATGCTTGTTTCTTTAATCTCATTTTTTTCCTTTATCTTAAACTTTGAACACTACTTATACTTAGACCTGTTTTTAGAGATATAGTCTCATTATCCAAGACATCTAATAAGTTTTTTGCAATATTCAATTTTTCTTGCTCAATTCCTTGCTCAATTCCTTGCTCAATTCCTTGCTCAAT
>CAZTNH010000175.1:0-3161 GCA_964615395.1 uncultured Sulfurimonas sp.
AGAAATATCTACTTTGGTATCCGTGAACATGCTATGGCTTCTATCGTAAATGCTATGGCTCTTTATGGTCCACTTATGCCTTTCTCAGCTACATTTTTTGTTTTTTCAGACTACCTAAAACCAGCAGCAAGAATCGGTGCTCTTGCAGGGATTCAAAACTTTTACATCTGGACTCATGATAGTATTGGTGTTGGTGAAGATGGCCCAACTCACCAACCAATAGAACAACTTTCTCAGTTTAGAGCTTTACCAAACTTCTATGTATGGCGTCCAGCTGATGGCGCTGAAAATGTTGAAGCTTGGAAAGTAGCATTGAGTATGAAAAAATCTCCATCAGCGTTTGTATGTTCTCGTCAAAATCTTTCTGTTTTACCTAAGGCAGTGAGAGGAGAAGCATCTCGTGGTGGTTATCTTGTAGCAGAGTCTGATAATGCAGTGATGACAATTATGGCATCAGGCTCTGAGGTAGAACTTGCTCTTAAAGTTAGAGACTCTTTAGCTGAGATGAGTGTTCCTGTAAATGTTGTCTCTGTTCCATGTTATGACCTATTTATAGAACAAGATGCTGAGTATATGGCTTCTATCATTATAGAGGGTACAAAAACTGTAGCTATTGAAGCTGCTCGTGGTTTAGAGTGGTATAGACTTGCAGATACTGTAATAGCTATGGATACATTTGGTGCATCAGCTCCAGCTCCTCAACTTTTTGAGAAGTTTGGTTTTACAGTTGAGAGTATTATGGAAAAGATTAAGTAGATTTTCTACTCATTTGCAAGAACATAATCAAGTTCATAAAGATTGTTCACGATATACTCAAAGTCTTCTTTGTATTCATCGTGAGCGACTATAAGAAGTTTATCTCCATTTTTCACTAATATTTGTGAATCAGGCACTAAAAATATCTCCTCATCTCGTTTTAAAAGTAAAAATACAATAGGTAGTATCTCTGTCCTATCTGCACGAGAACGTCTCAGTTGTGCTAAACTAATCTTTTCTCCTCTCTCTAGTGCTAAAGTAAGTGCATAAGCATTTTCAAGATCTATCTCCAACTCAAAGTAGTCAGGTGTCATTCCTGTAACATGGTTGAGCATATTGACAATAACCTGTGCCCACTCTTCAGTCTGTTTTCTCACTTCTAAGATAAAAGTATCTAAAAGAGGTTTAGAGATGTAGTTGTAAGTAGATTCGGCTAAGATTTTTTCTAAAATATAGATTTTATTTATCTTAGCAGCTTGAAATATTGTAAGCTCTTCAAGAGAGTTCTCTCTTGCTATTGTGAAAATATTTGGATTGAGTTTTTTCGCTTTGTTTAAAAGTGTAAGATTAAGTAGGTCATCTTTTGTGGCAGCAATGATACATGCAGAGTGTTCTATTCCTAATTCTAAGAGTTTTTCAGTATCTTTTTTATCTCCAAAGATTGTTGTGTCATTCTCTTTTTCATACTTCTTGGATTCTATATCATAGATGATATACTCAACACCAGCTTTTTTAAGACCTTTTTCTATAGCCTTTCCCATACGACCATAACCACATAAAATATAGCGTCCTTTTGGTAAGCAGTCTCTATTTCTAAGGTTGAGACTATGACCATAAGCCCACATCTCTAATAGCCAGATATTTGGTGCTGTGATACTATAGAAAATACGTTTAGAGATTATATTAAAAGGGTCTTGTACATGTTTAAGACCCATTGATTTAAAATGTTCTAAGTGTCTAGGAGAGCTACCTTTAACAATAATATCTATTTTTTTATTAAGCAGTTGGCAGATAGTTGCTATCTGTGTGTTTTTAGTATCATCTTTAAAGAGAGAGATAACCCCGATACAGTTTTTTCTATGAATACCTGCCATTTTAAGTACATACTGTTTTGTGACATCAGCGGCTATAGCAGGAACATGAGGATAGAAATTTTCTAGCATAAGTTCATCGATTTTACTCTCATCTTTATCTAAAACTACAAATCTATAATCATTAATTCCAACACGGTTAATAATCTCTTTGATAACACCATTGTACCCGAGCATAATATAAAAAGGATCACCCAATGTTTTTACCTGTTTTCTAAAACGATTTCTATTGAGTGCTTTTCTAAGTGCCTCATCTTGTACAAGTGTAACAATAGACCCGATAGCATAAAACCATCCAATAACAGTCATATAGATAATACCACTTACCCACATTCTTTGAGGATAGGTAAAAGTGTAAGGTGCTTCACCAAAGCCGATGGTGGTAGCCATATAACTTACAAAGTAAAAAGCATCAAAAAAACTCATATGGTAGGGTTTCCCCTCATCATCAACACCACCTATAAGTATAAGCCCAAGGATGGAGATAGTAAAAGTAACAATGATAACAAGAAAAGGTGTTCGTAAGCGTTTAAGTACTATCCAAAATATTTGATCATTCATCGTTAATATTTATCTTTTTGATTTTACTGTATCACTCATAAATAAAATTACAGAAACGATGTTTGCTAAGAGTGCACCACCTGAGAGTGAAACAATGGCAGTAGTTGCTTCTTTTCCAAAGTCATTTAAGACATACAGAGCAAATGCCCAAACTGTTGCTGAAGCGATAAGCTGAATATTTGCCACTAAACTTGTAGCTAAAAGAACAGCTCCTAGCTGTGTTTTGTCTCCAAGTTTAAAGATTGTTGCGATTAGGTTGACAACTATCGCTGCAAAGAGTTCATAGACACTATGGTCGTGTAGGATTTCTGGATTTCCATAGAAGAAACCGAAGTTGAGAGTCATTGCCAGTATAAAAAAGAAACCGGAAATAATTTTGTGCATATTCATTTAAATGTCCTCGAAAAAAGATTATGAAATTGTACTCCCATTTTTCCTAAAGTATCTTAATATTTACACAAAATATAAAATTATTGTTTAAATCTACCCTATTTTAATAGCTCTTTTACTAAAACTAAGCATGAAGAGCTTAAAGATACTCTAAAGCTTTCACCCCAATAAAAATGACTCCTAAAAACAGGAGTGAGGATACAAAGACGAGGGCTGTTACTACTCTTGGATTACACTCATAGAGTGAGGCTAGATTTACATTTGCAACTGCAAGTGGCATAAGTAACTCTATAAAAATGATACCCTTTATCATAGGTTCTAAGTTGACATTTAGAAGAACTATAAAGGCGACAACTGGTAGTA
>CAZTNH010000176.1:0-3124 GCA_964615395.1 uncultured Sulfurimonas sp.
CATTTCAAACTCACTAACAGCTACACCACCAGCATTAGCAGCTTTTGCTGGAGCAAAACAGATTTTATGTGATAAAAAGTCATTGATAGCTTTAGGTGTTGATGGCATATTTGCACCCTCAGTTACACTCACAACTCCATTAACAATGAGGTTTTGAGCATCTATGTCCGTAAGCTCATTCTGTGTAGCACAAGGAAAAGCTGCATAACATGGAATATCCCAAACAGCATGAGCACCATCAGGATAATCTTCTACAGGAGTATATTGTGCTTCAGGATGATTTTCAATATACTCTTTAAGTGAAGCACGACGATTCATTTTAATATCTTTTAGAAGATCTAAATCAACACCACGAGCATCATAAATAGTACCCTTAGAGTCAGTACAAGTTACAGGAATAGCACCTATTTGTTGTAGTTTCTCTATAGCATGAAGTGCTACATTACCTGCTCCACTTACAGTACAGATTTTACCCTCTAGTGTCTCTTTTCCCTCTAGTTCAAGAAGTGTTTCAGTAAAATAGACTGCACCATATCCTGTAGCTTCTGGGCGCATAAGTGAACCACCAAAGAAAAATGGTTTCCCAGTTAAAACACCTTCAAACGCTGAAGTGATTTTCTTATACTCACCAAAAAGGTAACCAATCTCACGACCACCTACACCAATATCTCCAGCAGGAACATCAATACGTGGACCGATATATTTATGGAGTTCAGTCATAAAAGATGAACAGAATTTCATCACTTCAAAATCAGATTTTCCCTTAGGATCAAAGTCACTTCCACCCTTACCACCACCGATAGGCAGACCAGTAAGTGCATTTTTAAGAATCTGCTCAAAACCTAGAAATTTTAAAATTCCCTCATTTACAGTTGGGTGAAAACGAAGTCCACCTTTATATGGCCCAAGAGCATTGTTAAACTGCACACGATAACCAGTATTTACTTGTATCTTGTTGTTATCATCTAACCAAGTTACTTTAAACTTTATAACTCTATCAGGAACAACTAAACGCTCCAGTATCGCATGCTCTTGATACTTTGAGTCAGATTCTAAAAGTGGTGCTATTGAGTAGATAACCTCTTCCATCGCTTGATAAAAGACTTTATTTTCAGCACAGTTACCATTTTCAAACTTTTTAATCTCTATTTCTGCTATTGACATTTTTTACTTCCCTTATATTTTATAATTTCATTCTCTTATTATAGTGCATTTTTCAACATCATACGACGTAAATATGCAATTTTACTCTGTAAAGGTAAATCCTTAGGACAAACATCCTCACATCCAAGCAGAGTCATACATCCAAAAACACCATCTTCATTCCCAATCATCTCATAATAATCATCATTAGTACGTTTATCACGAGGGTCAAGATGGTAACGAGCGACCTTGTTAAGTCCAACAGCACCCACAAAGTTTTCTCGCATCTGAATAGTCCCACATCCAGCCACACAACAGCCACACTCAACACAACGGTCAAGCTCATAAATCTCATCAGCCAATGCAGGTTCCATTCGCTCTTCGAGTCTGTCTACTTGAAGTTCATTTGATTTATCATGTATCCAAGTCTCTAAACGCTCATTAAGCCCTCGCATCCACTTTCCTGTATATATAGAGAGATCTCCAATAAGTTCAAAGAGAGGCAGAGGTGCTAAAGTAATGTTTACGTCTAGTTTTTTTGTCAAAGTTCTACATGCGAGAGTAGGTTTTCCATTTACTAGCATAGAGCATGAACCACAGATACCTGCACGACAAACAAAGTCAAATTTCAGAGAGTTATCGTGATGTTCCCGTATCTCGTTAAGTGCTACAAAAAGTGTCATCCCTATAGCCTCTTCAACCTCAAAGGTCTCCATATGTGGAAAATCTTCAGGATCATGTGGATCAAAACGAAGAATACTTATCTTTAAAATTCTTGGGGCTTTCTCTTCTTGACTCATACATTCTCTCCTAGTCTCTCATTTATACCTTGGTACTTTTTAGGGAGTTTATCTCTAAAAGGCATCATCGCATTTTGAATCTCAAATCTATCTTTTCCTTGAGACTCCAACTCTTTTTTGATGGCATCTACTGCCGATTGGCGTATTGGTGTTTGCTCATTATGCAGTGTTAAATCTTTTCCATATCCACGAAAACCTGGAGGCATCTCCATCTCGCCGATGGGAATCTCTTCATAACTCATTGTAGGCATCTCATCATCTTCTCTCACCCAAGTCGTAATACTTCGTTTAAGCCAGTTGGCATCATCACGTTCAGGATAATCTTCTCTCGAGTGAGCGCCACGACTCTCAGTTCTAAGAAGAGCTCCTAAAGCTACAGTCAATGCAATTTTTATCATCTTTTGAGTTCTATAGGCATTGACTAAAGCTGGATTTGCTGCAGGAGATTTTGAGCGAAAAACAGAGATATTTTTAGCTCGTTGGTGTAACTCTTTAAGCTCATCTACTGCTTTTTGAAGGTCATCTCCATTTCTAAATATCCCAACATCATCCATCATTATCGCTTCCATTCGACGACGAAGGATGTAAGCATCTTCACCCTCTTCTCTTGAGAGTAGTGCATCTATCTTATCTTTTTCTATCTGCACAAACTTCTCAACATTCCCAGTATGAATAGTCAGCTGAGACGCAGCACTCTCTAAAAAGTCGCTAATATGCTCAGCCACTAACATTCCAGCAACTACAGTCTCACTCACAGAGTTTCCACCTAAACGGTTAAAACCATGCAGATCCCAACAAGAAGCTTCTCCACAAGAGTATAAACCTTTGAGCGTTTGAGATTCGCCTGTATATTTTGTACGGATTCCACCCATTGAGTAGTGCTGTGTTGGGCGAACAGGTATCCACTCTTCAGCTGGGTCTATCCCTAAGAAGTTCTCACAAATCTCTTTTACTTCACGTAAATTTTTCTCAATATGCTCACGACCAAGTATAGTGATATCAAGCCATAAATGGTCTCCATAACGACTCTTCACACCCTTCCCTTTTCTTATATGTTCAGTCATTCTTCGAGATACAACATCACGAGAAGCTAACTCTTTTTTATCAGGCTCATAATCTGGCATAAATCTATAGCCATCTTTATCTAAAAGAAGTCCACCATCACCACGACACCCCTCAGT
>CAZTNH010000177.1:0-3099 GCA_964615395.1 uncultured Sulfurimonas sp.
TCACTTTGGATGTATGAATATTCAAGTGATGAAGAGCTTGTAGATGCAGATTGTAAAAGTCTATTACAACTACAAGAGATGATAAAAGAGGTCGTTGGTGCAAAAATAATTACACCAACATTAGAGAGTTTATTAAAAGTAACAAACGGAGAAGAAAAAATGTATGACCCAAAAGCAAGTTATTATGAACGACAGAACAGTTGCCAAAGAGCAGGAGCAAGAAGAAGAGAGTCAAGTAAGTTTAGAGACAGTATAGGTGGTTGCAGCAGTAACTACAGAGATTAAAAGAAAGGTTGAAAAGATGAGAAGAAGAAATTATAAAAAACCGGCTGAGAAGAAAGCAAATTGTATATGTAATCTAGTAATAGACAACACAAAAAACACAGGTAAATAAAATGAAAAAATTTGAAGATTTACCAAGAGAGTTAAAAGAGCAACTAGAAGATATAGTTGCAGAGGATGAGTATGGTTTACAAGCAAAAAGTTTGTATAACAATATTCTTCATAGTACAGGGACAGATGAGAAATTATCTGAACTGTTCGCAGTACCGGTAAGTTTGGTGCAAGCGATTAAAGAGAGTTGAAAAAGGGTTACAGTAAAAGTCTGTAACCCTTTTTGTTGGGAATATGTGTGAATTTGGTGGCACAATAGACACCCACTTCACCACTCCACTTTTAAGATAGGAGTGATATCTTTTTATCGATTGTCTCGATGATGAAGTCATCAACAGCATGAGCAACATTTGCAATTAAGTCATCTTTTATAAATTCAAGAGTTGTGAATTTTTTAACTGCATCAAGAGCAGGAAAAACAGTATTAACTAAATTATCAATAACATCTTCTTTAGTTGCATTATTTATAGGAGAAGGCAAAAAATAATGGTTAATATGAAATTGATATTCATTCCACTCACTTTCATTATAATATCGTTGGTAAATACCTCTCTCAATAAGTGTAATATACGCTTCAGATGTATGAATAGCAAGTGCAAACTCTTGCTCTGGAAAAGACTCAAATTCTGCTCCTTCCGGTAAATCCTCACATGGTGGATAGGATTTTCTTCCAGCTTTTAGTTCATTATCAGTCCAAATTTCACCTGAAAAAGTTTTGTAAAATAGTAGTGGCATATCCAGCTCCATATTAGAAAGTGCTTTTAAGACCATTTCCATTTGGCATCTAGTCGTAACATAAAAATACGGACTATTATTATAAACTATAAGCTCTACTCCAGCGGGAAGATATTGTGTTACTTCTGGAATATCTAATAATTTGCTATCGATATCCTTTATTGCCTTACCTGTAATAGTTATGGTATCTTGATTAAACACTGGTACAGCCAACCCTAATTCGTTGAGTCTCTTATCTAGTAAATCTTCTTTTGGAAGTGCTTCAAATTTAGCCCGTGCATCTTCATATAAAGAGAGTTCATAGGTATTCATGTTAGAAGTATCTAGTTTAGGTACTGTATATATAGCACCATTAAAATTTGCATAATAGACTAAGGACTGATAATTCCCTAAATCTTTAAAAATAGGGATATTTCCATTTTTACCCGCTACTAAACCTAGTTCTTCAAGTTCTTGACGTATTTCAGACCCAAGGGCTTTAGGAAGAGTAAGATTAGTCACTTGTCCCCATATCTTGACCATACTAAATTTTTTACCCATTGGAGCACCTGTCTCTTTTAAATATGTCACAGTTGAGACTAATTGCTTGGCAATGTATTCTGCTGTAATTGCTGGTGCTACTACACCAGTAATTGTATTTGTATCGTCTGTTGTAATTGTTGTTTCTTCTTTAAAATTCATAATTTTGCCTTTTTTATTTTATAGTTGTTAAACTCTTCTCAAATGCTTTTGCATCAGGGAGAGCAACTTGTGTTTTAATGCTCAACTTTTTGAACATACCAAAGAGGTTTTGGAAATAAGTCCATGCCTCAATAAATTTTAATGAATATACTTCCATCATAAAACTAATTATGTCCCCTGAAAAGGATGAACCAAAATCTTTAATAAATGCTTGATGAGATATAGATGCTGATGCTGTTGTCTCATCCCTCATCTTAAATTTAAAGTTTGAATTAACTTCAAATCCTAGAAAGATGAGTATTGCAGTTACTAGTGTTTGAGATAACATATCTCGTATGTTTGCAACTTTTGGCTTTTTTGTTTGTTTAAAATATTTGTAAATTTTCATTACTTTATCTTTATCATCATCTGTAATAAGTATCACACCACCTTTTACTCTGTTTGTGGGTGTCGTGTATACAGTGTTTTGAGTGGCATGAGGAATATTTATGGTATTCATTATCTTTTTAGAAGTAATAGCTTTCACTATATCTCTATAATCATCTTCATCATCTATATTTATCGAATCTAAATCTAAAACATCGCCCTCTATAATTGTGCTTTCTATCATCTTTTTTGCAAGAGGGTAATCTAATGTTGGTGTTGCTTCAACTATTAATCTTGATGGGTCAGCTACCGCAAGGTCTATATAAAATCGTTCAAGTTTTGCTCCAGACTTACTTATCTTTGTATATGCAAGATTTACATCTTTACAGTTTGCTCTTCTTTTAATATATTCAGTCAAGTTTGCAAATGTTTCGGTTCTTGCATTTGCAACAACTATATAAATATGCCAAGAAGGTTTATCTGTTCTTTTTTCACCTGTTAAAGTATTGTATATACCAGCAGATGAACTAGGTCTTATCAACATTCCAACAGTTTCAAGTGCAGGTATCAGTTTTATAAGTGATGCCCTTACTTCTTCAGGTGTTGCCATTTTAAAATGCTCTGGTTGAGCCTCATCATAATCAACATCAAAAAAATATAAAGAATATACATCTTTAGCTGTAGGGTATACATCATTTAGTGCCTGAACATGACCTTTACCTCGAAAGATAAAATCAGGTGCCTCAGCCTCATCATATGCCTTAGCCGTTTTGGAAATACCATTCTCTTTAAGTGTTAAACCTAAAGTGATAGTTTCATAAGGGCTCATCCCATTCAAATATGTATCAAAAGCTCTTAGGTCTGGAACCTGTAAACATTGATAACGAGCGAGGTGCATTGAAGCACCTATACTCTTTGTAAAAT
>CAZTNH010000178.1:0-3079 GCA_964615395.1 uncultured Sulfurimonas sp.
CCTGCTATGAGAGGGTTCTCTTCACTCTCTTTTGCATCACAAAAACTACAGTGTCTATTTATCATTCATTTTTCTCTCAAATGGAATTCCGCGTTTTGTTTTTAAAACAAAATCGCATAAATCATTAACATAATGATTTGTTGTCTCTTCTAGTAATTTACTAGCACTCTCTTTTAATGGTAATCCTGACTCAAAAAGGTCTCTATATGCCGATTTTAGAGCATTTATATCTTCACGTTCAAGTTTTCGTCTAAGACCCGTAAGGTTAAGACCTCTTAGAACTGCACGATTTCCCTCTGCCATACAGAATGGTGGTACATCTTGTGCAAGAGCAGAAGCTCCACCAATCATAGCATAATCACCAATATGGATAAATTGATGAATAGGAGTCATCCCACCGATAACTACATAGTCACCCAGCTCAACATGTCCAGCCAGTGTTGCTGCATTTGCTAAAATACAGTGGTTACCTATGATAACATCGTGTCCAAGATGCACATAACCCATAAAAAGGTTGTGATTTCCAACGATAGTTTTACCACCACCACCTTTTGTTCCTGGGTTAAAAAGTGTAAACTCTCTTATAGTGTTATTATCACCGATGATAAGCTCAACATCCTCGCCATTAAATTTTAAATCTTGAGGAATAGAACCAATGACTGCATGAGAAAATATTCTATTATCTTTTCCAATAGTAGTTTTTCCATAGATACAACTATTTTCTGCAATAGTAGTTCCATCACCAATTATTGATTGTGAAGAGATAAAGCAAAAAGCTCCAATCTCTACATTTTTACCAATAATTGCACCATCTTCAATAACAGCGAGTTTAGATATCTTTGACATAATTTCTAAGACCTATTTATCAACTATCATAGCTTTAAGTTCAGCCTGTGATACGAGTTTGTCATCTACATAAGCTTTACCATCTAGCATCCAGATAGCACCTTTTTGTTTGATAACAGTGATACGATACTCTAGTTTGTCTCCAGGACGAACAGGTGCACGGAATTTTGCTTTGTCGATGCTCATAAAGTAAACTACTTTTTGAGCAGCTTCCTCTTTAGGCATATCCATACTCTCAAATGCTAAAATTCCACCAGCCTGAGCCATACCTTCTAAAATCATAACACCAGGGTAGATAGGATGATCTGGAAAGTGACCTTGAAAAACTGGTTCAGAGATTGATACATTTTTAAAAGCATTTGTTGATTCACCTTTTGTGAGTTCCGTAACACGGTCTACTAGTAAAAAAGGGTATCTGTGTGGTAAAATTTGTTGAATTTCCATAACATCCATAATCATAATAAAAAGCCTTGTATAATAATATTTTAGACATTTTAGCTAAAATATTATTAGATTATGATTAGCTTTTCTTTCACATCTTCATAAGTTTTTGTTTTAAGTGTGATTGTAAGTTTACCTTCAGGTATCTCCTGCATAACGATTATAGGAGTTAAGTCGTAAGCTGTGGCATTTATAGAAGTTCTAAACGCCAACTCTTTCTCTATAGAGAGAGGATTATAAATGAGTTCTTTTATATTTTTATACTCAGTATTATTCATTTTATTGTAAAAATCTAAAGTGATAAACTTAATCTCTTCACGGTTAAAATAGTGAATATCATTAAGTGTGTATTCAACTCTTCCCTGTGCTCTTTCTCGTGGGAGAGTAGAGTAACTTAGGGCATAAGCATCAAGCACATTCGTCTTACCCTTGATAACTTTGAAGTTAAGTTGTCTATAGTTTAAAAACTTCTGCTTGATGATTTTGTACTCTTTTCCCTCATCTTCTAACTTATTTCTACGACTATACATCTCTAGTCTCTCTTCAATAGAAGCTGGAAGTATGGTGTTTGAAATGGGGGAGAACATCTCATCCATAAGTCTGTCTTGTTGTTCTCTTTGCATAGTAAGTCCAAAGATACAGCCACAATAATCTTGACGATAAAGTTGTTCCTCTTTTGTGACACGGCTTTGATCTTGTGAGCCACCACCACTTCTATAATCAACTGCGATAAACTCAACACCATTCTTTTCATAAAATGCATCACCAACACGTTTGAGTTGCTCTTGTGATTTGAGGGGGCTTACAAGGAGGGTAGTGGTAATTTTTTTCTCACCAAGCTCTAAGGCTTTTTCTGCACTTACAGAAAAACGCTTATCAAAACAGACTTCACAACGTTTCCCTTTTTCAGGTTCGTTTTCAAGTCCACGGACGGCTTGAAGCCAGTTTTCATAATCGTATTCGCCTTCGAGTAGATCAATTCCAAGTTTTTTACAGCTTCTTTTTACATCGAGTAAGCGTAATTGATATTCAGAGTAGGGGTGGATGTTGGGATCGTAGAAGAAACCTGTAAGTTTCTCCTGCGGATAATCTGCTTGTAATTTTTCTAAAAAAAAGTGGCTATCAACCGAACAGCAGATATGTACTAACATTTAGTCTCTTGTCTCAACAACAGAGATAGAGTTGATAGCATCTTGACCTTGAATCTGAGAAAGAACTTTGAAGCTCTCTTCATCATCCTCTTCAATAGCACCAAAAACAGTATGAACGCCATCTAGGTGAGGAGTATCAACAAAAGTGATGAAAAATTGGCTTCCACCTGTGTTTGGTCCAGCATGTGCCATCGAGAGTGTCCCTGGACGGTGTACTGAAGTGTTTGTGTCTGTTTCACAAGCTATAGCCCAGTCAGGTCCACCTGTCCCAGTTCCTGTAGGACAACCACCTTGAGCCATAAATCCTGGGATTACACGGTGAAAGTTTAAGTCATTGTAAAAACCAGTGTTTGCTAAGTGTGCAAAGTTTGCAACTGTGTTAGGAGCTTCATCTGGGAAAAGTTTAATCCAAATATCACCTTTTGCTGTATCTACTTTTGCATACTGCTGTTTTAGTGACTCTTCTGCTGTAATTTCGTAATCTTTTAGTTTTGTTCTTCCAAACATATTTCATGCCTTATATTAATTTTTGCAATTATAGTGAAATTTTTTAAAGGATTGTAACTATTCTTTTATTTCAACTCTATTTCTACCATTTTCTTTTGCTTTATAAGTACCTATCCAAAAAGAATACCAATTTA
>CAZTNH010000179.1:0-3074 GCA_964615395.1 uncultured Sulfurimonas sp.
AAGGAAAATAAAATGGCAGTACAAAAAGTAATGAACATAGTAGCAACAACAGGGACTTATCAGAAAGATGGTCAAGAAAAGAAGAAGTACTTAACAGTTGGTGCACTATTTATATATGATGATGGTGGTATGAGCATTAAACTTGATGCAGTACCTGTGAACTTTGATGGTAGTCTCTCTGTATATGAAAGAGAGAACAAACAGCAACCACAACAGCAAGGCTATCAGCAACCACAACAGCAAGGCTATCAGCAACAAGAAACATACAATTCCACACACGGTCAAGTGCCAGTACATAGACAATGATTTGGTCACTTCGCGGTGTGTTTAAAGGTAGAGAGTATGAAGAAATTTCAAAAGATATAAGATACCTTCAGAGATTTCAAACAAAGCTTTTAAGAGCTGGAGCTAGTAGTTTTATATGGAGAAAATAGTTATGAGTACATTTCACAAGTGTTTAAGATACATTGATGATAATGGAGAGGTGAGTGTGAAAGAGTTAAGTGATGAAGTTGTATGCAGTTTAACAGTTGCTAACTTTGCACTTCAGGCATATCGTTATTATAAAGACAATGAGTATATTTAAATGAAATACACTTTAAACAACTTAGAACAGACAATAGTACTAGCTCATGTAATGAGAAGAATTTTAAGCAATTTTAAACCTCACGAGAGGACAAAGAACCTTGAAGTACTGACGATGAGACTTAGAAAGTTCCTAATTAAAAGAGAAAGAACAAACATAAAAAGCTTTATTTTTGCAACTGAATTTGAGAGAGTGTTATGGTTAAATGTTACAGATAAGTACGATAAACATACGAAAATACTCGCTCTTGACTTTGTTTGTAGTCTTTATGATTATTTTAAAGATAATCTCTCAAAATTTGCAGATGTAAATGAGAAGCTTATGGAAAAGATAAGTTTACTCGCTACAGACATAGAGTGCAGTTCACAAGAGGCATATGAGATGGAACAAAACGATAACGACTTATTGAGTACTTTCATAACACTCTTTGAGCCACACAGTGGGGTAAGCTTGAAAAAGTCTCTCTTTGCAGGGAAGAAGCTTACAATTAAGAACAATCTTATCATAGAGGGTAAGAAGATAGCTAGTGGGTTTTAAAGGATGATAGATGAGTAGAGAAATTAAATTTAGAGAATGGCAACATAAAGAAAAAAAGATTTACGAGATTGACTTACACAACGAAGCCTTATTAAGTGCAAACAAAGATAATGTTTTGATGCAGTGGACAGGTCTTAAAGACAAAAACAGTGTTGAGATTTATGAGGGGGATATAGTTATAAGATGGAATGTGAAAGGTAGAAATACAAAAAGATTAGCAGAGGTATGCTTTAAGCAAGGTTCTCTACTTGCTATTGAGAACAAAGGTTATCCTAGTGAAAAGATGTGGAACTTATGGAGTATGTGTAAAAACTTTGAAGTAATCGGCAACATTTACGAAAATAAGGAGCTTCTAAATGAGTAACTTTGAAATCAAAATACAACTCAGCATAAACAAATGCAGACACTGCAACCACTGGGATTTTGTGGATGCTGATGGTAACTTCATGCAGCAGTCAAGGTGCAAGATAAAGAACACTTTTGTAAATCCTGACACAGACGGATGCGATAAGATAGAGCTAGGCTTAGATATCCATCAAGAGCTCAAAGAGACTCTTGGGTTTGAAGAGTGTGATATAAAGCTTATATTATTGAGTTAATTAATGGAATAAGCAATAAAGAATATGCAGTAAGAAGTATTATTTTTGGAGATTATGAGGTTTGATGATTAAATCAGACCCCACAACCTAACTACCTAACGAAAAAAGCCCCACAACTCACAAGGAGTTGCAGGGCTTTCATCTACCGTACTAAGGTATAACTTTTTTTGTCGGTGTAAGTATATCTTAAAAAATGTAAATATTGTATAATTATACTATCTAAAAAGGAACAAACTTGAAAAACAACATAAAGCTCTTTGACTCGTATGCAGGGTTTATATTTAACAAGGTATATAGTAACTTCCCTAAATGTGTAGAGATAAACGTAACAAGCGATATTCAGAGTGCAAGAGAGAGTGACAACACTTTAAAGATAGAGTGTGAGAACATCAGCGATGAAGAACAGAACATAATATTTACAGAGACTATATTTTGGCTTACTCGTAATGGTTTTATAGACTACAAGACATCAGAACCTGACAATCGAAGACCTATAGAGCCTATGCCTTACAGAATGTTCTACTGTGTAGAGCTTACCATAAACGGACTCAACCTACTCAGCTCACCAACTCCAAAGACTTTTAAAGTAAATAGTGTTGGTGATGAAGTCATAGATAGTGTAAAAAAAGGTATGTATAGTGAAGCTGGAAAGGTAGTCACTCGTGCAATGTTCGAGTTTGCACTTAAAAAATTCACGGGAGAAGCCGATGAGCGAAAATGAAAACATAGTAAAAAAGACTTGCAAAGAGTTAGGGATAACTCAGAAGGAGTTGGCTGAGAGGTTGGGTGTTAATGATGGGACACCTGCTCAGTGGAGCAGTAAAGGTAATATTCCTGAAATGGCTCAGAAAAGCATGGAGTTACTTTTAGAAAATGAAATACTCAAAAATAAACTAA
The DNA here is from genome assembly GCA_964615395.1 of uncultured Sulfurimonas sp. Classification (GTDB taxonomy): domain Bacteria; phylum Campylobacterota; class Campylobacteria; order Campylobacterales; family Sulfurimonadaceae; genus Sulfurimonas. The sequence goes on from CAZTNH010000179.1 coordinate 2,620, forward strand.
ACAAGTTTAAAACAGCCTTTACACTGATAGATGAAGCAAGGGGGTAGTCATTTTGACTAGCCCTTTATATGACTGTTAATCATATAAAAAAGTAAATCATATTATAATTAATCATATTTATCTTGACATTAATTATTATTTATCATATAATTCTCTTATCAATATGATTTATTATCATATTTGTTCTTTAAAAGAGGATTGTTGAGAGTTTAGTTTTGTGGTATAATCAAACTATGAATAAAGAGTTTTTAAAAGAGGTCGGTAAGTTTATTTTAGACCTCACGAAAGTTATATTTGCTATTGCGATTATTACTCCACTTGTAAAAGATGGTGGTTTTCACATGGCACCTATCGCTTTTGGAACTGTTACTGCCATATTTGGTATGTATATTTTAAAAAAAGGAGTTGAAGATGAGTAGCTTAACTATGGTATCTGCTATGATAGCATTTGCTTC
>CAZTNH010000180.1:0-3052 GCA_964615395.1 uncultured Sulfurimonas sp.
TAACTACATAGAGACACATGCAAAAGACGTTAAACACCTAGACGTTTAACATCTCCATAAATGTTACTTCCACAAACTAAAGAGAGAGAGTATCGTTTTAAGTTAGCACTTAGAATGGGACTTCCAATCTTTGCTCTTATTATTGCTCTTGTTTCACACACACTCATCGATAACTACACAACACTCAATACATCTTTTTATATAGAGTCTCTTATTTTACTCGTTTTTGGAATCTACTTTATTTTATATCTTATCTATAATGGTTTTAATGTCAAGATTGCAGATGATGTAAGTAAAACTTTTACGCGTGAATATCTTTTTAACTATCTCGAGGGGGAGTTAAAAAAAGAGGGTGATTATACTCTTATACTTATTAGTATTGATAACTTAAATGATATCAATAGACTCTATGGTATTAAAAATGGAGATAAAGTTTTAAGAGCTGTAGGAGAGTGGATAGGCTCTTATCTTCAAGAGAAAAAATTAGAAGATTTTCCTTTAGGTCATGTGAAAGGGGGAGATTTTATAGTAGGTCTTCGTGGGAGTGCTAAAGAGTTTACTACTCTTTTAGAGCTAATGTGTTTAAAATCAAATGAGTTTTCTATAGATGATATTGAGGTGAAAATATCTGCTGCAATAAGTGATACTAACTACTCTAAAGAGCTTGATTACATAGTAGAAAATCTATTTGAAATTCAAGAGCAGAGAAAAGGTTCTAGAACCATTTTAAAAGATGAAGTGCTCAGTCCAAGTGAACTAGAAGCCTCCGTGATAAATGCTATAAATAATAGAAGACTTAATATTATGACACAGGATGTTTATAGTGAAGATAGTGTGGCGTTTAAAGAGTGTTTTATAAAGTTAAGGGATGAAAATAACAAAGTACTTTATACGAAAAGTTATATGAAAATTCTTAATAGATTAGGTTTAAGTGTTGAGTATGATTTGATGGTTTTAGAGGAGTTAATACTAAAAACTAAAGAAAGAAAAGAGATATATGCTCTTAATATCTCCCCAAGTTCACTTAGAAATGAGAAGTTTTTACATAGATCTAAAGAGCTTTTAAAAGAGACATCTATAAGAGTAATGTTTGTTTTAAGTGAGTTAGAGTACTTTTCACATACAAGTAGATATAACTCTATTTTAAACTCTCTCAAACACACTGGCGTTTTAATAGCCATAGATAGAGTTGGTTCAATTCATAGTAGTTTTTTATATCTTAGAGAGTTAGATATAGATGTTATTCGTTTTGGAACTTACTACTCAAACTTTGAGCGTTTAGAGGCAAACTTCTCTATCGTAAAAGGTTTTAGAATTATGGCTGAAGAGAGGGGTATCAAAACATGGATAAAAAATATAGACAATAAAGATACACTCTCTTTAACAAAAAAACTTCATATAGATTATCTCCAAGGAAAAGAGCTTTCTGAATTAACTCCTATCACTTAAATAATTTTTTAGATATATTTCAGCCTCTTTTTTTGTGTTAAGAAAGCCTTTTATCTGCATTGTATAAGTCTCATCCAAAATATTTTTAAACTCTTTAGATGGTTTAAAACCTAGTGATATAAGATCTCTACCTTGAATTATGGGAGGAACTTGATCTCTTAATATGTTTAACTCTTCTGCTCTTTTTCTCATTTTTTGAATACTATCTTTTTGTTCTCCAAGATAAGTGGCATTTAGATAGAAAGAAAATAGTTCTATATTAACTTTAGTAGCTAAAATATAGAGCTGATAATCATTAAAAGAGTCTAATGAGAAAGTATCTTTTAGTTCTAAAAATAGTTTGATATTTTTTATAAGTTTTACTTCATTAGTAATATTGTAAATGTGATGAAAGCATTTTTTATCATACAGAAGAGTTAAAAATATTAAAATATCGGTTTTATCATTAGATGTTTTATCTATAGCAAAATAATCAATCTGAGAAAGAGTCTGATACTCTCCAAAATAATTTTTAATCTCTAGTTTTTTGGCAAGTTCTAATCCTAAGGATGGTTGAGAAGATTTAAGTAGGAGTTTTTGAAGTTCTGTAAAAATTCTCTCTTTTGGAAGCTCTTTTAAAACATTCTCTTGTATCATCTCTTTACACTTTAAAAATAGAGCTTTATCTAGTTTGAAACCAAACCTAGAAGCAAATCCAATCGCTCTTAAAACACGAAGTGGATCTTCAATGAATTTTTGTAAATCTACAGCTTTTATAAGGGAACTATTTAGATCACTTAAACCATTAAAGGGGTCGAGTAGTTTTTTCTTTTTTACATCATATCCCATTGCATTTATAGTAAAGTCTCTTCTTGATGCAGCTGTTTTAAAATCAAGAGTAGGGTCTACATTAATTTCAAAACCCTTGTGTCCTTTTGCATGTTTAGAGTCAGTTCGTGGAAGAGAGAAATCTAGTTCTAACTCTTGGTATTTTAGTTTGCAAACACCAAAACTTTTACCAACACTATTAACATCACCAAACTCTTTAAGAATTTTTTCTAGTAGGGTAAAAGATTTTATGTTAAAAAGTTCAATATCTATATCTTTTGATGCAATGGATAGAAGAGAGTCTCTAATATAACCACCGACTAGTACTATTTTTATATTATTTTTATTAAGTTTATCAAAGATAAAATTTAACTTATTTGGATAATCAATATTTTTATGTTTGATTTTGTATCCTTTCTTCTTATGTTAAATTTTTATATACCTTTAATCTTAGCATATAATAGAATAATATAATGTTTATTTGGGTATAATCGCGAAAAATTTTCCCCAAGGAAACACCTAATGCAAAAAATTAGAAATATTGCCGTTATCGCTCATGTTGACCACGGTAAAACTACACTAGTTGATGGTTTACTAGAACAGTCTGGTACATTCGCTTCTCACGAACAACATGATGAGAGAGCTATGGATAGTAATGATTTAGAAAAAGAGCGTGGTATTACGATTCTTTCTAAAAATACAGCTATTCGTTATAAAGATTACAAAATTAACATTATTGACACTCCGGGACACGCCGATTTCGGTGGTGAAGTTGAACGTGTTCTTAAGATGGTTG
>CAZTNH010000181.1:0-3040 GCA_964615395.1 uncultured Sulfurimonas sp.
AAGCTCAAGTTTTTCTGAACGACTTAACTGTTTTATAGCATACTCTCTCTTCATAGCCAAGATTTTCCCATCCATTCTCTCTTCATAAACTAACTCTACTGGTCGTCTATTTTTAGTATATTTAGCACCAAGAGAGCTACTGTTATGCTCATCAACTCGGCGTTTAATATCCGTTGTAACTCCAGTATAAAGAGTATTATCACTGCATCGCAACATATAAACCCTCCATCGACTCAGAGGTGTTACAAAAGTATCTATACCATCAAGTTTATAAACTTTTGCACCAAAAGTAGCTGAATAATATATACTCAATATACAAGTCAAAGAGTCTAAAATATCCTCATACTCTTTTAAAGATTTTCCTCTTAGCAGACTTAAATCAGCTTTAAGTATTTCATGAGTAGTAAACTCTTTTTTTAAGTAATTTTGATAAACACTCATCTGCTCTTTAATGAAAGAGATGTCTCTTCCTTTTTTACGTTTATAGGGAAGAATTTTATTATTATGAAAAAGTGTGGCAATTGTTGAGTGAGGATACACTTCAAAAACTGTTTTAGTAGCTTGAAAGTCTCTTTTAAAACCAAGCTGACTAAGTTTTTTAAAAAGTTCTACACTTCTAATATTTTGAGTATATTTTGTGAGGAGTTTTTGATTGACTGGTAACATAGAGATTTTATACTGTGCGAAATCTCTGTTAAAATTTTCCTCTATCTCTCTGTTACCACTCTCATTTGGAACTACTAAAGGGGCATCTATCCCAATGAGAACTCGGTATTGAGTATATTTTTGAATCTCTTGAACTATCTCATCTATAGAGAAAAGTAGTTTAGAGTCTAAAATCTTAAGTTTTTTACCAGATGATATAACTACAGAAAAACCACTAAGGTTTTTCTCTCCCCAAGCTAAATCAATCCCGATAAAATAGTTCAAAGCTTACTGAAAGTGTATAAATTCTTTTGGTTCAGGTGCTGTAAATTCCATACCAAGGATTCTCACTTTATGAGCATGAAGCATAACTCTTTTTGCCTTACGTCCACCATACTGTTCATCACCAACTATTGAGTGGTCTATGTAACGAAGATGCACACGAATTTGGTGTGTACGACCATTATGGATGATACACTTAATTTTTGTTTTACCAGCACTTACTAAATCTGGAAAAAATTCACTACGAGCTGGTTTTCCTTTTGGAGATACATTTGAGAATGCTTTATTGTTTTTTTTCTGAGTTGTAATGCCTTTATCAACTTCGATTGGCTCACTCATAATCCCCTCAACCCATGCGATATACTCTTTATATACCTTATCTTTTTTAAACTCTTTGATAGCTTTCTCACGAAACTCTTCATTTTTAACAAGCATTAAAACACCTGATGTTTCACGATCGAGTCTATGAAGTAAAACTGCTGGTTTAAACTGGCGTTCTAACTCATCAGAGTTTATATATGGTGGTTTATCTACAACCACTATATCATCATTTTCAAAAATTATTTTCGCTTTTTCAAGTTTCATAACTCTAAATCTTGTATCTGTGTTAATCTCTCCACGAGCTATCATCACTTTTTTATTTCCAACGTAAACAAGTCCACGATCTATCATCGACTTAGCACTACTATTTGAAATTCCTTCTTGTATTGCAACTAATTTATATGCTTTTTCTGTAGCCATAATTAATTTGCCTCCTCTATTTTTTTTATTATTGGTTCTAAATCTATCTTCTCTTCTACCATCGAAGGTGGAAGTTCTTTTGCATCTCTCAATGCTTTGTGAATGTAATCAGCTTCTACATACTGAACATGATGTACATATTCAAACAAAACTTTTTGATGAAAAAAGTGTTTTCCTGTAATTATCTTACATCCAAAATAGGCTGGTTCTAGGGGATTGTGTCCACCGACATCATCTCTAAAAGCCCCACCTAAAATAGCTATGTCACTAATGGCATAAATATTGTTTAACTCACCCATCATATCTACTAAAACTATATCACTCTCAAAAGTTTTCTCTTTTGAAAAACGAGAAAGTGTCAAAGAGTGTTCATCTGCATACTTTTGAAGAAGTTCAAAAACTTCATCAAAACGTTCAGGGTGACGAGGAACTACAACTAACTTGGCGTTTGAAGAGACTCTATACTCTACAAATGCTTTTATTACACTCTCTTCTTCACCCTCATGAGTGCTTCCTGCTACAATCAACTCGCAGTTTAGCTTCTCATAATCTTTTGTTTTTTTAATCTCACCTGCTAGTTTAATATTGCCTATCACCTCAATATTTCTTGCACCTAATGCCAATAGTCTATTTTTATCTACTTCACTCTGAGCATAAACGACATCTACCTTACTTAAAAGTTTTTCATAAAACCAAGTAAACTGTAGATATTTTTTTACACTCTTATCAGAAATCCTAGCGTTAAGTAGAACTATTTTTGTGCCACGAGAAAATGCTACTACAAAAAGTAAGTACCAAAATTCTGCCTCTATAACTACAAGAAGTTTCTGCTTTTTTATCCAAAAAGGTAAAAACATCTCATAAGGTAGGTAACGAACTTCTGCATCATAGCGTTTGGCTTGATTGTAACCAGTCTGTGTAATAGTTGTTATCACTACATCTTGATTTTTAATAGCAGTTAACAAAGGTTTTAAAGCGACAGCCTCACCGAGTGAGCAGACATGAAACCAAATAGCATTTTGAGTTGTAAAACTAGGATTTTTAAAAAGAAAAAAACGTGCGGGAATTGACTCTTTGTACTTCGTCTTAAACGCCACATATACTAAAAAAGGAAGTGCTATAACATATAGCACTACACTTATGATGTAGTATATAAACGTAAAGGGTTTCAAACCTACTCTTCGTTAGGCTTCATATAAAGGATACGACCACAGTGAGGACAAGTTGTAATCTCTTCAGCTTTGATAACATCAGCATAAACTTTATCACCTATCACCATGTGACAACCCATACAAGCTTGTTCTTCTACAGGAACAACTGTTGTATTTTTAGCCCATCTACGGATTTTTTGATAAAATGCTAAACCTTTTTG
>CAZTNH010000182.1:0-2949 GCA_964615395.1 uncultured Sulfurimonas sp.
TCTTATAAGCAAATAGTGTTCTTATTTTGGTATTTCTTTTGGATAGGTACTTAACGGGTCCTATGTCTTATGAGATTGTTGTAGATTCAAAGAAAAATGATGGCATAAAAGATCCAAAATTTCTTAAGACTGTTGAGAAGTTTTATAAAGAGTTCTATGCTACTTATCCTGATGTAAGACATATTAGCTCTCTGATGGATGTTATTAAAACTTTTAATTCTGTGATGAATGGAAGTAAAACTATTCCGAACAATCAAGATTTAGTAGCACAGTATCTACTTCTTTACTCCCTATCTCTGCCTCAGGGTATGGAGATAAATGATAAGATGGATATTAACGAAAGACTTCTTCGTGTTACTGCATCTATGAACCTTGTAGATACTTCAAAAGATTTGGAGATGATAAATTGGGTGCAGGATTGGTGGAAAAAAACACCCTATAGTGCAACTGTAAATGGACAGACAGTTATGTTTGCACATATGCAACATGATGTGACAAATACACTTCTGGAGTCTATTACTTTGGCTGTTGTGATGATTTCGTTTGTAATGATTCTTATCTTTAAAAACTGGAGAATGTTACCGATTTTTATCGTACCAAATGTTCTCCCTATTGCTCTTGTTGTTGGTGTGATGGGATGGTTTGGGATAGATATAGATATGGGTGTGGCTATTGCAGGAGCTATCATCATAGGGGTGGCAGTTGATGATACCATCCACTTTATGGTGAAGTATATTGAGGCTAGAAAACGAGGCGATTCGTTAGAGGATGCGATGAAGTATGTGATGAGTTATGCAGGGAGTGCTATCATCTTTACGACATTGGTTCTCAGTTTAGCATTTTTAGTCTTTATATTTTCAAGTTTTAACCCGAACTACCACTTTGGAGTTGTAACCGCGTCAGCTCTTGTGATAGCTGTTATAGTGGACTTAGTAGCACTTCCAGCACTTTTAATCTTGATAGACAATAAGAAAAAATCACTTTTAGAGTAGCTTAGTGCTACTCATAATATGCTTCTGTAAATAATCTGATATAATTACACTTATGAATCCCCTACAAGACTACCTTTCTGCTCACGATATAAGTGATATGCACCCCAGTGATATTGCTAAAATACTTAAAGGTTTAAGTGACGAAGAGTTTTCTAATGCCATTAAGCTTGTGCCGAAGAATCTTGTTGGTGATGTAGCTCTCGCTCTTCCTGATAGATACTTCGATGATGTTGTAGAGAGTCTGAGTGTTGATGAACTCTCTCATGCTGTAACAGAACTAGAGTCTGATGATCAACTAGAGTTTATGCAGGAGCTTGAAGAAGTTGATGGAAGCATAGCAACTGAGGTTTTTGAAAACCTGCATAAAGATGACCAACAAGAGATAACAAAACTTCAAACTTATGAAGATAATGTTGCTGGTTCGCATATGCAACTTGAACTATTTACTGCTTATAAGCATGAGGTTGTTCAAGATGTCATCAAACGTTTTGCTCGTCTTCGGAAAGAGAATGAAGTTGAAAATGTTCAAAATCTCTTCATTACTGATGATGACAATAAGTTACGATATGCGGTTGGACTTGATGATCTACTTATTTTTGATTTTTCTAAGACGATTATAGAAAATATCGAAGAGAGTGAAGAGAGTTTTGAGCCTATCAAAGCTACTGACAGTGACGATATAAAAGAGGTTGTTCACCTTTTTGAAGAGTATGACCTTACAGTCTTAGCGATAGTTAATGCTTATGGTGTTTTACTTGGTCGTATCACTTCCGATGATATTTATGACATTATTAATGAACATGCAACTGAACAGATGTATAATCTTGCTGGGGTTGATGATGAGGCTGAAGAGGATGAAGAGATTCTTCCTGCTGGAATGAAACGTGCAAAATGGTTGGCGTTTAATCTCTTAACTGCCATTGCAGCATCTTTAGTCATTGGAATTTTTCAAGAGACTTTAGAGAGTATGGTAGCACTTGCTGTTTTGATGCCAATCGTCGCCTCGATGGGTGGAAATGCTGGGACTCAGACCCTTACAGTTGTTGTTCGTCAGTTGGCTCTTGGTGAGATTTCACAGGGTGATGCCATGAGGATTATAAAAAAGGAAGTGACAATTTCACTTGTAAATGGTCTCTTCTTTGCTATAATAATAGGAATTATCGCAGCCTTATGGTTTGATAAGGGAATGCTTGGGGTTGTTATAGCCGTTAGTATGCTTATAAACCTCTTTATTGCAGGACTTTTTGGAGCTGTTATTCCTCTTTTGCTGAAAAGAATGGATATTGATCCAGCGATAGGAAGTACTGTTATTTTAACAACTTTAACAGATGTTATCGGCTTTTTTAGCTTTTTAGGTTTAGCGACCTATATACTTTTATAAATTAAATTAAGGATATTGTAAAACTTGGATTTACTCATACTATTTTTTGTACTCTCTGTTGGCGTTTCATTTATTTGTTCCGTTTTAGAGTCTGTTCTTCTCTCTATAAATATGTCATATGTGGCTGTTTTGGAGAAAGAACGCCCAACTGTGGGAAAACTTCTTCGTATTCAAAAAGAGAATATTAACAAATCTATTGCAGGAATTTTAATACTTAACACAATAGCAAATACTCTTGGAGCTGCTGCTGTTGGAGCGCAAGCTGCTGTTATATTTGGAAATGATGCTGTTGTAATTGTCTCCGTTGTGCTTACGTTTGCCATACTTTTTTTAAGCGAAATCATTCCTAAAACTATAGGAGCTATCTATTGGAAGTCACTTGCTCCTGCTGCTTCTCAGCTTATAAGAGTTTTTATATGGATAACATATCCTATTATTTTAACAACTTTAGCTGTGACAAATAAAATAAGCAAAGGCAAAGCTGATGCCAATTCACTCACAAAAGAGGAACTCTTAGAGAGTATGCTTCAGAGTGAAGATGAAGGTGTTATCGATGAGAAAGAGTCGGATGTTATT
>CAZTNH010000183.1:0-2918 GCA_964615395.1 uncultured Sulfurimonas sp.
CAAAACCTTCTATCTTAGAGCCAATGATGAAAGTTGAAGTTGAAGTTCCAGAAGAAAACATGGGTGATGTTATCGGTGACCTTAACAGACGTCGTGGACAAGTTAACTCAATGGGTGACCGTTCAGGTAACAAAATTGTTGATGCTCATGTTCCTTTATCTGAAATGTTTGGTTACTCAACTGACCTTCGTTCAGCTACACAAGGTCGTGCTACATACTCTATGGAATTTGATCACTATGCTGAAGTTCCAAGAAATGTTTCTGAAGAGATTCAGAAAAAACGTAACGGTTAGTCTTCGCACTAACTTTTATCAATTCTCTCCTTTTGGAGAGACTCCTTTCCTCTTTTTAAATAATCAAAAACTTGCTATAATAAAATAAAACTTTTAGGCTTTAAATGTATAAACTACTCCTTATAATCTTAACATTCACATTGTTATCTGCTAACAATCCAAAGCCATATGCTGCTTTAGGTGATGTGATTTATAATAATGTCGACAAAATAGAAGCTCTATCTTATCTTGAGTCTTACTCTCTTTATAGTAAAGAGATTGATGCATATGTTTCAGAAGTCAAAGCAGCAAAAATAGAGGGAATTAAATTAGAGATGGGAGAACCATCTATAAGTAAAAAAGATTATTTAAATCGTTTAAGAAAACTCTCTAAAACAAATGACTATTTTGTACGAGGTATTAGAAGCAATTTTAAAAATTCTATGAATACTAATAATTATAAATTATTTTCTGTAGTTATCAATTCTGGTTTAATGGATACAGAAAAACATAAAAATGAGATTATTGATTACTATTATAAACATCAAGATCAGATAGATCCTAAGGGTGTAATTGAAGAGTTTTTAAATAAAGATGCTAAGTTAAAAGCTTTAAAAGAAGCACAGAGAAGAAAATATAAAACTAAAAAGATGTTAGAAGAAGAGAAAATTAAAAGAATAAGAGCTGAAGATAAAGAGGCTCAAAAAGCTTTAGAGTTAAAGTTACAAAAAGAACTAGAAAATAAAAAACTTAAAATTAGAGAAGAGCAAAAAAAAGAGTTAGCTAACTAACATTTCCAGATAAACTCTTCATCTGTTTCTGGACGACCCTCTAAAGTTAAGTATGGTCTGTATTGAGATTTGTAGGAGAGTGATGGACACTCTTTTACATAATAACCTAAATATATCCATTTAAGTTCTGCTTTTTGTGCAAACTTTATCTGATTTAAGAGAGAGTATTTTCCTAGAGAAAGATATGAGTAGTCTGGATCGTAGTAAAAGTATATGGAAGATATCCCATCTTCTAAAACATCAATCAAATCAACAGCTATAAGTTTTTCATCATCAAAATAAAGCACTTCATATCCAAACTCCTCATGCCCTTGAACAAATGAATCATTGTAGTGTTGAGGAGTAGTTTCATTGTAATCCCACTCTTTTTTTTCATGCATAAATTGATGATACTTTTTGAATAAATCTAAATGTTCTTGAGTAAGTGTTGGTTGTTGTATGTATGTCTGAATATGAGAAGCTTTTTTAAGTACACGTCTTTCTGATTTTGAAAATATATAACTGTTTACATCTATCTTAATACTTTGACACTCATTACAATCACTGCATATTGGTCTAAAGTACATTTTTCCAAAACGTCTATATCCATGTTCTATTAAATCTTGACACTCCTGCGAAGTGATATTTTGAATCATTTTATAGTGAGTGATCTGCTTTTTATCTTTGAGATAGGAGCATTTATCTTCTAATGAAAACTCTTTTAATAGATTCATATCTGAAAAGAGATCCTAGTGTGCCTTATTCATAGAGATTAAAACACCCTCTATCATCTTATCTATATCACCATCCAAAATAGCTGTAACATTGGAGTATGCTTCATTTGAGCGTGTATCTTTAACCTGTTGGTAGGGTTGCATAACATAAGAGCGTATCTGATGTCCCCATCCTATTTCACTCTTTGCTACACCATCTTTTTCGGCTTTTTGTGCTTCTAGTTCTAACTCATAGAGTCGAGATTTTAACATCTTCATGGCAGTAGCTTTATTTTTATGCTGACTTCTATCATTTTGACACTGAACCACGACACCTGTCTCTATATGTGTTAAACGAATTGCAGATTCTGTTTTGTTGACATGCTGACCACCTGAACCACTCGCTCTATATGTATCAACACGAATATCTTTATCTTCAATAACAATGTTAATATCATCATCAACCTCAGGTGAAACCATAACAGAAGAGAAAGAGGTGTGGCGTTTGGCATTTGAATCAAAAGGGGAGATACGAACTAATCTATGTATTCCATTTTCTACTTTGAGGTAACCGTAAGCATTTTCACCTTTAACGATGATAGAGACATCTTTTATTCCAGCCTCTTCACCTTTTTGATAGTCAAGTATCTCAACACTAAAGCCTCTCTTATCAGCCCAAGACTTATACATGCGAAGAAGCATCTCAGCCCAATCTTGACTCTCAGTACCACCAGCCCCAGGGTGGATAGAGAGGATAGCATTGTTCGCATCACTCTCCCCACTGAGAAGTACTTCTATCTCCATACTACGAATCTGCTCTTCTAATGCAGGTGCATCATCGAAGAGTGCTTCTATAGACTCTTCATCGTTCTCCTCTTTAGCCATATCGTAAAGATCTATGGCATCATAAACTGCATCATTTGCAAGAGAGTATTTATCTAGTTTTCTTTGAAGTTGCGTCTTCTCTTTTTGAATTTTAGCTGCATAAGTTGCATCATTCCAAAAATCTTGCTCATTCTCTAACTCATCTATCTCTTGAAGACGTGTTTTGATTTTTTCAGGTTCCACAACACCCGTGATATTTTGCATTTTAATTTTGATGTTTTTTAGTAGTTCAGTATATTCGTAGTTATCCATAAATAAAGTCCAGTATAGTATAATGC
>CAZTNH010000184.1:0-2918 GCA_964615395.1 uncultured Sulfurimonas sp.
ACAAAATGACCATTTGCAGAACTTAAAAGTCCACAAAACAGACGCATTCCTGTCCCTGAATTTCCACAATCTAACACTTCAAAGCTCTCTTGAATTCCATTTGAAGAGATTTTAATGATTCCATCTTTATCTTCTACATTTGCACCAAGGTTTTTCACAATTTCTAAAGAGTTCATAGTATCTTCAGCTCGTAAAAAGTTCTCTATGGTACTTACACCATCTGCAAGCATAGCAAACATTACACTACGGTGTGAAATAGACTTATCAGGTGCTATTTCACTAATATTTAAAGAGAAAGAAGATGCTGGAGAAACTTTGACTAAACTCATCTCAGACCAATACCTAACTCTGAATCTAATACTTTAAGAATTGTATCCATTACAGAAGTAATGTCATCTTCTTCAAGTGTTTTATCATTTGACTGAAGCACAAAACGGATACTTAAACTCATATCTTCACCTAAATTTTCATCACTATATCTATCTACAGGATAAAAACGAACAAGATTTTCTATTTCAATACTTTCAATAACACTTTTAACTTTTTCATAACTCATATCTTGAGGCATGATAATACTTAAGTCTCTAAATGAAGCTTGATACTTAGATGTTTTAGTTGCTATTTTTAAGTTATGTGCTATTTTTGAAAAATCAATTTCACACATATATGTAACATCTAAATCATAATCTTTCTCAACATTTGGATGTACACGAAATAGCTCACCAATAGATTCGCCATCTATTAAAACTTCCGCAGTTTGATATGTATGAGAGAGTGTGTGTGATGTCTCTTTTTTTCTAAGCTCTACACTACCAAGTACATCAGAAATTTTCTGAACAAAGTATGCGAAATCTACCTTAACAGGTTTACCAGCATTTGCTAAATTTTCATTCTCTTTAGCACCACTAAAGATAAATGCCATTTTGTATGACTCTTCACGTGAAGGTGTAAAGACTGAACCTATCTCAAAAAGTCTTACAGAAGAGTAGCCATTTTTTACATTATTTGAGGCTGCTTTTAAAAGACCTGTTAAGAGTGTAGGTCTTAAAGTGTCTAATGTCTGAACAATAGGATTTAAAAGTTCTAACTCCTCTACTGTTGTCTCAAACCCATAAGAGTTAAGTATTTTCTTCTCATCAAATACAAAATGAACTGATTCATAAAAGCCATTACTTGCTGCACGATGTCTAAAAATAGAACGTTTTTTATACTCAAAATAGTTATCTTCTAAACGATTATCTTCAGTAAATACAAATGGTTTAGATGGAATATTATCTATACCTACCATTCGTACTATCTCTTCTACAATATCTTGTTTATTAACAATATCATGTCTAAATTGAGGAACATTAATTACAAAACTATCAGCTGAAGATTTTGATGTATTAAAACCAAGATTTTTAAGTATCTTAGAGACTACAGTTTTATCTATTTTAGCACCGATAATATCATCTATCTCTTGCTTAGTGATACTTACTATTTTGTTTGAATAAGAGTTAGTAAGTTCTATCTGTCCACTATAAATAGAAGAGTCTGAATGCAATACAAGTAAATCAGCACAATAAGTAAGACTTGAATTTAACTCAGGTTCACTCCCTCGTGAAGTCTTATAAAACATTGGTCCCGCTTCTATTTTACACTCTGCCATCTTTTTACTAATAATATCAGGTGGTATATACGAAGCTTCAAGTAATATTGTACCTTCAACATCAACAACTTTTGATTCATCTTCTTGAATAATTCCAACAATAGAAGCTGTTTTAGCACCTTTAATACATGCATAAGCATTCTCATCTTCACTTAACATAACCTGAGCTATTTTATCATCATCATTACAAAAAAAGTCATGTTTATAAGCACGAAGAACTACACCTGTACTCTGTGTTACATAGAGAAGCATCGACTCTATATCACACTCTCTTTTTTCTTCAATCTGAGCTAAACGAAGCTTAATAATAGTAGGTACATTAAGATTTTTCAGATCTAGTGCCTTATAACTAAGGTTTACATTTAAATCTTTATCATGTGAGAGTGCAAAAACTCGTCCAATTCCACGTTTAGTATCATTGTCTTCAGGTGTAAACTCTTTAATCGGTCTATCAAAAGCAGCTGATAAATCACGTGCAACACCTCTGATACTAAGACAATCTCCACGATTTGCAGTAAGTTCTATCTCAATTAAATCATCATTAAAATATGGGTTTGAATTTACATTATCACCAAGTTTAATTTTTCCAACACTCTCATCAATTTCAAGAATACCCTTACCAATATCTGCTAAACCTAACTCACCAGCAGAACATATCATACCATCAGAATCAACACCACGAAGTTTTACAGGCTTAATAGCAAGTCCACTAGGCATTTGAGCACCTAAAACAGCTACAGCAACCGTAAGTCCTGCTCTAACATTAGAAGCACCACAAACAATTTGACGGATAGAAGAACCAATATCTACTTGACATACATTAAGTTTATCAGCATCAGGATGTTTTTCACACTCTAAAACTTTACCAAAAACTATCTTTTTTGGAACTCTGTACTCATGAATTCTATCAACTTCTAAACCTATAGAGTTAAAAGTTTTTGCAATCTCTGATGTAGATATACCACTAAGGTCTATCCACTCATTTAACCACGATCTTGTTACTATCATTGAAATTGCTCCAGTAGTTTAATATCACCTTCAAACAGTGAACGAAGGTCTCCAATCTGATGAATAAGCATTGCAAAACGCTCAACACCTAAACCAAATGCATATCCGCTTACATCTTTATAATTAACAGCTTCAAAAACATTAGGATCTACTATTCCACATCCTAGAACTTCTAGCCAACCAGTATGAGAACATACACGACAGCCCTCACCCTTACAAAATACACAAGAGATATCTACTTCAGCAGATGGTTCAGTAAATG
>CAZTNH010000185.1:0-2847 GCA_964615395.1 uncultured Sulfurimonas sp.
GAGTTTTAGAAGATTTTAGAGGGGAAAGATTTATAAAAAAGGGACTCTTTTTTGTACTTAAAGGGGTTGTAGGATATGTCGCCTCTGTGGGTAAGATAAAAAGAGAGAAAAATGTAGCTAACGCCAGACTTCACTCTGTATTTGAAAATGCCACCGAGTCCGATATGCTACTGCGTTCACTTTCAGCAGAACTTTATAAGGATGGAAAAATTATAAGTCAACTCAATCATGAAATAGAGAATGATTTTAAGCAGATAAGTGAGAATGATGAGCTTAGTGGTTACATCTACATTCTGAAATCAAAAAGTGATGATGAACTCATTAGAAATATAGAAGACCTTTATAAGATAGGCTATTCAAGTACATCAGTTAAAGAGAGAATAAAAAATGCCAAAAATGAAGTGACCTATCTTATGGCAGATGTTGAGTATATCACATCCTATAGAGTTTACAATATGGATGCAAAAAAGTTAGAAAAACTGCTTCATAGGTTCTTTGGAAGTAGCTGTTTAAACATTAAAATTATGGGAGAAGATGGGGAGTATCATACTCCAAGAGAGTGGTTTATCGCTCCTCTTGAAGTGATAAAACAAGCTATTGTAATGTTAGAAAATGGGGAGATAGTAAATTATAAATATGATGAATCTAAACAATCTATAGTATAATAAAAATATATTTTAAATAGGTAGAATGATTTGGACAGAATAACAGCCACAAAGACAGCACGTTTAGCACAAGAGTGTAGTAAGATTTTTCCTTTATCATCAGAGATAGAAGAGGCGATTGCACAGACGAATAGAGAAGCTTTTGTACCTAAGGGTTTTGCTCATAGTGCTTATAAACTTGATGCCCTTCCTATAGGTGAAGCACAGTATATAAGCTCTCCTTTAACAGTGGCTAAGATGACTGAGTATCTTTTTCCTCGTGGTGCAGATAGAGTTTTAGAGATAGGATGTGGGAGTGGGTATCAAGCAGCCGTTCTCTCTAAACTTTTTCGTGGTGTTTTTACAATAGAGCGAATAGAACCTCTTATGTTAGAGGCTAAAAAACGTTTTCGAGAGTTAGGGATTAACAATATCCATACAAGAACAGATGATGGACAAAATGGCTGGGTGACTTATGCACCTTATGACCGTATTCTTTTTTCGGCAACTGCAAAAGAGATTCCAAAGAAAATTTTTGAGCAGTTAGCTGATGGTGGCATACTTGTAGCACCAGTTGAAAAGGCTGGAAAACAAGTTATAATGCGTTTTATAAAAAATGGGGAGAGGATAGAAGAGGAAGAGCTTGAAGATTGCGATTTTGTTCCTGTTTTAGATGGTATTCAAAGGTAGTGTATATATGAAAAAATCTCTTTTAGTGATTCTTGTTTTTGCGGCTTCTCTCTTTGGAGATATCTCATATGATAAGGCTTATGCTCTTTACGATCAAGGGGATTTTAATAGCTCTTTAAAGATGTTTAAAGAGTTGGCTGATGATGATCAGGATGATGATGCTGCTTATATTTTAGGATATATGTATGAGTATGGAGAGGGGTGCGAGGCAAATGCTTCTAAATCTCAAGAGTACTATAAGATAGCTGCCCGTGGTTACTACTGGAATCATCAGGACAATCCTCTTCATACCTCAAAAAAAGCACAAAAACATATCTATGAGACATTAGATAAGTCTGCTGATGAGATTACAGAAGATACAATAAAACAGTACACACAATCTCTTTACAATATTAAAGCATATAAGGCAAACTTTTTTTTACCAGTGAGTTATCGTTATGGAAGTGAATATACTGTAGCTCCTGATAGCAACCATACATCAAACCAACTTGAGAGTGAGTTTCAGGTAAGTTTGAAGTATGATTTTGCACCAAATTTATTTGGTTTTGATGAAATCTATAGTATCGCATATACACAAATCTCTTTTTGGCAACTCTATGTTAGTTCTGCATACTTTAGAGAGAGTAACTACAATCCAGAATTTTTTGTTCTATTTCCTGTTCCAAGCATACCGTATTTAAAAGCTGTTCGTTTAGATGTAGCACATCAATCTAATGGTAGAGGTGGCGATAATGAGCGTTCATGGAACTATCTGAGTGCTGAGTTTAATTTTCAAACAGGTTTTTTCTTTACAAGGTTAAAAATTTGGAAAGATATATTTTCACTTAAATACAATACTGATTTAATGGATTATATGGGACATGGTGAGGTTAAGTTTGTGATACCTTATAAAAAGAATCTTTTAAGCATTACCGCACGAAATCCATTTAGTGAATATAGAGCGACCACTATAGACTATACCTATCCATTTTTTGGTTCAAATGATCTTTTTCTATATGTAAAAGCTTTTACAGGATATGGAGAGACTCTTATAGATTACAATCATAAGGTAAATAAGATAGCGATAGGATTTAGTATTTCGAGATAGTTAAAATTATAAGGCTAGAGATGAATAAAATAGTAATAATATGTAGTTTTCTTTTTCTTGTTGGGTGTAATGGTGAAGTTGCAAAGAGTCCTACAAGTCAAGAAGAGAAAAAGATATACACTCCTACTCTCAATCAATATGATGCAGTTTGGAATGAGATAATCTCTGATCCACTTAAAAAATTACCACAAGAGAGAGTCTCTTACTCAAAACTTTTTGATGGTGATAGAGATGTGATTTCTGAAGATGCAAAGAGAATTTTAAAAGATAGAGAGGACATCATCGCTCCCTATAACAAACTTGCACACCCTAATGGTGTCTGTTTAAGTGGCGTTTGGAAGATAGATGAAGAGAATCCCTTTAGTGGAGAGTTTCAAAAAGGGAGTGAGTCTTTAGTTATAGCGAGAGCCTCTTCTGCTATGAATA
>CAZTNH010000186.1:0-2816 GCA_964615395.1 uncultured Sulfurimonas sp.
AGGAATAAGCATAGAACTCTCTATGTGAATATGTGCATCAATAAAACCAGATAAGATATAACTCTCACACACCTCATCGATAGGATGAATAGATGCAACAATCTCTCTTTTTTGATATTAACTAAGTTTGCTTTTATTTTTATATATTCTATTCCCTTTAAATGCTATAATAAAAATTATATCACAAATGAGCAAAATATGAATAGATGGATGAAAACAGCTTACGATGAAGCAACAGAAGGAATGTCAGCTAATGAAGGTGGTCCTTTTGGTGCCGTTATCCTTAAAGATGGAAAAATTATAGCCAAGGCACACAATAGAGTTCTTGTAAGTAAAGACCCAACAGCACATGCAGAGGTCAATGCCATAAGAGAAGCGAGTAAAAAACTCGATACATTTGATCTCTCAGGCTGTGAACTCTACTCTACATGTATGCCTTGTCCTATGTGTTTAGGGGCTATTATGTGGGCGAGAATAGATAGAGTTTATTATGGAGCAACAGAAGAAGATGCTCAAAAGGGTGGCTTTGATGATTTAAAATTTTATGAGATACTTCAAAATAAAGAGAAAGGCTTAAAACTTATTCAAATAGACCAAAAAGAGAATGCTTCACTTTTTGATATTTGGAATGAGAAGAAAGATAAAAATTTCTACTAAAATTTATAACTAGGATAGATATGATTACCTCTAAAAAAATTCCTTTAAACTATATAATTAGTGCAACTTATAAAGACCTGCTTGTACTTATTGTTTTTACTTTTCTCTCTTTTACTATACACTTATATACTAGTTTTTTTACTATTCCCATTGCAATATCTGCTTTTTTAGGAACAGCCATTTCACTTATACTCTCTTTTAATCTTTCCCAATCTTATGACAGGTGGTGGGAAGCTCGTAAAATATGGGGTGAAATAGTAAATGACTCTCGAGCACTTACCCTACAACTCAAAAGGTTTACAAAAGAAGAAGATAAAGAGAGATACAAAGAGATAGTAAAACTCCAAATTGCTTGGAACTATGCACTTGTTTCAATGCTAAGAAAAAATGAGAACTACAGTGAAAGTCTTAACTATATAGATGAAGATATGCAAGACTCTTTTATCCTTGCATCACATAAACCACTTTGGATTTATAACATCATACAGGAGAAGTTAAAACTATTTACATCTTTGAATGCTTATGAACAGATTCATATTGATTCTACTTTAAGTCGTCTTATTGCACATATGGGGAAATCTGAACGGATTAAAAACACTATATTTCCACGAGAGTATCAGATGTTACTCCATCTCTCTATCTACTTTTTCTTAGGTTTTCTCTCTATCTCACTTGCAAACCTAGGACATAACTGGGAGATATTTTTACTCATCTTAATCTCTGTACCCTTTTTCTTACTTGAATCTACAGCGAGACATCTTCAAGACCCATTTGAAAATATGCCCTCAGATGTTCCTATCTACTCAATAAGTAAAAATATAGAGATAAATCTACTCACTCTTATAGAGGAAAGAAATCTTCCATCACCCATAAAAGATAATGGCTTTTTTATAAACTAAAAAGCCTCTTAAAATCTTTTTATTTACTCTAGTAGCTTTGCAATATCAGGAGCAAGAACTACTCCCACTCCATCAAAAATAGGAGTTTCTTTATCTTTATATATTTTTAGAGTAGGCACCTCAACAATCTCATACTTTTGTGCTAACTCCTCAGAGTCAGCACAATCTATCTCTAAAATAGTTACATTATCCAATGTTTCATCAAGCTCTTCAAGCTCAAATCCTAATGCCATACAAGCATCACAATATGTAGAACCAAACTTTAAAATTACATTATCTTTTCTCTCAAATGCACTTAAAAGTTCATTCTCAAAACTCTCTTCATCTACTTCTATTATTGCCATGACTAATCCTTTTAATGTCTCTGTTTTCCAACAAAGAAACCACCTGCCATTCCAAGAGGAACAACTGTAGTAAAAAATAAAAATCTATCACTTATCTCAGATGCAAAACTTGCTAAAAGTGCTAGACCTAGAACAGCTGAAGCAAAGCCAAATGAACCACTTCCAGCAAAGACTAATGCTAAGAGAGGAAAGACAACTCCCGTAGCTACAAGGGAAGCAAAACGTAACTTTTTGATACTATTAAAATTTTCATTTAGTAATCTTTTTGTACGTTGTAACTGGTACTCATTCTCTTTGATAGTATCAAGAGAGCGAATATCTTCATAAGTAAAGAAGAGTTGTGCCAATGCACCTAACATTCCAAGAGCGATAAGAGGAATAACTACATCACCAAGAGAGAGTAAACTACTTACAAATGCCAATAAGAAAACGCCAACATACCCTACACCAAAAAATTTAAAGTTTGTCGTTACTCTATTCCATGATGGTCTTGCTCTTATACGGTAAATCATCGCTTGTGCATAGATTCCAAATACTCCTACCCCTAGAGTAAGAGCTTCAACTGAAATACGAACTATGGTACTTACTTCAAAAAAGTACATCCAAACAACAACTCCCATCATTCCCGTAAAGAGACCAAGTGCTGCAGCCTCACGAGAGAGCCACGATGTTTTTACATTTTTCATAGCTGTCATCGCTAAAAATGGACGACCTAAGTGAAGAGCAGAGAGAGGCAGACCTAGAGCCGCTGGAATCATCACTAAAAGAGCCATTATCCAGTTTGTAGATTCAAAACCAAAGAGACTCATAAAGTCTCCTAAAAAGAGTGCTAAAAATCCACCCAAAGAGATTTGAGTTAAGACTGTCATAAAGACAAGAGGTAACTCTTGATGTGCAGGTTTTAAGATATGCTCAT
>CAZTNH010000187.1:0-2801 GCA_964615395.1 uncultured Sulfurimonas sp.
AACATTGTTCCCACTCATAGGGCCTTTGCCACTAATAGCACATCTTCTTGCCATGTTGGTATCCTTGAATGATATTTTTAAAGTTGCGAATTATATCAAACAAAAGCAAAACTCCAACTTAAGCCAACTTTATTTTCAATACTTTCCTAGTTTTATATTATTTTTATATATATGTAGATAGAATAAATCATGATTCAACAAAAAAGTATATTATTTTGATAACAAAAGAGACTATAGATAATTTTATCGATAAAATCCCACCTGCTCCAGATGCTTTAAGGGAAACTCTTATGCATTTAAATCTAGGTGATTTAACTAAGGCGGCAAAGTCTGCTTCACAAGATAAAGCCCTCAATAACTACCTTAAAGTATTGGTAAATAAACCTATTTATGGTTTTAGAAACGAGGTTAGTGATGTTTCACAGATTTTTGGTATCTTAGGAGTAAACCAGTCTCAGCAAGCCGTTTATAACTATATGACAATGCTCTTGTCTCCTTCAAAATGGTTACTGTTTAAACTTAATCGAGTACTTTTTTACAACTTACAAGCGGACCTTTCTGTAAACTGGCAAAAAATTTTAAAATATTTAGAGATAAAAGATAAAGATATTTCAAGTGCTATCTCTCTCTTACCCGCTAGTATCATTGTAAGTGAAGCTCTCTTTTGTAACAAAAAAAAAGATATAGATATTCTTAGAAGTGTTAATCCTATTGATTTAAATACTATTTTAAAAAGATTAACTGGTTTAGATTTATTTGATATTTGTGAACAGATAGCTAAAAAATGGAATATGCCAGAGAGCATTTCACAGATACTTCAAGCTTCTTCAGGAACAAAACCCTCCAATGATTTAGAACTTAATCGACTTGGAAAATGGATGCATCTACTCCTCTTTTATACTCTATCTCAACCTCAATATATAGAAGCAGAGTTAAATGATTTTATAGATTTTCAGATTGAATATGTCAATGAAATATATGACGAATTTTCAGAACTTATGGAGCTATCATGAGAGCTGTCTTAAAAAATGGAGTGGCGGTTTTTACACCTCAAGGATTTCTAGATGGTTCTTCGGGAAATGCACTATTAAGCATTGATGATATAAAAGGGACTATTCAACAGAATGCAGATATGGTACTTGTTTCCCTAAAAAAAGTTATCTTTTTTAATAGAAATGGATTAGACTCTTTTGTTAAAATGTTCCTAAAAGTACGTACATCAAATCATGCGGCAGTAGGATTTTGTGATATAGATACAAAAAAGTACAATGCAATTATCAAATTTTATAAAGACAATCTTACATTTTCACTTTTTCAGACACAAGAAGTTGCTACACTCTTTGCATCTAGTTATAAAAATGACACTAAAAATGTACTTCTCTATAGTGAAGACAAATCACAAAGAGCAGCAATGGCTATTGAACTTCATGATAATGGGCACAATCCAATCATAGCACAGACACAAAAAGAGTTTGATGAAAAGATAGAAGCTGAAAATAGTTACGACATAATCATTAAAGATACTTACTTAGGTCAAATGGGACAAAAAGTTGCTACTAGAGTAACTGGAAATGCTATCATTTATACTATTTCATCTTTTTTAGATGCAGAAATAGGAAATACTTTTAATATCTCTTATCACAACAACTCTTTAAATGTTGGATTTAGACTCTTTATATTTGATGCATATAAGGTTATAAGTATGAATGTTCATGCCCTTAACTTTTTTTCTAAACTTGCAACTGCAGGAGCTGAATATAATGCAACAATCTGTTTTGTTGGATTAACTTTTGAAAAAACTCCAAAAGAATTTAAAGAGATACTTGAAGATTCTGGAATTATGTTTTTTGATCAGATGGATGATATTCTTCAAAATAAAGAGTTACTTAAAGAATTAGGTGCTAGTAGTGCGGCAAATATAAAAAGTAAGCGTTCTATTAACAAGGGTACAGTTACTGAACTTCCTAGCTTTATAGAAGCGACTGTAAGTACTATAGAGATGATGACTAATTCTAAAGCTATAAAAGAAGATGTCCTTATTAAACATATCTCTATTGATAAAAAAGAGGGGAAAATTGCAAGTAGTATCGGTTTTTATGGTGATTTAGATGGTATGATAATCTTAGTTTTTCCAACAGGTATCGCGAAAAGAGCTTGTGAACTTCTTATAGGAGAAGAGACTGACGATAATGAATTGATTTTAGATACATTAGCTGAACTTGTAAATATAGTTGGTGGAAAGGTCAAAACTCTCCTTGGAGATGAACATATAAGTGTTGATATTACACTCCCTAGAACATATCAAGATATTGACTCTTTATTTGAAATAGTACAAAATAAAAAAGGGGTACAAGTGGACTTAGCATTTAATGATGATAAGTTTCTCTTCTTCTTAACAAGATAAAAAGCTATATTTCCTTATAATTGCAAAAATAAAATTAAGGTTTGAGTTATGATGAAAGTAGCACCAAGTATACTATCTGCAGATTTTGGAAATCTTCAACGAGATATTGAAGAGATATGTAATAGTGGATGTGATTTAGTCCATGTTGATGTGATGGATGGTCACTTTGTACCAAACTTAACTATCGGGCCAGTTGTTGTCTCAGCAGTAGCTGCTTGTGCTACAAAACCACTTGATATCCACCTTATGGTTGAAAACAATACTTTTTTTGTAGATCTCTTTGCACCTCTTAAACCTGAGTATATCTCGTTTCATATAGAAGAGGAGAAACATCCTCATCGCCTTATTCAAAAAATCCGTTCTCTTGGGATAAAACCAGCTATCGTTTTAAACCCTC
>CAZTNH010000188.1:0-2788 GCA_964615395.1 uncultured Sulfurimonas sp.
GTGGATTCGTGGGGATTATGTTCCTGCACAAGCATTCTTAACTCGTTTCTTTATGTTACATGTACTTCTTATTCCTTTGGCTATTATGGGTCTAATCGGACTTCACTTCGGTGCACTTCGTATTCCTCACGTAAATAACCAAGATGGTGAAGAGATTGATTTTGATGCAGAAGCAAAAAAATATTTAGATGGTGATAAAGCTGGTTCTAAAGTAATGAGATTTGCAAATGACTTTATGTCTAAAGATATGATGGTTGTTGGTGTTTACTTAGTATTTTTCTTCTATTTAGTTTTCTATAACTACGGTTTTGCTATGGATCCAGTTAACTTTGATCCTGCTGATGGTCTTAAAACACCTGCGCATATTTATCCTGAGTGGTATTTCCTATGGTCTTATGAGATTTTACGTCCTTTCTCTGTTGATATTGGTCTAATTGCATTTGCTTTTGCGCAAGTAATCTTCGTATTATTACCGTTCTTAGATAGAAGTCCAAATACAGTTCCTGCATCTCGTCGTGGTGCATTTAAATACTGGTTCTGGTTAATGTTGGCAAATATGATTGTTCTTACAGCTATGGGTAAACTACCTCCTCAAGGTATATTTAGTACTATAGGTTTTGTATCAGCAATTTTATTTATTGTTATGTGGATAGCACTTCCATTTATAACTAAAAATGAAAAAACGGTATAGGGAGAGAAAATGAAAAATAAAGAACCATTAATATTAGCAGTTGTAGTATTCTTCTCGCTAGTAACTTATTATCTTGTTGAGCCTTATGCTCATCATGTTATGCATAAGCATGTAGAGAGTGAAGGTTTTGCATATGCAGATCTTCCAGAGATCACAAAAACAGGTGATGTTGCAAACGGTAAGGCACTAGTTACTGGTGCTGCTGCTTGTACAGGTTGTCACTCAATAGAAAAAGATGGCTTCCCAGCAATGATGGAGCCACAAATGGCTGCAGCTTCTTATGGTGTTAACCCACCAGATTTATCTAATGCTGGTGTTGTTTTTGATGCTAAGTTCTTAAGTGATCTTATCAAAAATCCTGCACATGCACTTAAAGTTGAACACAAGTATGACGCAGCTAAAGGTCAAATGCACCCAATGACACAATTTTATGGCGCTGGTGGAGATATTGATCAAGAAGTAGCTGATATGGTTGCTTACTTAAAATCTATTGCTGTTTCAGAAGAAGAATTGACTCCTAAGATTGCATTTGAAAATGCTTGTGGTAGATGTCATGCTGTTCATTATGAAAAATGGACTCAAATTGGTGAGAAACCTAACTTTAAACATAAAAAAGATGCTTTAGCATTTGATATTAAAGTTATAGAATACCAAGATTCTTTAAAAGCTTATATGGGTAAATTACCACCAGATTTAAGTATGTATATTCGTTCACGTGGTGAGCACTACATCAAAACTTTTGTTGAAAATCCTCAAAACTATTTAGAAGGGACTGCTATGCCTCGTGTTGGTGTAACTGCAGAAGCTGCTGATAAAGTTATTGAGTACCTTGAAGATTCTGGTGATACTAAACGTCACGAAAGAGAAGAAGTTGGTAAAAATGTAATGATTTACATAGTTATCTTCGCTATCTTTGCTCTTCTTTGGAAAAAACAAGTTTGGAGAGATTTACATTAATTATTTAAGAAAGGAAAAGTTTCCTTTCTTATGATGTGATTTCAAACTATAAAAGGGAGTTGAGAATTTTTTCTTAACTCCCTTTTTTTATGCCAAATATTTATCTACACTCTGCTATAATTTTCTTATGAGATTTCGTAAACTAAAAAAACAATCAAAACAGACTAACACTAATAAAAAATCTGATGTTAAAACACCGCCTTATGCTAGAATAAGTGACAAGATCAAAGCATTTATAACTGATATGTTTATGATATATATTCCTATTCTTTATATAATTACATATCTAATTATGGGTGGGAAAGATGAGTTTCAGGCCTCAAATATTGCACCATTTTTAGGTGTCAGTATGTATGGACTTATCTACTCTATATTTCTAATGAAGTCAGGTCAAACGCCAGGAAAAAAAGCCTACACTATAAAAGTAGTGGATAATAGAACATTTGAAAATCTCTCATTTATAAGAGCACTATTTAGATTTTTTGTTTTTCTTGTTTCTGCAACTATTTTAATAGGTTTAGTAGTTCCATTTTTTAGAAAAGATAGAAAGTTTATTCACGATTTAGTCTGTAATACAGTTGAGATAGAAGTAGAAAAGTAGATGAGATATCTATCTTTAGTAACTTTTGTTTTACTCTTAACTTTTTTTAATTCATGTTCTACAGTGAAGCCACAAAAAAATCAAACTCATCAGGTTCATAATGCAGGAACAGTAGCAATAATAATGTATGATGATTCAAAATTAAAAAATGAGTACAGAGTTTATGTTGATAGTGTTGATACAAATAGCACGCTTTTTGCTTCAGGAGTAAGTGAGTATAAGATTAGTGCTGGAAGTAGAGTTATACAGGTAATTAAAAAGAGAGAAACAGCCTCTTTAAGACTTCAGATAGAAAAAGGTAAGCTTTATACACTAAGAGTTATTAAAGATGATAAAGATCATATTCAACTACTGCAAGTTTCAAATAGTTTAGTCGAGTAAAGATATATTCAACTCTAATGGATATAATGATAAGATATAATAAATAGTAGGAATTCAAATGCTAATAGATAGTTATGATAGAGTAGTCGACTACTTACGGGTGTCAGTAACAGAACGTTGTAATTTTAGATGTACTTACTGTATGCCTGAAAAACCTT
>CAZTNH010000189.1:0-2728 GCA_964615395.1 uncultured Sulfurimonas sp.
CTCTATATGATACAACCTTTTAAAGCCTATTTAGACTTAGAAGATAGTATAAAAGATTACTGGGAAAAAGAGTATGGTGAACCACCTTATGGTCATGCAGAAGAGACAAAACTTAAAATGTTTTGTAGGAGAATGGGCATTGATTACACAAAAGCGAGTGAACTCTTAGATAAAAAAGGCATTACTTATAAAGCAAATGAATCACTTCTAAATATTGCAAAAGAGAATAACACTAACCCAAAAGCTATATTTGACATCATAGCTAAAGCACAAAAGAGTGGAACAAATAAAATTGATTACTCTTCCATTCCATCAAGTTTAGGGAGAAGAACCTTAGAAGAATTAGCAAGTATGGGAAAAATTGATTTAGAAAAAACGATAAATTTACTGCATAAAAAAGGATTAAAAGATATAGTAAAAGAAGATAGAGTTAAAAATGTAGCAGATGAGTTAGGAGTGATGCCAATAGATCTTTATGGCATCATCACAAAATAGTAAACGGTTTTAACCGTTTACCATCTCTTCAAGTGTAGCAACAATAGAAGGATCTTCTAATGTTGAGATATCTTGAGTGATTTTTTCACCCTTAGCGATAGTTCTTAAGATACGACGCATGATTTTTCCTGAACGAGTTTTTGGTAAACCTGGTGCAAAAACCATATCATCACAAATCGCGATATTTCCTATCTCTTTCTTGATAACACCATTGATAGCTTTCACTTCAGAAACCTCATCAGCTACACCATCATCAGATTTAAGTACGATGTAAGCAAAGATACCCTCACCTTTTAGCTCATGTGGTTTCCCAACAACTGCAACCTCAGCTACATTTGAGTGTTTTTTGATAGCCGCTTCAACCTCAGCAGTTCCCATACGGTGACCACTTACATTGATAACATCATCAGTACGACCTGTAATAGTTATATAACCATCTTCATCGTAACGTGCACCATCACCAGTAAAGTAAACAGCCTTGCCATCTTTTGTCACATCACCGAAGTATGATTTTTTATAGCGCTCTTCATCGCCCCAAACACCACGAATCTGTGCTGGCCAAGGTTTTGTGATACACATATAACCAGTCTCACCAACATCCATCTTCTCACCAGTAATAGGGTCTAAAATCTCTGCCATAATTCCAGGAAGTGGAAGTGTTGCACAAGCAGGTTTGATAGGAGTAGCCCCAGGGAGTGGAGAGACTATATGTCCACCAGTCTCAGTTTGCCAATAAGTATCTACAATAGCACAGTTACTTGAACCAACCTCTTCGTAGTACCATTTCCAAGCAGGAGGATCTATCGGTTCACCAACTGTTCCAAGTACTTTAAGGCTTGAAAGGTCATACTTTTTAGGCTCATCTTCACCCATTTTATGTAAAACACGGATGGCTGTAGGAGCTGTATAGAACTGATTGATTCTATGGTTTTCAACCATAGCCCAAGGTCGCCCTGCATCAGGGTGAGTGATAACACCCTCAAACATAACCGTCGTCGCACCCATAGCTAAAGGTCCATAAACTATGTAAGTATGCCCTGTAATCCAACCAACATCAGCAGTACACCAGTAAGTATCATTCTCTTTTACGTCAAATACCCACTCCATAGTCATCTGTGCCCAAAGAATATACCCAGCAGAGTTATGCTGAACACCTTTTGGTTTACCAGTACTTCCTGAAGTATAAAGTAAGAAGAGAGGATCTTCACTATCCATCGGCTCAGCTTCACATTTTGAAGATTTATCTTTGATTAACTCATTATAAGAGTAGTCACGACCCGGTTTCCAAGTCACATCTTCATTGTTACGTTCAACTACAAGAACTTTCTCAACTAGCGTTTCACCTTCAAGTGCAGCATCAACCACAGGCTTAAGCATATATGGTTTTGTTTTACGAAATGCACCATCAGCAGTGATAACTACCTTAGCTTCTGCATCTTCGATTCTATCTTTAAGTGCTTCAGAAGAGAAACCACCAAATACGATAGAGTGAATAGCCCCTATTCTCGCACAAGCAAGCATCGCATAAGCAGCTTCTGGAATCATAGGCATATAGATAACAACACGGTCACCCTTCACTACACCAAAATCTTCTTTAAGCAAGTTAGCAAAACGATTTACATTTTTGTAAAGGTCTAAGTAAGTGATAGTCTGAACATCACCACGATCACCTTCAAAGATAATTGCCGCTTTATTTTTACGTGTATCTAAATGACGGTCTATACATTGGTGAGCAACATTAAGTTTACCACCATCAAACCATTTTACAAAAGGAGCTTTAGACTCATCTAAAACATTTGTAAATGGCTCAATCCAGTCTATCTTCTCTTTGGCCGCATCGCCCCAAAAACCTTCATAATCATCAGTAGCTTTTTTCATGAGTGCATTGTACTCATCCATACTACCTATATTGGCATTTTTAGCGAACTCTGGGTTTGGTTGAAATATTTGTTTTGACATATTTTTGCCCCTATATTTTATTGTTGAAAAATTATATCTTAGGAAAAATTTATCTTTCCTTAATTTTTCATTTTATAATATTTTAAAGTTTTTATAAGATTATATAAGAGATATCTAAAAGTAAGTAAAATATTTATAATTATTTCTAAATACTCACAAAATATGCTACTAAGTACCTATCCAAAAAGAATACCAATTTACCCTTTAGTGGTTCAAAGATAAATTGGTATTCTTTTTGGATAGGTACTTATAAAGCAAAAGAAAATGGTAGAAA
>CAZTNH010000190.1:0-2723 GCA_964615395.1 uncultured Sulfurimonas sp.
GCTTCAAACTCTTTAAAGTCTATCTTTTTATGCAGACGAGAGCTGATAAAGATAGTCTTTGTATCTTGATTGACTACATTTGTCTGCTCTTTGAGTTCTTTATCATTGATGAAAATCTTATCTTTATAAGCTAAATATTTTTGATTACATGCTGGTCCATAAAAGTATGAAAGAAGAGGAGTATCTCCCTTTAAAACGCCAATCCCAATACCCCATATAGGATAACCACGAAGAAAAGAGGCTGTTCCATCAAGAGG
The DNA here is from genome assembly GCA_964615395.1 of uncultured Sulfurimonas sp. Taxonomy (GTDB): domain Bacteria; phylum Campylobacterota; class Campylobacteria; order Campylobacterales; family Sulfurimonadaceae; genus Sulfurimonas. The sequence goes on from CAZTNH010000190.1 coordinate 258, forward strand.
GTCTATAACAAAAGTATATTCATTATCATCTTCTTTGAGTATCGCGGCATCCTCCTCTATCCATATGTTGGCGTTTGGAAATGTGGCGTTTATGACCTCTATACAAAATGCCGTAGCATCAAGGTCAAACTGACTTACAGATGTACCATTATCTTTGAGACTTACTTGAATGGAGTCATTTGTTTTCTCATACAACTCTTTATAAAAAACATCAATCTTTGCGATGATGTCAAGGACTCTTTGTTCCATTATTTTTCTCCTTTCATAGCTTCAACAAGTGCTGAAACATAATCCACTAAAGACCAAAGAGTTACAGCTGAAACAAAAACCATCACACCGATAGAGTAAGATATATCTAGTGTAATATCAAACTTATTTATAGTATAAAAAGGGATAAGAAATGCTACATATCCTGAGAGTGAGTACCAGTAGTAAGCCCCTTTTACTTTTAAGAAGTGAAGTATTGCAAATGTAGAAACAGTCCCGATAATAGTCATCATAATAAGATAATCTTCACTATAACTCTGACCATTGTTCATATAGAGAACTAGTAGTGCAAAAAGAAGTAGATACTGCCCACCAAACTGCACAAGTGCCTTCGCCTTACCACTAAAACGAGCACCCATAGCTATACCCATAAGTGACATATATGTTCTAATATATGCTACGATGATATCACGAACAAAGAGAATGACTACAAGCCAAAGAGGGAAAAGTCCCATATATCCAAATGCAAAGAAGTACATAAAACGAGAGATACTATCTGAGAGTGGATCAAGGAGTTTTCCTAGACTTGTCACACAGTTATCACGACGAGCTAAATACCCATCTAGCATATCTGTAAGTTCTGAGTAAGCTATAAGTATGATAGCTACTAAAAGGAGTTTTATATCCCCACTAAGTACTAAAGCAAACGCTATAAATGAGACAAAAATTCTCACAAATGTTATGTTGTTTGCTATGTTAAAAATATTCTCTTTTTGCATTACGATTGAAACCTTTTTATATTTAGTTTTATTTTGACTTTTATTAGTTTTCAATGTCACTGTCAGTCTCACTCCCAACGTCCCCGTTGGGAGTGTATAATTCCCAACGAGGACGTTGGGAACTAGAGAATGGGGACATTGAAAACTTAGTAGCTCCCATCGGGGACGATGGGAGCTAGATGGGAAAGGCTCTCGCTCCCCTCTCGTTCCCAACGTCCTCGTTGGGAATGCCACTCGGGAGTGCCTACACCCCACTCACTCTCGTTCCCAACGTCCTCGTTGGGAATGCCACTCGGGAGTGCCTACACCCCACTCACTCTCGTTCCCAACGTCCTCGTTGGGAATGCCACTCGGGAGTGCCTACACCCTACTCTCCATACCTACTTACATCCAACTTCTTCACAAAGTAACTCTCATCACAAAACTCCAACATCGGAAAATCTCCCGATGAGTTTCCATAAGAGATAGTATGCCCTAGCTCTTCACCATTTAAAAACTCTAAGATACGTTTCGGTTTCTCTTTAAAGTTACAAACTTTTCCATCAAAATCCCCACAGAGATAGCGACCACTCTCAACAGTTTTTGTGGAGATGAAACCATCATAACCGAGATAATCACACACATACTTTACATATATATCAGGAGATGCTGTTACTATTATGACCTTATAACCCTCTTGGCGTTTAGCTTCAATGAGTTCTAAAACTTTACTATTCCATGGGATACTCTCAGCAAAACCATCTAAAGAACTCTCTCTATCATAGCCCTTAAAGAACATCTTAAAAGTATTCATCTTCACATCATCATCATTATAGATTTTAAGTTGATGTTTCACTACCATACTACTTAAATTCAAGAGGTTTTTAACTACCACCCCTACTCTTAAGTTTTGAAGTACAAATTTTGTATAAGTATCTTTCAGTGTAAGTGTTCCATCTAAATCGGTAAATATTATTTTTTGCATCTGTAATTATAGCTTAGTATTTCTATGTTTATCAAGCTTCTTGATTCTAATTGCTTTGTTTGGAGTGTAGAATTCCCAACGGGGAGAGTATATAGTTCCCAACGGGGACGTTGGGTGTAATTCCCTCTCTCCCTCTCTCCCTCGCTCCCAACGTCCCCGTTGGGAGCATATAGACAAGAGCGTTAGATGTTCCCTCGCTCCCAACGTCCCCGTTGGGAGCATATAGACAAGAGCGTTAGATGTTTCTCCATACTTTCTCCATACTTTTAACATATTATTACAATAACTTTAATCTTAATGAGGATTTATAATGAACCCAAAATTAAAATCTGAAGTGCAATTTTTGAGAAATAAAAAAATAAAAATTGTAAATTTAGATTTGAAGAGGTTAAATGTTAAAATCTCACTTCAAATTCTAACCACAGAAAAAGGAAGTAAGATTGAAATACAAACATTTAACCATAGAGAGACCACTGCACAATCCCAAAGACCTATCCACTCTTAATTTTTAATTTT
>CAZTNH010000191.1:0-2716 GCA_964615395.1 uncultured Sulfurimonas sp.
TGTGTTGGCTGCATCGGCTGCACTATTTGCGGCAGCTAGAGAGTCAGCTACATCTAAGATTGATTGTTCATGTAGAATATCTCGAGTCTCTTCATTATCTGTTGATACTGCATCTCTAGTGTAAGAGGCATCTCTATTTAACTGTTCAGCACTAATAGTATTACTTTGATTATTTATTTCATCAAAGTCAGCACTTAAAATATCACCAGAGTTATGACTTGATGTATCTTCACCAGCTTCTGTTTCTGGTTCATCTGAATCATCATCTTCTATATCATCTAAAATGTCATTAAAAATAGTTTCATCATCAGAAACAGCATCTATAGAAGAACTGTCTGTCACTACCTCATCAGGAGAAAAACTAACATTTGATAAAGAGCTATCAAAAGATTGTTGTTCATTACCGAGCATAACAACATCTGACCCATCGAGCATAGTTACAATAATACTATCTATTGCACTGTTTCCACTTGCCCCGACAACAGTTTCACCCTCATAAATATTGTCACGAAATGACAACTCACGAAGAGACCCATCTGCTTCTTTAACGAAAAATTTTCCTGATATACTTGATACTGTTGCTACTACTGGTGCTGACATAATATACTCCTGCAATTATTAATATTGTAAGAATATTATGATATTTATAAAAGTAAGTATATTGTACCTGAGTACATTTAGAATTTATATCCTATTTATTTAACTCTTTTATAGCTGTATAAGCTTCGTTGAGGCGTTTAGTTTTTTCCTCTGAAAATTCTAACATCTCTTTAGGAAGCCCTTTACTGACCAATGAATCATAGTGGTGCTCTTTCATAAGTCTTCTATAATTTTTCTTCACAACTGAAAAATCATCACTTGGACTACACTCTAACTCTTCATAATAAGCATCCAGTTTATTGATAGATGTTTGCTGATAACTACCACCTGCATTTGAGTAACTTCCTTGTGAATAGTTTGTATATGTATAACTCTCTCCATTTTTACGTGCATTTTCAAAGTTTTTAAATGCTTGTGCATATAAAAGACGAAGTCCAATAAGTAAAAAGAAGTTAAATGGAAAGAAGAGAATACGTGGTGCAAAAATCAGAAGTAATATTCCGATAATAACACTTCCAAAGACAAATCCTAACCACATTATTTCTAAAAAGATTCCTAAAGCTATAAAACTAAATCCGATAATTTTTTTCATATTAATAATTTCCTTAATTGTCCGAAATTATATCTAAATTTGCACTCATTAAAATTTAAATAAAACAGACTATAATACCCTTATGAAAATATGGATACATGACACAAACGCACCCACACATAGAATTATAAAACTAAATTGTGAAGAACATAGCAACTTTGTTTTTTTAGGAGATTTAAATGATGATGAGATTCGAGCTTTTTTTCAAAAGGCATCCTCAAAAATAGATGTAGAGAAAAATCTTAAACTTATCCACTACTACGGATACTTACATCTCTTTATCACACCATCAAAAGAGTAAATACTATAAAAGAGATTTTATAACATTTGAAACACCCTGATGAAGATTATAGTTAGAGATTGGAAAATCTAACATCTCATCTTCAAGGTTTACACTATAGTTTGCTAAGTAGTCCCCTAAAAGTTGTAAATCTAACTCCTCATACTTCTTGCAATCCTCTGCATCATATTTTGTTCTCTCTAAAACACCACTAGCATTTGACTTTTGAATCGTAAACGCCAAAGTTTTAAGACTTAAAAAATCTTGCCACTCTAAAAAAAGTTCTGGTGTTAGTTCTGCTACTGGTCTGTTCTCAGGATTGAAAAGTAGCCCTTTATCTCTTAGTGGTACTAAAACTGACAAAATAGCACGGGAGAAAGGGACAACCTTATCACTCCAAAAAGGTGATTCATTTCTTGTTTTTAACTCATTTTCTATAGTAGTTACTATTGTTTCTACATCTGCTTTTTTAAATAGGGGGTAAGTCTCTTGTTTCATTAAATTCTCTTTATATTGTAATCATTTACATAATAATAGCGTTTTAGTATAATGCAGCTTTTAAATAAAGGATATAATTTGAAATTAAATAAAAGTTATGTAACAAATTTTATAGCTCTCGGTTTTGTCGCTCTCTCTTTTGTACTCTTAGAGTTTAAAAATGCTCTTCTTTATACAGGTCTTTTTGCACTCTCAGGAGCAGTTACAAATCAACTTGCTATTTATATGCTCTTTGAGAAAGTACCTTTTCTTTATGGTTCGGGAGTTATTCCTATGAGGTTTGAAGCCTTTAAAGAGTCTATCAAAAACCTTATGATGAGTGAATTTTTTACTCAAGAGCAGTTAGAAAAGTTCTTTGCAGGTGAAGATAAAAAGATAAACCTAGAACCTATCATAGAAGAGACAGATTTTGCTCCAGCCTTTGATGCACTGAGTAAAACAGTTATGGAGTCCTCATTTGGTGGTATGCTCGGAATGTTCGGTGGAGAGTCAGCCTTAGAAGCTTTAAAAGAGCCATTTTCAAACAAGATGAAATCAGCAGTCATCAAGATAGTAAACTCTTCGGCGTTTAACCAAACAATGCAAAACCATCTACAAAACTCATCCCTCAATGAGGATATGCTAAACTCAATAGAGTCGGTCATAGACACAAGACTCAACGAACTCACACCAGAACTCGTAAAAGAGATGGTTCAAAAACTCATAAAAGAGCATCTTGATTGGTTAGTTGTTTGGGGTGGTGTTTT
>CAZTNH010000192.1:0-2687 GCA_964615395.1 uncultured Sulfurimonas sp.
ATACTAATAAACCCACCGATGATGATGTGTAACTCTATCTGCTCATCTAAAATAAACCATGCACTCAGAAGGGCAAAAACTGGGACTAAAAACATAAAAGAGCTTGTTTTTTGACTTCCTAGTTTTCCACTTGCTATGAAGAAGATGGTTGTTGCTACTGTTTGACCGAGAACAGCTAGGTAGATGAGTGCTATCCAAAAGGTGCTATCTTGTTTAAAAACCACTAAAAGGTCTGAGTCATAGGCATAGATAAAGCTACTTATAGTCGCTACGACAGAGATAAGGAAACTGTAGTGAACTGGGTGAATATGCTTCTGTGAGTGTTGTGAGAGTATGGTGACTCCTGCCCAGATAGTTGCACAGAGTAGAAAGTAGATATTTGAGCCATTGAGAAAAAGAGATAAGTTGTCAAGTTGGAGGAGGATATAGCCACCAAATAGTCCCAAAAATAGCCCAATGTATTGAAGTCGAGAGAGATTTTTTCTAAAGATAAGTGCTACGAGTAAAAAGGTCATGATAGGGCTAAATGTAGTGATGATAACACTCCCTGAACCAGCTAAACCATTTTTAATCCCCATAAAAGAGAAGACCATAAAAGAGATATTTAAAACAGAACTTCCAGCTACATACTTTATGGCGTTTGGAGTAAAAGAGATGGGCTTTTTAAAGTAGTAGAGTATGGGAATAAAAGAGAGACTCATAAGAAAAAAACGCCAAAAAATGATGACATCCATAGGGAGTTCATATGTTAAAATCTTCAGTGCCGTCCAGCCACCACCCCAAAGGAGCATGGCGAGAAGCATAAGATAGGTGAAGAGTCTATCTTCTTTTTTCAAATTCATCTATTATTTTTGTGACGATAAGGTCAGAAGTGACGTTTAGAGAGGTTCTACACATATCAAGGATTCTATCCACGGCTACTATAAGTGCGATATACTCAACAGGAAGTCCTAGTTGGTTGAGGATAACAACCATCATAACAAGTGAGGCACTAGGGAGTGCTGCAACTCCGACACTGAGGGCTACAACTGTAACGCCAAGTAAGATTTGATCTCCAAACCCAAGAGTGACTCCTGCAAGATTTGCGATATAGAGAACAGCTACTGTAAGGTAGGCTGCTGTTCCATCCATGGAGACTGTCGCCCCTAGAGGAAGTACAAAAGAGGCATTTTTCTTATCGACTCCACCTATCTCCTCAACAACACGCATACTTACAGGGAGAGTAGCTGCCGAAGATGCAGTAGAAAATGCCATAATAGGGGCTTCTCGAACATCTGAGAGGTACTTATAGGGATTTACTTTTGTAAAGAGTCTTAAAATAGCAGGAAGTGTGATAAGACCGTGAAAAACAATAACCCCCACAACTACTAAGATGTACTTATAGAGTCCTAGAACTACCTCTATCCCTTGCTCTGCGATAACATAAGAGATAAGAGAGAAAACGCCAATAGGAGTGAGTTTAATAATCCACTCAGCGATAACAAGCATAGCCTCACTTACAGAGGTAAAGAGTGCCACTAGTGGCTCTTGAGTTTTTGCTGGTAGCGAGAGAGAGGCTACACCAAAGAAGATAGCAAAGACTATTATCTGCATCATTGAGCCATTTGCTAGGGAGTTGAAAATATTTGTAGGGATAAAACTTAAAATCATCTTCTCTAGTGAAAAAGGGGCGATAGTTGCAGCTTTTGCATACTCTAAACCCTCTCCTGAAATCTGCTCTCCTATGTGAAATATATCCATAGCGATGATGGCAAGAACAACGGCAAGCGCAGTTGTAAGCATATAAAGCCCAATCGTCTTTACTCCCATACGTTTAAGATGCTCTATAGAACCCAGCCCCATAATGGCTATAAATATACTTGCAAAAACAAGAGGTACGACTATCATTTTTAAAAAGTAAACAAACATAGTCCCTATAACCTGCTGTTTAAGAGCTAGTTCTGGAAGATAAGAGCCAAAGAGAACTCCTAAGATAATTCCTAGAACTACAAGTGTGTTTGTCGTTGAGTATTTTTTAACGGTTGCAATCATTTTGAGCCTTAAAGGAGGTTTTTCTTTATCCAGTAGGATAGTACATAAAGTCCCCAAATATGTTGCTTAAAACTTCCTCTTGATGCAGTTTGGATGTATTCGTCTAATTTATCTGTTTTAAAGATTCCAGTCTGGGCGTTTACCTCTTTGATAAGGTCGATTTTTTTGGAGTTTATGAGATACTCCATGTAGGGATTTGCAAAACCTTTTTTCTTTCTTGAGAGTATGCTCTCATCGAGTTTGGAGTTCATTATCTTTTTGAGAAGAGATTTTGTAACACCATCTCTGTAGCGAAGCTCAGGAGAAAGTGAAAAAACTGTCTCTACGAGCTTATGGTCTAAAAAGGGAGTTCGAGATTCGATGGAGTGAGCCATAGAGACACGGTCAAGTTTACTTAAAAAATGCTCAGCTTGAAAGATGTTGAGGTCTATGTAGCTGTACCACATCGATTCATCTGTATGTGCTGAACTCTCAAAGCTCTCTCTATAGTTTTGCAGATACTTTAAAGAGGCATTGTCTTTTACATTTCTTCTAAGGAGTCCATTTTTTTGCAGGTCAGTAAACTTCTCTCCACTTGTACGAAAGAGTAGCGTCTCATCAAAGATACGTTTGTACCACTCCCACTCACGGTTCATAGAGAAGTTGGCACGGAAGTA
>CAZTNH010000193.1:0-2598 GCA_964615395.1 uncultured Sulfurimonas sp.
AAAAAATGCCTAAGAGTTTAGCTTGTAGTGGTGAAGAGTATGAGATGTTAGTAGCATTTGATGCAAGAGATACAAAAGCACTAAAACGTAGAGCACAGCAGAGTAGAACGCCACTTACCATCTTTGCTAAGGCTACTAGAAACAGATATATTAACAGATGTAAAGCACATCATTTTTAAGGAAATAAACAATTATGGATAGATTTTACTCACTCGCTCATGCAAGTATAGATTTTCACTTTAAACAGTCTCCTCGTGACTTCGTTGTAGAAGAGTTACCTCTTTATGAGTTTTCAGGAGAGGGCGAACACCTCATACTACTCGTTAGAAAAAAGAATCTCTCAACAAATGAGATGATAGGACAGTTTGCAAGATACCTAGGTATCAAAAATAAAGAGATAGGTTATGCTGGTCTTAAAGACAAACATGCCATGACAAAACAGTATATTTCTGTGCATAAAAAACATGAAGAGAGTCTTGAAAACTTCAATTTTGAAGGTATCAAGATAATCTCTAAAACTTATCATAACAATAAGATTAGAATAGGGCATCTTAAGGGGAATCGTTTTTATATTAAAATCAAAAAAGTGAATCCTACAAGTGCAGCGAAGATAGATGAAGCACTTAAAAACATTAAAGATGCAGGAATGCCAAACTACTTTGGATACCAACGTTTTGGAAATGATGGTGATAATCATATACTAGGTGAAAAACTTGCAAAAGGTGAGGCTAGAGAGCGTAATCCACGAGTAAAAAGACTTCTTATAAATGCTTATCAGTCACACCTTTTTAACTTATGGCTATCCCGAAGACTTGAGATAAACTCTCTTGTAAGTAGTTTTGAGCCAAAAGAGATAGAGACACTTCTAAATATGCCTAATGATGAAGTTGTTAAAATGAAAAAACAGACACATCCATTTAAACTTATAAGTGGTGACACTATGGAACACTATCCTCATGGTAAACTCTTTGAGTTTACAGGTGATGCAGAAGATTTAGAGCGTTTTAATGAGAGAAAGATTACTGTAACTGGGCTTTTATGTGGTTCTAAAGTGAAAACATCATCAGGTTTAGCTGGAGAGATTGAGAAAAATTTTGATGATGAGATAAATGCAGATGGTGCAAGAAGATATGCATGGATATATCCTACTGACATTGAGGGAAGATTTAACCCTATCGAAGCACAGTATGAGATGAACTTTACACTACCAAAAGGTGCATATGCAACTGTTCTTATCGAAGAGATAGCAAAAAGAAAAATTAACAAATAGGGTATAAAATGCAAAAAAGACATATAACATCAGCCATTTCACAAACTTTTGGAAAATTTGCTTCTAAAGAGTTTCCACACTGGTTTCAAAAAATAGTAAATAGCTCTTATGTTGGGCTTATGGGTCTTGATATGAGTGATTTTCACTCTCCTAGTACATACAAAAGTTTAAATGCACTCTTTACAAGACGACTTAAAGAGGAGCGTCAATACTCTTTGGCTGCAGAAGACTTTATATCTCCTTGTGACTCTCTTATCTCTGAGACAGGAACGATAACTGAAGATTATGCTCTACAGATTAAGGGTATGCGTTATAAGTGTGCTGATTTTATTGGGAGTGAGTTTAGTGCTGAAGAGAAAGCCCTTATTGCAGATGGAACTTTTATAAACTGTTATCTCTCTCCTAAGGATTATCACCGTTATCATATACCTACAAATCTTAAAGTTCTTAAGGCTGTTCATATTCCAGGAAAATTTTATCCTGTAAATATGCCATCACTAAAAAAACGGCTTAATCTTTTTATAGAGAATGAACGTGTTGTGATTCTTTGTGAAGCTACAAATGGTAAGAGATTTTATATGGTTTTAGTAAGTGCCTTAAATGTTGGTGTTATGCAGGTTACTTTTGAGCCTCTTATCCAAACAAATGCTGTAGCTACAACTCCTCAAACTTATATGTTTAATAATTTACACTTAAATAAAGGTGATGATTTTGGATGTTTTGAGATGGGTTCAACTATCATAATATTAGCTGAAAAAGATATGTTAGATGTAAATGTAACTGCTGGTCAAGATGTGAAATTTGCACAAACGATAGCAAAAATAAAGTAAGTAGTTTAGGTATTTCAAAAACACATCTTATTTAAAAGATGTGTTTTAATACTTACTAAACGTTAAATCTAAAGTGCATGATGTCACCATCTTGCACTATATACTCTTTTCCCTCTAGTCTCATTTTTCCAGCTTCTTTAGCCTTAGCTTCTCCACCGTTTTCGATAAAGTCTTCATAAGCTATAACTTCTGCACGGATAAAACCTTTTTCAAAATCATTGTGGATGGCAGCAGCTGCACGTGGCGCTGTTGAGTTTTTACGAATAGTCCAAGAACGAACCTCTTTAACACCAGCAGTGAAGTAAGACATAAGACCAAGTTTATCAAAACCTTTATGGATGATTTGCTCTAGTCCAGACTCTGTTACACCCATATCTGTTAAGAACTCTTGTGCTTCATCATCATCAAGACCGATGAGTTCTTCTTCAACTTTTGCACATAGTTTGATAAGTTCACAGTTCTGTTCTGCTGCATGTTTTTTAAGAGCTATCATATACT
>CAZTNH010000194.1:0-2578 GCA_964615395.1 uncultured Sulfurimonas sp.
GTTGAAAAATCCACACAAAGTCTTGCCGCACTCTCTATAATATGCATAGGCAAGTTTTGCTTATCTGTTGTGATAATTACATGTGCGGATGGTCTATCTTTCATGTGAATCCAGACATCTTTAGCCCGTGCATTTTTAAGTACTTCTATGTTTCCTTTTTCATTTTTACCAAGACTAACTTTATAACCCTCTATCCAAAAAACCTCTATAGAATCATTTGTTTTAACTTTTTTAGCCTGTACATTTTTAGGAAAAAGAAGTTGGATTTTAGCTATATCTTTTGCCTCCTGAACTGTATGGATAAAGAGTTTTATATGCTCTATTTTTGAGCGGAGAGATTTTTCTTCTATATGCAGGTGAGAAGCTTTTTGTTTTGCTTTTTTTGCACGAGTAAAAAGTGAGTTTGCCATTTGTGCTGGAGTTGTGAACTCACGATGAAGAGTTATCTCAACACTTTGCCCATCATAATCCTCTACGAGTAGAGATTTCTGATAAGGTTTGATTTTATGTATATTTGCAAGGAGTAGATTTCCATGATGTTGTAAAACTTCAGCCGTTGCTAAAAGCTTCTCTTCATCATCTAACTTTTCATAAAGTTTTTCTAACTTCTTTAACTTTTTATTTAAAAAAGATATCTTTTGCTTTTTTAGTGAATTTAGTTTTTGCTCCATCTCTTTTGTGTACTCATCATACAAAAACTGCTCAACATCCTCAAGTGGATACTCTTTTGCAACAAATGGTGCGGGGTTTACATCTAAAAGTTTTTGACCAACTCTAACCTCACGAAAAGATGAAAACAGATCAACATGACGCAAAGCTTCTAAGACAATATTATCTTCATCTAAGATAATTACATTTGTATACTTTCCAGTAAACTCAAACTGCAAGTAAGTGGTTTCTTCTTTGTAAGCTGAGGATATAGAAGTTTTTATACGAAGGATTTTATCACCATTTACAAGCTCTACATGTAGAACATTTGCACGGTTAAATCGTTTGGATAAAACTACATCAAAAGGGGCATTATAAACTTTTGAACGAGAGTAACTTTCACATCTAAACATCTTAGAGTTTGAACGAGCCATCTCAAAGTAAATCTCATCATTTTTATCAAAAGAAATTTTGATGCTAGTATCGCTAACTCTGTAAATGGCAGAAATCTTTTTAAATTTTTCTAAGTAGGTGCTAATTTGTTTTAAATGTGATAGTTTCATAAGAGTATTTTAGCTAAAATCTATCTATATAATATTAATTATAAATTCCCACATAAAGATAAGCCAACATGTTTGAAACAACTTTTAAAAATATAGATGACATACTGCATAAAGATGCTGGTTGTGGTAGTGAGCTAGACTATGTAGAACAAACTTCATGGGTTTTATTTTTAAAGTATCTTGATGACCTAGAAAAAGATAAACAAACAGCAGCCGAGCTTAGTGGAGAAACTTACGAAAAAATCATAAATGAAAAATATGCTTGGAGTTCTTGGGCTGCACCATTACTTTTAAATGGCAAAATCGACCATAATGCATTAACTGGCGATGACCTATCGGACTTTGTGAACAACGAGCTATTTCCTTACTTTAAAAAGTTTAAAGCAAATGCTACAAGTGCTGACACAATCGAGTATAAGATTGGTGAGATATTTAGCGAACTGAAAAACCGTATTCAAAGTGGTTATAACTTACGCGAAGTTGTAAACCACATAAATGAGCTTCGTTTTCGTACACATGTAGAGAAGCATGAGATGAGCCATCTTTATGAAAGTAAAATTAAAAATATGGGAAATGCTGGTCGTAATGGAGGCGAATACTATACTCCACGAGCACTCATAAAAACCATCATAAAAGTTGTAAACCCAAAGATAGGCGATACTATTTACGATGGTGCAGTAGGTTCTGCTGGTTTCTTGGTAGAGGCTTTTGAGTACTTAAAAGAGAGTAAAAAACTTTCAACTTCTGACATAACAACTCTTCAAAAAAATACCTTTTATGGAAAAGAAAAAAAGTCATTAGCCTACATCATAGGTACAATGAACATGATTTTACACGGTGTAGAAGCACCTAACATCATACATACAAATACTCTAGCAGAGAGTTTATCTGACATTCAAGAAAAAGACCGTTACAACATTGTCTTAGCAAATCCACCTTTTGGCGGAAAAGAAAGAGCCGAAGTTCAACAAAATTTTCCCATAAAAACAGGCGAAACTGCTTCACTTTTTTTACAACACTTCATAAAGATACTAAAAGCTGGTGGGAAAGCTGGCGTAGTTATAAAAAATACTTTTTTAAGTAACACTGACAACGCTTCAATAGCTTTGAGAAAAGAGCTTTTAAGTTCGACTAATTTGCATACTGTTTTGGATTTACCTGCTGGAACTTTTACAGGTGCTGGAGTTAAAACGGTTGTTTTATTTTTTGACAAAGGTGTTAGTACAAAAAAAGTTTGGTTTTACTCTCTTAACTTAGATAGAAACCTAGGAAAAACAAACCCACTAAACGAAAAAGATTTAAGTGAGTTTGTAGAGTTTGCTAAAACAAAAAAAGAGAGTGAAAACTCTTGGACACTAAACTTAAAA
>CAZTNH010000195.1:0-2546 GCA_964615395.1 uncultured Sulfurimonas sp.
TATACTCAGCTTTTAAACAAATCAGATAGGCTAGAACATGGGGTGAGTGAGGTTTTGGCTCAGGGGGAGACGGCTTTTCAGGAGTATATCTTTTTTAAGTCACCTGTTCATGGTGTCTGTATAGCTCTTGATGGGGATATTCAGTCTTGTGAGGCTGATGAGGGGATTTACCATGAGGCACTTGTTCATCCTGCGATGTTGGCACACCCCAATCCTCAAAGTGTTCTTATCATGGGTGGTGGTGAGGGTGCTACTGCTCGTGAAGTTCTGGCTCATAAGTCTGTAAAAAAAGTTGTTATGATAGATATTGATGAGGAGTTTGTGACTCTTTGTAAAACCTATGTAAAGTCATGGGGTGAGTCGGCATTTAGTGACCCTCGTTTGGAAGTTCTCTATATGGATATCAATGAGTACCTTGCTAAAACTACAGAGAAGTTTGATGTGGTGATAGGGGACTTGATAGATGTTGATGATTGGGAGAGTGATGTTGCATCTCTCTATAGTCAAGATTTATACACAAGACTCAAAACAGTTCTAAACGCCAAAGCGATGGTTGCTACACAAGGGGGAGCACTCGGTGTCAGAGACTCTCTCAACCATAAACATATTCGTCAAAAAATGGGGAGTGTCTTTAGGGATGTGAAGAGTTATGGTGTTGTGATACCCTCTTTTTATCATCTTTGGGGCTTTCTTATCGCTGGTGATGATTTGAGTTTTATGGAGCACTCCTTTGGGGAGAGATTTAGAGAAAGAGCTGAGGATTTAGAGATGAGTGCCTTAGGGATTGAAGCACTTATCGCCTCTTTCTCTCTGCCATTAAAAATAACTAAAACATTAAAATAAGGAGTCTTTTATGGAGTACCAAGAGTTACCAAACGCTAAAGTAGAGGATGCAGATATAGTAATTCTTCCTTTTGCTTACGAGAAGACTGTAAGTTCACGCGGTGGCACAAGAGGTGCACCCAAAAGCATACTTGAAATTAGTGAGCAGATAGAGTACTATGAAGAGGATTTGGAGTGGTCGCCTATGAAGCACATGAGTATCTCTGTCGCTCCTCAGATAGAGAAGTACAAAGAGGTTCAAAAGGCGATAGAGGATTTGAAACTAACACCTAACAAACTCTTTATAACGTTAGGAGGGGAGCACTCTATCACTCCTATGATTACTAAAGAGATGTTGCCAAAGGGGAACACGGTTGTCTTTTTAGATGCGCATGCAGATTTGAGAACCTCTTATCTAGGGGAGAAGTACTCTCATGCAACTCCTGCACATCATCTCTTAGCTCAGGGACATAAACTTGTGATGGCTGGGATACGTTCTATCTACGAGAGTGAAGCTTCGCGCATCAAAAAAGATAAAAATATCACCTGTTTTACAGATAAGGCTCTACGAAAAGCTGAGGTAAGAGAGGAGTTTTTACAGACGCTAAGAGATTTGGAGGGGGATGTTTATCTGAGTATAGATATGGATGGCTTTGATCCTGCTTATGTTCCAAGTGTTGGGACTCCTCAGCCTGGAGGGCTTAGCTGGTATGATGCTATGGATATCTTAGAGGCACTCTTTTTTAATGAAAAGATAGTGATAAAAGGGGTCGATATGGTTGAACTTATCCCCGAAGCATCCGAAGTCTCACAAACATTTACAGCAAAACTTTTACAAAAAATCATCTCCCATTGGGGTAAGAGAATGGGTTATGATAAAAGAGAGATGTCTGGCTCGCAGATGCAAGTTGAGTATGAGTAATGCCTAAGTTTTTTCCTATAGAGCCTCTCTCAAAAGAAGCTCTTGATAAGATGAACTATAGATGGCACAATGATGAGGATGGAGAGTATATCCTTAAAACTGCTCTTATCGCTATAACTCAAAAAGAGGCAGAAGCCTATCACGATGCTGCAAATGAACTTTACAGTATGTATGAAAAAGGTGCAGAGTATGTCATAAAAAACAATCTCTTTGAGGCACTTGATATACCACCTACTATAGTCCCTTTTATAAAAGAGTCGTGGGAAAATGAGAGAGCAAACCATCTCTATGGGCGTTTTGATTTGAGTGGTGGGATAGATGGAAAAGAGATAAAGCTTATAGAGTTTAATGCAGATACTCCGACTCTTCTTTTAGAGACATCTCTCATCCAAGCGATGCTCTTAAATGGACTCAAAGATGCCAAACAGTTTAATAGTATCTACGAGGCTATAGCCCTGAAGTTTGAAAAACTTGCAGAGAGTAAAAAGGGAGAGTTTACACGATTTCTTTTCTCCTGTGTTGAGGATATAGAGGAGGAGAGAGTCACAACTCAGTTTCTCCAAGAGATGGCTGAGAGTAGGGGGCTTCTTACGAGGTTTGAGTACTTAGAAAATTTGGGCTTTGATAATGAAGAGGATTTCTGGTTCAAACTCTACCCGTGGGAAGATATGCAAAACTTTGAGTCAAACACCAGTTCTATGCTCAACCCAGCGTTTACACTTCTCTATCAGTCTAAGGGGATGTTAGCTATTTTATATGAGCTATTTCCTGACTCTCCTCTACTTTTAAAGACATCTTTTGA
>CAZTNH010000196.1:0-2538 GCA_964615395.1 uncultured Sulfurimonas sp.
AGATACCTTTTCTTTATTATAAATTCACATCTTAATTTTTATAAAATAATGATATAATTATTCTAAATATAAGGAGTACTTATGGGATTTTTTTCGAGTAAAAAACCTCTTCAAAATTTTGATTTTGTAGAACAAGAGATTAAAAATATATTAAGTGATGCTTCTATCATTGTCTTTGATAATGAAAGAAACATCTTAACAAATGGAACTGTAGAAGAGAAGATAAAAACTCTTTTTAGTATCAAAGATAGAGAAATTTTTTACTGGGAAGAGTTTAAAAGAACTTATCCTGTTGGAATGTTTGCAGTTGCTCCTGATAGAAAAGTTTTAGAGTGGAATAATACTTTTGCTACTTTAATTAACTGGAGAGATCAAGAGCTCAGAGAAGTTAGTGGTGCAGGTAAAGTTTTATGGCCAAGTAATCCTAGTGAGTGTCAAGTCTGTAAAATTGTAAAAGAGTTTGATATGACGAAACGCCAAGCAGGATATGGATATGCAAATATTGAAGATAAAAGTGGTTTAATAATCCCTGTTTTTGTTTATGTAATCCCTGTTTTTATAGATAATCAACTCGATAGAACCTTTGTAATTGTTAGAGATAGAAGAGAAGAAATATCTCAGCGAAAAGAGTTTTTAGATAAAGAGATAGCACCGATTATTCAAAGATTAGAAAGATTAAGAGAAAAAGATATTTCAGATTTAATGTCACTTTATGATGAATCAGAGTTAAAATCTATTGAAACTCCGATTAACTCTATAATCATAACACTTCAAGAGATTGTTTCAACTATTCAAATATCTGCTGGAAATATTGATGAAGAGTCAAAGGCTACAAAGGCAGTGGTTGAAGCATCTGTTGATTGGGCTGGTGGAGAGTTTCAAAGAGCTCAAGCTGAACTTGTAGAAAAAGCACAATCATTAGAGAGTTCTACTCAAGAGATTGAGGGAATGGTTGGACTTATAAAAGATATAGCAGATCAAACAAACCTTCTCGCTCTTAATGCAGCCATAGAAGCAGCTCGTGCAGGGGAACATGGTCGTGGTTTTGCTGTTGTAGCAGATGAAGTAAGAAAACTTGCAGAGAGAAGTCAACATGCAACTTCTGAAATCACTTCAACAATCTCTATCATTAAAGAAGCAACAAATGCTATGGTAGAAGATATAAATCAAGCAAATAAAGATGGTGAAAAACTAGTAAATGATTTATCAATGATAAATAACAATGTTGAAGCTATAGAGAATCATATCTCTTCATTAAAATCAGGGGTAGAAGGATTTAAACTTTAGAGTTTAAATAAGAAAGAAAAATTTCACAGAGTAAAAACTCTGTAAAATACTAAATAGAGAAAGTTCTCTATTTACCTTTACGAGAGTGGCGTTTACGCTCAGCTTCTGTAAGGAATTTTTTACGGATACGAATAGATTTAGGAGTAATTTCAAGTAACTCATCATCTTCGATCCACTCTAAAGCACGCTCTAGTGACATATCACGAGGTGGAATAAGTTTAATAGCTTCATCAGCACCTGATGAACGAACATTTGACTGAGCTTTTCCTTTAATAGGATTAACTACTAGGTCATTGTCACGTGAGTGCTCACCAACAATCATACCCTCATATACTTCAGTCTGAACGCCAACATAAAGAACACCACGATTTTGAATACCAAAAAGTGAGAATGCTAAAGTTGAACCAGCAACCATAGATACAAGTGCACCATAAGAACGAGAATCAACAGAACCAGAATAAGGACGGAACTCTATGAAAGAGTGATTCATAATTCCCTCACCTTTTGTATCTGTTAAGAACTGACCACGGAAACCAATTAATGCACGAGCAGGAATCTCAAACTCAATACGTTGGAAACCTGAACCCATTGGAAGCATAGATTTCATTTCAGCTTTTCTTTTACCAAGACGCTCAATAACACCACCAGAAAGATCTTCAGGAACATCAATAACTAAATGCTCAAATGGTTCACACTTAACACCTTCGATCTCTTTAACGATAACTTCTGGACGAGAGATAGAGAACTCAAAATCTTCACGACGCATATTTTCAGCAAGAACAGTAATCTGAAGCTCACCACGACCTGAAACTTTAAATTTCCCTTCGCCTACGATTTCAAGTTTCATTGCAACATTTGTGTTCATTTCAAACTCTAAACGCTCACGAAGTTTATTTGATGTTACGTGTTTCCCCTCTTTACCAGCTAAAGGAGAATCATTTACAGCAAATACAACTGTAAGTGTAGGCTCTTCAACGTGCATAGGATCAAGTGCAACTGGATTTTGAGCATCACAAACAGTATCACCAACATCAACAGTCTCCATACCAGCAAATGCTACGATATCACCAGCTTCAGCTTGGTCAATCTCCATACGATTAAGACCGTGGAAACCGATAAGTTTAGAGATCTTACCTTTAACCATTGCACCATCAGCTTTAGCAAGCATAATGTTATCACCTTTATTTACAGTACCGTTAAAGATACGGCTAATACCGATTTTACCAACATAGTTATCATAATCAAGTGTAA
>CAZTNH010000197.1:0-2526 GCA_964615395.1 uncultured Sulfurimonas sp.
GCCCCTACTCTTAAAGTAAAAAGTTAGGCTATACTTCGCATATGTTATTATATATCCACATTCCATTTTGCGATTCCAAATGCTCCTATTGCGCTTTTAACTCCTATGTAGATAAGTTTCATCTTAAAGTAGAGTATATGAAAGCACTTAAAATACAACTCCAACATGAGTTAGAGAGATTTCAAGCTACAAAAGAATCTATAGAGACTATCTTTATAGGAGGAGGCACACCCTCTACTGTTTCACCAGAATTCTATGCTCCCATTTTTGCACTTCTCAAACCCTATCTTCAAAAAGATATAGAGATTACAAGTGAAGCAAATCCCAATAGTGCTACATATGAATGGCTAGAGGGTATACGAGAACTTGGAGTCAATCGTATAAGCTTTGGTGTTCAGAGCTTTGATGCAGAAAAGCTCAAACTTCTCAACCGTGCGCATACACCTCAAATGGCGAAAGAGGCTATCTTAAATGCTCAAAAAGTAGGCTACAAAAACATCTCACTAGACCTTATCTATGCTACTTTAGGTGACACAAAAGAGCTACTCTCAAAAGATATAGAGCTGGCGTTTAGCCTCCCTATAAATCACATAAGTGCCTATGCCCTTACCATTGAAGAGGGAACAGCATTTGAGTCTAAACCTCAGATGAGTTCTGAGCAGTTAGAGCTAACATCATGGATATTTGAGACTATAGAAAAAAATGGTTTTCCACAGTATGAGATAAGTAACTTTGGCAGATACCAATCGACACACAACAAAGGCTATTGGCTCTACAGAGATTATATAGGAGTTGGAGCTGGAGCAGTTGGAAAACGCCAACTCAAACGCTACTACCCTACTCCTATCATAGAGGAGTATATTCAAAACCCTCTCAAAATTAGAGTTGAGATATTAGAAGAAGAGGATAAAAAGATAGAAGAACTTTTTTTAGGTTGGCGTTCATCTGTAGGTGTCAAAGAGACTCTTTTAAATAAAAATGAGTTAAATAGAGCAAACTTACTTGTTCAAGAGAAAAAACTCACTTATAAGAGTGCTACATTTTATAATAATGACTACCTTTTAGCAGATGAGATAGTTCTATTTATAACATCTTAATCATTCTTTAGATAGAATCTCAAAAATAAATAACTATGAAGGCTTGCTATGTTTGGTATGGGATTTACCGAGATACTTATTATCGCTGTTATCGCTGTCCTCTTTTTAGGTCCAGATAAACTTCCATCTGCTATGGTTGACATCGCTAAATTTTTTAGAAGTGCCAAAGATGCCATCGGTAGTGTAAAAGATACACTTGAAGAAGAGATGCATATGAGTGACATAAAAAAAGAGGCTCTTGCTTACAAGGCACAACTTGAAGATGTAAAAGCATCTGTGGATGTTAAGGCACAACTCAGTAGTTTTGATGAGTCTCTTTTAAGTGATGGATTAAGCTCTCTTAAAAAGCCAGAGCCTAAAGAGACAGAAGAAGTAACATTTAAAAAGAAAAAGAAAAAAGATTCTGATATAAAAGATTCTAATACAGAGGTAGAAGATGTTTAACGAGCTAAGACCTCACATACAAGAACTAAGAAAAAGACTTGCCATTTCACTTGGAAGTTTAATAGTTATGTTTTTTGTAATGTTTTTTTTCCATGAACCACTCTTAACATGGATGGTAGAGCCTTTAAATGCTGCACTTATAGAAGTTGGTAAAAAGTCTGTTCATGCAGCCGATGGGATGATTACAACTTCTCAGGTTGGTGGTGCTTTTTTTGTAGCACTCAAAGTCTCATTTTTTGCAGCTATTATAGGAGCTTTACCTATTATACTCTCTCAGATTTGGGGTTTTATAGCACCTGGACTTTATGCAAATGAGAAAAAAATGGTTATCCCTTTTGTGCTTGGTGGAACAGTTATGTTTATCACGGGTGTTCTTTTTGCCTACTATGTTGTCACCCCTTTTGGATTTGATTTTCTTATAACATTTGGTAGTTTTAAGTTTACACCTCTTATCAATATTGAAGATTATGTAGGCTTTTTTACGAAGATTATGTTTGGATTTGGACTGGCGTTTCAGCTTCCAGTATTTGCCTACTTCTTAGCACTTTTAGGTCTTATCAACGATAAACAGCTTATCGCATGGTTCAAATATGCTATCGTTATTATCTTTATAGTTGCAGCACTTTTAACACCACCTGATGTTCTGACTCAACTTCTTATGGCTGGTCCATTAATCATCCTTTATGGACTCTCAATTATTATCGTTAAGATAGTAAACCCTGCTGAGGATGAAGATGAAGACGATGATGAAGAAGAAGAGGAAGTTTTAACTACTGAAAAACTTCCTGAATCAAACTAACTTCAACTAGTATGACAGATAAAGAACTCCTTACTTCAAGCTATGACTTTACTCTTCCTGAGGAACTCATAGCTACATATCCAGCTTCACCCCGAGACCATGCAAAACTGCTTGTTTATGATAGAGCTACAGATACTATAACTCATACACACTATTACGATTTTGAAAAATATATTCCTAAAGATT
>CAZTNH010000198.1:0-2520 GCA_964615395.1 uncultured Sulfurimonas sp.
GGTCAAACTATACACTCATTTTTTAGTTTAGGGATTCGGAGTGAGGTGGATGATTATTACATCGACTCTTTACTAGAAAAGAAGTATTTACAAACAAGATTTTCTAAACTCAAAGTTCTTATCATCGATGAGATTTCAATGGTCTCTCCTGAGATATTTTCTTCCATAGATAAAATACTTAGAGCTTTTAAGAAAAATGATATACCTTTTGGTGGTGTTCAAACCATACTCTCAGGAGATTTCTTTCAGCTACCTCCAATATCAAGAGTCCCTACAGATAAACGTTTTGCATGGCAATCGCCCTCTTGGAAAGCACTGAATTTAAAAACATGTTATCTTCAAGAGAAGTTTAGACAAGATGATAATGTACTCATTAGTATCTTAGATGAGATTAGAAGTGGGAGTGTTTCTAGTCACTCTTTGGATATTTTAAACGCCAGACATCATAAAGAACTTAGTATTGACTTCACACCTACAAAGCTCTACACACATAATGTTGATGTAGATAGAATTAATAACGATGAGTTAAATAGACTCACTAATCCCTCTCATCTTTTTAAGTATAAGTCAGAAGGAACTGCGAAAAATATAGAAAAAATCTTCAAATCTTCACTTGTTTTAGAGGAGATAACTCTTAAAAAAGATGCCGTGGTGATGTTCATAAAAAACAATCAAGAGTTGGGTTTTGTGAATGGAACGACAGGTGTTGTAGTAGATTTTGATAAAGAGACAACTCTACCGATAGTTAAAACATCGTACGGTTCGCTTATAAAAGTGGGTTTAGAGGATTGGAATATGGAGAATGAGAGTGGAAATATAGTTGCTAAAGTTGCACAACTTCCTTTGAAACTTGCATGGGCGATAACAATTCACAAATCACAAGGAATGACACTTGACTCTGCTGAGATAGACCTCTCAAAAACCTTTGAAGTAGGGCAGGGTTATGTAGCACTCTCTCGGATTAAAAATATAGATGGACTGAGACTTATGGGTTTAAATGAGACAGCTTTAACAGTTGATCCTCTTATTTTACATATAGATGATAGGATCAAAGCAGCTTCTCAAAAAGCGAGTGATGAGATATTGGCTATCGCTCCTGAGAACCTTGAAAAAATATTTGACTCCTACATTTTAAGTATAGATGGTATAACAGATATGAGTGCTATAAAAGCAGAAGAAGTTATTTTAAAATCAGAGAAAAAGATAGTTAAAAATAGTGTGACTCCTACGCATATACAAACTAAAGAGATGATAGAGAGTGCTACTTCCATTGATGACTTAGCCTTACGAAGAGGTATGAGTAAGGGGACTATTATTAAACATCTGAGTATCTTAAAAGAGCAAGAGCCTGATATAAATTTGGATAAGTTTATGCCAGATGAGAAAACTCAAATGTTAGTGAGAGATGCTGTCTTAAAAATAGAAGAAAAAAAGAGTAAAGATGATTTTAGTGAGAATGGTCAAATCCGTTTAAAGCCAATCTTTGAAGCTTTAGATGCAAAGATTGAGTATGATGTTATACGGATTACTCTCCTTTCTCTTGTTTGATTGGAAACCAATTTTTTTTACTCTTTGGTTCTTTTTTCTTTTTAAGTACATTTGTAGCATCAATGAGCTGTTTTATAAGAGCAACTTTTCGCATCATCTTATTAAGAGGCTCAATTTTAGATAAATTTATATCTGGTCGAGTCTCTTTTTTTGGAGTTTTTGTTTTGTTGAAAGACTCTATCTTAATCCAATTTTCATTTGCATATAAGCTATGTAAGAAAAAAATTATAAGAGTAAGTAGAATCTTCATAAGCTAAAGTGACTTTAAAAACTCACTCATAAATCTAACACCAGCACCAGTTCCACCATAAACATTTACATCCCATGGTGACTCAGTATAGGCTGAACCTGCGATGTCAAAGTGAAGCCATTTATCTTTGTTCTCCTCTTTTATGAAAGCATCAAGGAAGAGTCCTGCTGTGATAGCTCCACCATATGGTTTGTTAGAGATGTTACAGATGTCGGCTATTTCACTTTTTATCTGTTTTTTAAGATGTTTGTTAAATGGTAGAGATGCTGTAAGCTCACCTGAAGTCGTTGCAGCTTTACCTACAGAGTGTTTAAGTCTGCTAGAGTGTCCCATAACACCAGTTGTATATTGACCAACTGCTACCATACAAGCACCCGTAAGTGTTGCAAAGTCAAAAAGATAGTCAGATTTTACTTTGTCTTGTGCATAGTCAAGAACATCTGCAAGAACTAAACGCCCTTCTGCATCAGTATTTCTAACCTCTATAGTTTTTCCACTACGAGATACTAAAACATCATCAGGTTTGTAAGCATCACCACCAATCATATTTTCAACAGCACCCACAAAAGCATGAATTTCAACATCAAGTTTCATCTCAGATGCTGCTTTAATCATACCTAAAACAGCACATGCACCAGCCTTATCCATCTTCATAGTTACCATAGATGTACCAGGTTTAAGTGAAAGACCACCACTATCGTAAGTGAGACCTTTTCCTACAA
>CAZTNH010000199.1:0-2512 GCA_964615395.1 uncultured Sulfurimonas sp.
GATACTATAACTCATACACACTATTACGATTTTGAAAAATATATTCCTAAAGATTGTGCACTTATTTTTAATGATACTAAGGTTATAAAAGCGAGACTCTTTGGTTTTAAACCTAGTGGTGGAAAGATAGAGCTACTTATAAACCGTGCATTAAACGCCAATGATATAAATGTTTATATCCGAGGGAAAGTTAAAGTTGATACAGAGATAGCATTTGATGAAAACTTAGTCGCTAAGGTTATAAAGTTAAATGATGATGGGAGTAGAGTTGTAAATTTTTACAGCTCTGAAATTTTAAAGCCCTCTAATACAAAAACCACCAATGCCTCTAGTTCCCAAGCTCAAAACAACCCTAGTTCCCAAGCTCCCGCTTGGGAACTCAAAGAGAAACTACGCTTTGAAGAAGTGCTTCCTATCATCGAAATCATAGGTCATATCCCACTCCCTCCATATATCCAAAGAGAAGACAGTAAAGAGGATGCCAATGAGTACCAGAGTGTTTTTGCCAAAGAAGAGGGAGCAGTAGCTGCACCAACTGCATCTCTTCACTTCACAGATGAACAGCATAAAAGAGTCTGCCAAAACTTCAAACATGCCTATGTAACACTTCATGTAGGGAGTGGTACATTTAAACCTGTCGATGCTGATGTCATCATAGAACATCCAATGCACTCAGAGTACTATGCCATTTCAGATAAAGCGAAAAAGATTTTAGATTCACAAACACCAATACTATGTATAGGAACAACATCAACAAGGACTGTTGAGTTTTACGATAAGCATGGAAAAGTTCAGAGTGGAGAAGCAAATCTTTTTCTTCATCCTCAAAATAAACCCAGCCGTGTAAATCATCTACTGACAAATTTTCACTTACCAAAATCTACTCTTTTGATGCTAGTAGCATCTTTTGTGGGACTAGAAAAAACACAAGAACTCTATTCCGAAGCTATAAAAGAGAAGTATCGTTTCTACTCTTACGGCGATGCTATGTTAATACTATAAAGCCGTTCTTAACCTCTATCTCTCCACTCAGTTCAGCCTCAAACACTCTCGATGGAAACTTAGAGAGTGTTGCATCGTAAGTAGGATTTGTTTTACAAAATTCTAAAAACTCATCCCCTTTTTTCTCTTTAATTTTCACATCACCAAACTGCTTTACAAACTCATCTATGTCGTAAATAGCTTTAGCTTTTCCCTCTTGAAGAAGCTTATTTGTCGCTTCACTCTCCCCTATTCTATGAGAGAGAACATATATCTCTTTTTTCATCTTTAGAGCATACTCAACACTTCGCATACTCCCTGATTTTAAATCAGCATAGGTAACGATAAGGATATCACCTAGTGCAACTACAAGTTCATTTCTCAAAACAAAATTGTATTTTGTGGAGGGAGAGCCTTTTGCAAACTGACTTAAAACTAAACCATTTTTCTCTACATCTTCTATAAGGTTTTTATTTATTGCAGGGTAGCGTTTATCTAAACCTGTTGCTGCTACGATGATAGTATTGTTAGATTTTGCTGCTTTATGAGCAAGAGCATCCACACCAATAGCACCACCACTTACAATACAAACGCCAGATAGAGAGAGTTTTCTTGCTAACTCTTCTGTTTTATATCTTGCATACTGATTTGGTTTACGACTTCCAATGATAGAGATTTTTTTCCTTTTCAGAAGTAAAGTCTCTCCAATATATGAAAGATTTTGTGGATACTTTTTCATATCCTCTAACTCATCTATATGAAAATCAATCTCTTTAATCATGCAATTAATTCAGACGATTAATAAACACTACATCCACATCTTTAAGTAGATTTTTTGACTCGTAGAGTGCTTGAATTGTATTTTTGTGAGGATGACCTATGGCAATGGCTGTTCCATGGCGTTTAGCTATTTTTATAGCCTCTTTTATCTGCTTTTTCACATAAGCTTTATCCATATGATGGTCTAAAAAAACATCACGAGCCATATATTTAAATCCAAAATTCTTCATCACTTTTGGTGCTTTTGTTTGAGCAGTTGTTCGACTATCTATAAAACGGATATTGTTAGCATTGAGAGCAAACATAAGTCGGTTCATAGCTATCTCATTTGCAGTAAATTTACTTCCAGTATGATTGTTAATATATTTTACTTTCGGGAAAAGTTTTTTAAGTTTTTTTATACGTGCTGATATTTTACTTTGAGAATCTGTAATCCTTAGAGTATTTGGCTCTTCTGCACTCCAGTTTTGTGCTTCCATAGGAAGGTGAATCATATACTGTCTCTCTTTTGAAGCCAACTTTGGAGTATTTGGTCTTGCCTTACTTGGAGGTAAAAATGACAAGGTAAGGTCTAAACCTAAACTTTTAATAGCCCTAACTTGAGAAGCAGTCCCCACATCATCTATGATTATCGCCAAACGGGGTTTAGATGAGTGTATCTTTTTTTCACGATGAATCATTTTTGGAACAGATGCCAAAGATTTTCCATCTAGTTCATGGGAAGCTGAAATATACTGTTTTGTCTCTTTTT
>CAZTNH010000200.1:0-2510 GCA_964615395.1 uncultured Sulfurimonas sp.
GGACAGGAATGCGTCTGTTTTGTGGACTTTTAAGTTCTGCAAATGGTCATTTTGTGTTAACTGGCGATAAATATCTCCGTTCACGTCCTATGAAAAGAGTGACAACACCACTTTTAAGTATTGGTGCAAAACTTGATGGAAGAGAGGATGGTGATTTCGCCCCTCTATCTATTCGTGGAGCATCTTTAAACTCCTTTGATTATGATAGTAAAATAGCTTCTGCGCAGGTGAAATCTTGTATGATTTTAGCTGCTCTTCGTGCTAATGGTACTTGCACATATACTGAGCCTGAACTATCCCGTGACCACACAGAACGTATGTTAAAAGGTATGGGTGCTGATATTAAAGTAGATGGACTTAAAACGACTATCTCTCCTATGAAAAATTTACTTTCACCATTAACTATTCGTGTTCCAGCTGATCCATCATCTGCATTTTTCTTTGCAGTAGCAGCTGCTATTACCCCTGATTCTAATATAGTTTTAGAGGGTGTTACTTTAAATCCTACACGTATTGAAGCCTTTAAAGCACTAGAGCGAATGGGTGCTAATATCTCTTATGAAATTACAGATAATAAATATGAACCAATAGGTAACATAAGTGTAAAGTACTCTAAACTTCATGGGATTGTTGTAGAAGATAATATATCATGGCTTATTGATGAACTTCCCGCTCTCTCAATTGCTATGGCTTGTGCTGAAGGTGAATCATTTGTAAAAAATGCAGAAGAACTTCGTGTAAAAGAGTCAGATAGAATTTCAACTGTAGTTGAGGGTTTACGTATGGCTAATATAGAAGTTTATGAGTATAAAGATGGTTACAGAGTAGTCGGTGGTGAGCTAAAATCAGCTAAGGTTGATAGTGATGGTGACCATAGAATCGCTATGAGTTTTATTATTGCAGGGCTTCGTTGTGGAATGGAAGTGAGTGATTTAGAGTGTATAAATACATCATTTCCAAACTTTTTTGAACTTTTACAAAAAATTACAAAGATAGAGATAAACTGATGAAAATTGAATTAGCTGAAAATTATGGTTTCTGTTTTGGTGTAAAGCGTGCTATTAAAATTGCAGAGGATAATACAAATGCTGCGACATATGGTCCACTAATACATAACTCTAAAGAGATAGCACGTCTTGATAGAGATTATAAGGTAGGACTTGTAGAAGATTTTACGACTTTTAAAAGTGGTGAAAAAGCAATTGTGAGAACACATGGAATAGTAAAAGATGAGCTTAGCTCACTGCATAAATCTGGTGTTGAAGTAATTGATGCTACCTGTCCTTATGTCACTAAACCACAAGAGATTGCTCAAGAGATGAGTGAAGCTGGTTATGATGTAGTGATTTTTGGTGATGTAAAACATCCAGAGATAAAAGGAGTTAAATCTTATGCTACTCATGGTGCAGAAGTTGTAACTGATGTAGAAGATGTTGAAAAACTAAAACTTAAAGAGAGAGTCGCTTTAATAGCTCAAACAACTAGAAAAGTTGAAGATTATATGGCTATAGCTACTTACCTTATTCCTAGACATAAAGAAGTAAGAGTTTTTAATACTATCTGTAATGCTACTTTTGAAAATCAAGAAGCAGTGAATAAAATAGCAAAGAAAGCAGATATTATGATTATTATTGGTGGGAAAAACTCATCTAATACTAAAGAGTTATATAGTATTTCTCATGATAAGTGTGCTAACTCTTATCATATTGAAGATGAAAATGATTTAGACTTTTCGTGGTTTGAAAATAAAGAATTTTGTGGTATAAGTGCTGGTGCATCAACACCTGACTGGATTATTCAAAATGTTATACATTCTATACAAGAGCGTGTTAATTAATCTTTTATTAACACTTTCTTCCCTTTTTCCTCACTTCTTTTTTTAATTAATAGCAAATAAATCTTTTTTTTGGTATAATCACGACAATTTTTATGTAACAGAGGATAGATAATGGCGTTCGATAACGAATTATTAGATGAAGAAAACTTTGCAGCGATGTTTGCAGAGAGTGAAAAGAAACAAGAGACTAGCCGTATAGTAGAAGGCGAGATAGTTGAAATCCAAGCGGAAGACAACAGAGCATTAGTAGGTGTTGGTGATAAGTTAGAGGGTATTTTAAGCCTTGACGAAATCCGTGACGAAAATGGTGAACTTAAGTTCGCATGTGGTGATAAGATTAAAGTAATGCAAATGGGTTACTATAATGAACGTCCTAAGATTTCTTATAAGAAAGTACTTGAGCAAGAGAAAACTATTGAGTTTATCGATGCACACAAAGATGACTTTGAAGATACAGTTATTGAAGGTATCATTACTAAGAAAAATCGTGGTGGTTATGTAGTTGAAGCTGATGCAGTTTCTTTCTTTATGCCACGTTCACTTGCAGCGTTTAAAGATACTGACGATGTTGTTGGTCGTAAAATCAAAGCTCAAGTTGTTAAAGTTGATGCTGCTGAAAACTCAATCATTGTTTCTCGTAGAAAACTTTTCAATGAAGAGAGAAAGAAAAAGA